>JBFJZW010000096.1:0-13928 GCA_041621875.1 Pseudomonas sp. | reverse complement strand
TTGCCATCGCCCTGTTCGCCCCACCCCACGCCCCCGCCTCGCGCCGCGCCCTGCGCTTCGCCCAGGCGGTGCTGGCGAGCGGGCACGAGATCGTCAGGCTGTTCCTCTATCAGGATGGCGTACACAGCGCCTCGAGCAACGTGGTCAGCGCCCAGGATGAGCTGGATTTGACCGGCGAATGGCGCGACTTTGTCCGCACCCAGCGACTCGACGGCGTGGTGTGCATTGCCGCCGCCCTGCGCCGCGGCGTTCTCGATGCCCAGGAAGCCCAACGCTATGCAGCTGGCAGCGCCAACCTGCAGCCGCCCTGGGAGCTGTCGGGACTTGGCCAACTGCATGAAGCGACGCAACTGGCCGACCGCCTGGTGTGTTTTGGAGGGTCTTGAGATGAGCAAATCCCTGCTGATTATCAGTCGCCAGCCGCCCTGGTCCGGCCCCGGTGCCCGCGAAGCCCTGGACATCGCCCTGGCCGGCGGAGCCTTCGACCTGCCCATCGGCATGCTGTTTCTCGATGACGGGGTGTTTCAACTGAGCACAGCCCAGCAGCCCGCGACCCTGCAACAGAAGGATCTCGGAGCCAATCTGCAGGCACTGCCGATGTTCGGCGTGGAAGCGCTCTACGCCTCGACCCGCAGCCTGCAGGAACGCGGCCTGCAGCAACAGAAGCTGCACCTGGCCGTCGAACTGCTGGATGACGCCGGCCTGACAACGCTTGTCGCCCGCTACGATCAGGTGATAACCCTCTGATGACGACCCTGCATATGCTTTCCCATTCACCATTCAGCGACAGCCGCCTGAGCAGCTGCCTGCGCCTGCTTGGCCCCGGCGACGGCCTGCTGCTGTGTGGTGATGCCGTCTACGCCCTGCAGCCGGGCAGCGCCCAGTGCCAGGCCCTGGAACTGATGCCCGAGAGCATTGGCCTGTTCGCCCTGGACGAAGACCTCAGCGCCCGCGCCATCGCCGGCCCGCAACGTCTGCAGGCCGTCGATTACCCGGGCCTGGTCGAACTCAGCTGCCGCTTCGACAAGGTCAATAGCTGGCTATGAGCACCCTGGAGATCGACAACCGCCGCATCGCCCTGGACCAGGACGGCTACCTGCTCGACCTGGCCGACTGGTCGCCGGCGGTGGCCGAAGCCCTGGCCCGTCAGGAGCAGATCAGCCTGAGCGACGAACACTGGGAAATACTGCTCCTGCTGCGCGGCTTCTACGACGAGTTTCAGCTGGCCCCGGCCAATCGCCCACTGATCAAATACGCCGCCCTCAAACTCGGCCCGAGCAAGGGCAACAGCCTGCACCTCAACCAGTTATTCAAAGGCACTCCCGCCAAACTTGCCGCCAAGCTCGCGGGCCTGCCCAAGCCGACCAATTGCCTATGAACCTCAGCACCCCTGCAGAACACCCCTTCGCCCAGTTTGTCCGCATCCTCGGCAAGGGCAAGCGCGGCGCACGCAACCTGACCCGCACGGAGGCCCGCGAAGCCATGGGCATGCTGCTCGACGGCAAAGCCGAAGACACCCAGCTGGGGGCCTTTCTGATGCTGCTGCGGCACAAGGAAGAAAGTGCCGAGGAAATGGCCGGCTTTGCCGAAGCGGTGCGCGAGCGCCTGCAGGTGCCGCGCCTGCCGATCGACCTGGACTGGCCCAGCTATGCCGGCAAGAAGCGCCATCTGCCCTGGTTTCTGCTCGCCGCCAAGGCCCTGGCCAATAGCGGCATCAAGATCCTCTTGCATGGCGGCGGTGCCCATACCGCCGGGCGCATGTACAGCGAACAGCTGCTCGAGCCGCTGCAGATCCCGCTATGCCGCAACTGGCTCGACGTGGAACAGGCGATAAACACCCAACACCTGGCCTTTATCCCCCTGGGCGACTGGATGCCAGAACTGCAACGGATGATCGATTTGCGCAATATCCTCGGCCTGCGCTCACCGATTCACTCGCTGACGCGCATCCTCAACCCGCTGAACGCCCGCTGCGGCCTGCAGAGCATCTTCCACCCCGGCTATCAGGCGGTGCACCGCGAGGCCAGTCAGCTGCTCGGCGATAGCGCCATAGTGATCAAGGGCGAAGGCGGCGAGATCGAAATCAACCCGGACGCCACCAGCCACCTCTACGGCACGGCCAATGGCGAGAACTGGGATGAAGACTGGCCGGCACTGTCGGCCCAGCGCCACGTCAAACCGCAGTCGCTGGACCCCGCTCATCTGACGGCCTTCTGGCGCGGCGAAGTCGCCGATGATTACGGCCAGCTGGCCGTAATCAGCACCATGGCCCTGGCCTTGCGGGCCCTGGGGCTGCCCCGCGAGGATGCTCTGCAGCAGGCGCAGCAGCACTGGGATGCGCGCCTCATATCGAATTAGCCAATCTACCAGGGCAATTTTTTCCGCATTTCCATCGATTCAAGCCGGTTAAACTGATTGCCTCAGTACAACGCCAGAGGAGTCAGATATGGGTTTGTTAATCGAAGGACGCTGGCATGACCAGTGGTACGGCACCGCCGCAGACGGCCGCTTCAAGCGCGAAAACGCCCAGCGCCGTCACTGGGTCACGGCCGATGGCAGCCCCGGTCCCAGCGGTGAAGGCAACTTCAAGGCGCAGGCCGGACGCTACCACCTGTATGTATCCCTCGCCTGCCCCTGGGCCCACCGCACCCTGATTCTGTGCCAACTCAAGGGCCTGGATAAGCTGATCGATGTATCGGTCGTCAGCTGGCTGATGGGTGAGCACGGTTGGACATTCGATCCAAACCACGGCTCCACCGGCGATCTTCTGGACGGCTTCGAGTACCTGCACCAACGCTACACCGCCGACGACGCCCACTACAGCGGACGGGTAACCGTACCCCTGCTATGGGACAAACAGCAGCAGCGCATCGTCAGCAATGAGTCCGCGGAAATCATCCGCATGTTCAACTCGGCCTTCGACGAGCTGACCGGCAATAGCCTGGACTTCTACCCGCCCGCCCTGCGTGGCGAGATCGACACGCTCAACCAGCGCATCTATCCCGCCATCAATAACGGAGTGTACCGCGCCGGTTTCGCCACCACCCAGGCCGCCTACGAGGACGCCGTTATCGAGCTGTTCGCCGAACTGGACGCCCTGGAAGCACGGCTCGGCGAACGACGCTACCTGACCGGCGAATACCTGACCGAAGCCGACTGGCGGCTGTTTACCAGCCTGATCCGCTTCGATGCCGTGTATTACGGCCACTTCAAGTGCAACCTGCGACGCATCGAGGATTACCCGCAGCTCTCCAACTGGCTACGCGAGCTGTACCAATGGCCTGGCGTGGCGCAGACGGTAAACCTGGAACAGATCAAGCAGCATTACTATGGCAGCCACCGCAACCTCAACCCGAGCGGCATAGTGCCAAGCGGCCCGGCTCTGGACTTTGACCGCCCGCATGATCGCGCCCGCCTGCCGGGCAAAGGCGTTGCGCGGCGCTAAACAGCGCCCGGGCGACAGGCAGAATCAGACGCTGGCTTGAGCGCCTTCGAACCAGGCCAGTTTTTCCCGCAGCTGCACCACCTCACCGACTATCACCAGGGTTGGCGCATGCACCTCGTGCTCGGCCACCAGTTGCGGCAGATTCGCCAGGGTGCCGGTAAACACCCGCTGGTTCTGCGTGGTGCCCTGCTGGATCAGCGCGGCCGGGGTCTCGGCGGCGCGACCATGGGCAATCAGCTGCTGGCAAATCATCGGCAAGCCGACCAGGCCCATATAGAACACCAGGGTCTGGCTGGCGGCGCTGAGTTCCGCCCAGGGTAAATCGCAGCTGCCGTCCTTGAGGTGGCCGGTGACGAAGCGCACCGACTGGGCATGGTCGCGGTGGGTCAGCGGAATCCCGGCATAGGCCGCGCAGCCAGAGGCGGCGGTGATGCCCGGCACCACCTGGAAGGGAATGCCGTGGGCGGCCAGCTCTTCGATTTCCTCGCCGCCGCGGCCGAAGATAAAGGGGTCACCACCCTTCAGACGCAACACCCGTTTGCCTTCCTTGGCCAGGCTGACCAGGCGCTGATTGATCTGCTCCTGGGGCACGGCATGCGCCGAACGCTGCTTGCCGACATAGATGCGCTCGGCATCGCGGCGGCACAGCTCGATAATTGCGGGTGCGACCAGGCGATCGTAGAGCACCACGTCGGCCTGCTGCATCAGGCGCAGGGCGCGAAAAGTCAGCAGATCCGGATCACCTGGCCCGGCTCCCACCAGATACACCTCCCCCAGAGCGCGCGGTGCAATGCCGGCGATCTTTTCCTCGAGCAGGCGCTCGCCCTCCTGCTGCTTGCCGGCAAACACGCTTTCGGCGATCTGGCCCTGGAACACATCTTCCCAGAACACCCGGCGCTGCTGCACATCGGGAAACAAGCCTTTGACCTGGGCGCGAAAGCGCTTGGCCAGGCCGGCCAGCTGGCCGTAGGTGGCGGGAATCCAGGTCTCGATCTTCGCCCGGATCAACCGTGCCAGTACCGGCGCGTCGCCGCCACTGGTGACGGCGATGATCAGCGGCGAGCGGTCGACGATGGCCGGGAAGATCACACTGCACAGCTTCGGCGCATCCACCACATTGACCGGCAGCCCCAGGGCCTGGGCCTGGCGGGAAATCTCGGCATTCAGCGGCTCGTCGTCGGTGGCGGCGATGATCAGCGCCACACCCTGCAAGTCTTCCGGCTGGTAACCGCGCAGGAAGAACCCGCCGTCGCCGGCCAGGTTCTGCAGCTCGGCCCGAACCTCGGGAGCGACCACGCGCAGACGCGCGCCGGCATCGGCGAGCAGACGCGCCTTGCGCAGCGCCACTTCGCCACCGCCGACCACCAGCACCAGGCGATCCTGCAATTTGTGGAACAGGGGAAGGAAGTCCATGGATCAATCTCGCCAGAGGTAAAAAACGGGGCGGCAACCGCCACCCCGTATTGTGCAGCCGAATTGCCTGTTAACCGATTACTTCGATGCCGCCCATATAGGGTTTCAGAACGTCCGGCACGCGGATACTGCCATCGGCCTGCTGGTAGTTTTCCAGCACCGCGACCAGGGTGCGGCCCACCGCCAGGCCGGAGCCATTGAGGGTGTGCAGCAGCTCCGGCTTGCCGGTTTCCGGGTTACGGTAGCGCGCCTGCATACGGCGCGCCTGGAAGTCGCCGCAGTTGGAGCACGAGGAGATCTCGCGATACTTGTCCTGGCTCGGCACCCAGACTTCCAGATCATAGGTTTTCACTGCACTGAAGCCCATATCGCCGGTGCACAGCGCCAGTTTGCGGTATGGCAGTTCGAGCAGCTGCAATACGCGCTCGGCGTTGGCGGTCAGGCTTTCCAGGGCTTCGAAGGACTTGCTCGGCTCGACGATCTGCACCATCTCGACCTTGTCGAACTGGTGCTGACGGATCATGCCGCGGGTATCACGGCCGGATGCGCCGGCTTCGCTGCGGAAACACGGAGTATGGGCCACCAGCTTCAGCGGCAGCTGTTTGGCATCGAGAATTTCGCCGGCGACGATATTGGTCAGCGACACTTCGGCGGTTGGAATCAGGTACAGGTCCGCCTCGCCTTCACGGCTGATCTTGAACAGGTCTTCCTCGAACTTTGGCAGCTGACCGGTGCCCTGCAGCGCCGGAGCCTGCACCAGGTACGGCGTGTAGGCTTCTTCGTAGCCATGCTCGCTGGTGTGCAGGTTGATCATAAACTGCGCCAGGGCGCGGTGCATGCGGGCGATGGGGCCGCGCAGCAAGGCAAAGCGTGCGCCAGACAGCTTGGCCGCGGTTTCGAAATCCAGCCAACCGTATTTTTCGCCCAGGGCGACATGATCCTGAATCGGAAAGTCGAAGCTGCGCGGCGTGCCCCAGCGCGACACCTCGACGTTGCCCTCTTCGTCCTCGCCAACCGGTACCGATTCGTGCGGCAGGTTGGGGATATTCAGCAGCAGATTGTCGAGCTCGCTCTGAATACTGTCGAGCTCACGCTTGCCCTCCTCCAGCTCGCTGCCCATGCGGTCGACATCGGCCAGCAGCGGCGCAATGTCTTCACCTCGCGCCTTGGCCTGGCCAATGGCCTTGGAGCGACTGTTGCGCTCGGCCTGCAGTTGTTCGGTACGGGTCTGGACCGCCTTGCGTTGCGTTTCGAGCGCCTCGAAACGCGCTACATCCAGCTGAAAACCGCGGCTAGCAAGGCGCTGGGCCACATCGTGAAGTTGACTGCGAACCAGTTTGGAGTCGAGCATGTTCAGGTCTCAATACAGGTACAAAAGATTGCATGGCAGAGCCATGTCGCGCGATGGCGCGCAGTTTAAGGCTTAAGGCCGCTACAGCGCCAATCCGCAAGCGGCGGCCCCGAACAAACGCGCGCTCACTGGCACAACCGCGCCAGGGTCAGACCCAGCCAGGCGGCCAGCAGGCCGCCGACCATGCTGCACAATAGGTAACCCATGGCCTCGGCTGTACGCCCGCCTTCAAGCAGGCCGAGCAGCTCCAGGCTGAAGGAGGAAAAGGTGGTCAGGCCGCCGAGCAGGCCGACCGTCAGGCCGGTGCGCAGCTCCAGCGGCAGGTCGCTGCGCAGCAGAAACAGCCCCGACAACAGGCCGATCAGCAGACAGCCGAGCATATTCACCGTCAAGGTGGCCAGGTAGTAGTGCCGTGGCCAACTCGCCACCACCCAGCTGGTCGCGAGAAAACGCAATACGCAGCCCGCAGCCCCGCCAGCAGCCACCGCCAGAAGCACGCGGGTCATGGCTTCCTCCGCTGCCTGGGGCTGGCCCGGTCCTGATTCTTCAGGTGCTGCAGCTTGTCGCCGATCTTCAGCTCCAGACCACGCGGCACCGGCTGGTAGTACTCGCGCGGATCGAACGCCTCCGGGAAGTAATCCTCGCCGGCGGCATAGGCCTCGGGCTCGTCATGGGCGTAACGGTATTCGTCGCCGTAGCCCAACTCTTTCATAAGCTTGGTCGGCGCGTTGCGCAGGTGCAGCGGCACCTCCAGGGAGCCGTGCTCGGCGGCGTCGCGCATGGCCGCCTTGAAGGCCATATAAACCGCATTGCTCTTGGGCGCACAGGCCAGGTAAACGATGGCCTGCGCCACCGCCAGCTCACCCTCCGGGCTGCCCAGGCGCTCCTGCACATCCCAGGCATTCAGGCACAGGGTCAGCGCCCGTGGGTCGGCATTGCCGATATCCTCGCTGGCCATGCGCACCACACGGCGCGCGATATACAAGGGGTCGCAGCCACCGTCGAGCATGCGCGCGAACCAGTAGAGCGCACCATTCGGGCTGGAGCCGCGCACCGACTTGTGCAGCGCGGAAATCTGGTCGTAAAAGGCCTCGCCGCCCTTGTCGAAGCGCCGGCGACTGTCGCCGAGCAGATCCAGCAGCAGTTCGGTGCTGATTGCACCGCCATCCTCGGCCAGATCAGCAGCGTTTTCGAGAAAATTGAGCAGGCGTCGACCATCGCCATCGGCCGCGCCCAGGAGGATCTTGAAACTCTCCTCGGGCAGGCTCAGCTTGCGCTCGCCCAAGCCCTTGGGGTCGCTCAGGGCGCGCTTGACCAGCTTGCGCAAGGCGGCCTCGTCCAGGCTTTTCAGCACATAGACCCGGGCCCGCGACAACAGCGCGTTGTTCAGCTCAAAGGAGGGGTTTTCCGTAGTGGCCCCGATAAAGATCAGGGTGCCGTCTTCCACATAAGGCAGGAAGGCATCCTGCTGCGACTTGTTGAAACGGTGCACTTCGTCGACGAACAGGATGGTCTGGCGGCCATACTGCGCGGCATGCTGCTGAGCGATTTCCACCGCCTGGCGGATTTCCTTGACCCCGGAGAGCACCGCGGAAATGGTCTCGAAGTGGGCATCGGAGACCTGCGCCAACAAGCGTGCCAGGGTGGTCTTGCCCACCCCCGGCGGCCCCCAGAAGATCATCGAGTGCAGCGCGCCCTGCTCCAGGGCTTCGCGCAACGGCTTGCCGCGGGCCAGCAAGTGCTCCTGACCGACATACTCGTCCAGGCTGGCAGCGCGCAGGCGGGCGGCCAGCGGCTGGGCAACGGGAGCCTTGCGAAACAGATCCATGACGGGGTTAAAGCCTCTTGCCGTGGGGCGCTCTACTCTTGAATCACGTCCGCGCCCTGGGGGATATCAAAGGTGAACAGGCCGTCATCCAACGCCTCGTTCATCTTTACCCCGAGGAACAGGATATTGGTGCGCTGACCGATGCTGTCGATCAGCTGCATATCGTTGAGCACCTTGTTGCGAAACGACAGGCGCAGGCTGTCGAACAGGCTGTCCTTGGATTTGGGCTTGAGAATGAAATCGACCACATTGCCGCTTTCGCTGTGGCTGATCTCGAAATTCTCGCTGATCTTCGACACGTCGCCGGACAACAGCAGGGCTGGAGTGTGGGTCAGGCGCTGATCCAGGGTCTGGATGGTGACCTGCTCGAGGTCCGGGTCATACAGCCAGACTTTCTCACCATTGGAGACCAGCAGCTGCTCCATTGGCGCATCGGTGTGCCAGCGGAACAGCCCAGGGCGCTTGAGCGCCAGCTGGCCGGCGGTTTCCTGCAACTGGGTGCCGCTGCCGTCCAGGGTCAGCTGGGAAAAGCGCGCACTGATGGTCTGGGCCTGGTTGAGCAGCTCGGTCAGGCGCTGCACGGCAAGCGAATCGTCGGCCACGGCGGCCACACTGGAAAAACTCAAAACTGTTAGCAACAACATGCGAATCAGGCGCATGGGACTCCTTATCAACAGGGACTGAAGCGTTAATCGCGATTGGGGCCTGGTGCTATGACCTCACGGGAGCCATTGGTGTTCATCGAGGTCACCACACCGGCCATCTCCATGGCCTCGATCATCCGCGCGGCGCGGTTGTAGCCGATCTTCAGCTTGCGCTGCACCGAGGAAATGGAGGCGCGGCGGCTTTCCAGGACGAAATTGACCGCCTCGTCGTAGAGCGGATCCGCCTCGCTGCCTTCACCACCACCCTCGCCGCTGCTGCCTTCGAAGCCGCTGCCGGCTTCCTCGACACCGGCCAGGATATCTTCGATGTAATCCGGCGTGCCGCGCTGTTTCCAGGCCTCGACCACGCGGTGCACTTCCTCGTCGGAGACGAAGGCACCGTGCACGCGAATCGGCAAACCGGTACCCGGCGGCATATAGAGCATGTCGCCGTGCCCCAGCAGCTGTTCGGCACCGCCCTGATCGAGGATGGTGCGCGAGTCGATCTTGCTCGACACCTGGAAGGCCATGCGGGTCGGGATATTGGCCTTGATCAGGCCGGTGATCACATCCACCGACGGCCGCTGGGTCGCGAGGATCAGGTGGATGCCCGCCGCACGGGCCTTCTGCGCGATACGCGCGATCAGCTCTTCGACCTTCTTGCCGACGATCATCATCATGTCGGCGAATTCGTCGACTACGACCACTATGGTCGGCAGGGTTTTCAGCAGCGGCGCTTCGTCGTGCATGCTTTCGCGCTTGTACAGCGGGTCGGACAGCGGCTCACCAGCTTCCTCGGCATCCTTGACCTTGCGGTTGAAGCCGGCCAGGTTGCGCACACCCATCTTCGACATCAGCTTGTAGCGCCGTTCCATCTCGGCCACCGACCAGCGCAGGGCGTTGGCGGCCTCCTTCATGTCGGTCACCACCGGGCACAGCAGGTGCGGAATGCCTTCGTAGATCGACAGTTCGAGCATCTTCGGGTCGATCATGATCAAGCGCGCCTCTTCCGGCGTGGATTTGAACAGGATCGACAGGATCATCGCGTTGACCCCCACCGACTTACCGGAACCGGTGGTACCAGCCACCAGCAGGTGCGGCATGCGCGCCAGGTCGGTAATCACCGGCTTGCCGCCGATATCATGGCCCAGGGCCAGAGTTACCGGCGATTTGGCATCATCGTACTCGGGCGACGACAGCACCTCGGAGAAACGCACGATCTGGCGGTCCTCGTTGGGGATTTCGATACCCACGGTGGTCTTGCCCGGGATCACTTCCACCACCCGCACACTGATCACTGCCAGCGAGCGCGCCAGGTCCTTGGCCAGGTTGGAGATACGGCTGACCTTGACCCCGGCGGCCGGCTGAATCTCGAAGCGGGTGATCACCGGTCCCGGATGCACGGACTCGACTATGACCTCGACACCGAACTCCTTGAGCTTGATCTCCACCAGCCGCGACATGGCCTCCAGGGACTCGGGCGAGTACTTCTTCTGGATCTTTTCCGCCACATCGAGAATCGAGATAGGCGGCAGACTGCCAGCCAGGGCGCTGTCTTCGAACAGATTGACCTGCTTCTCTTTCAGCACCCGCTTGCTCGGCTCGGCCGCCTTGGGCGCGGCCGGCGGGGTGATCTGTGGAGCCGGACGGTTGACCCGCTCGCTCATATGCTTGTTCAGCGACTCTTCGCGTTCGATCAGGCGCTCCTTGACCCTGGCCTGCTCGCGGCGATCGAGCACGATGGGGGCGGACACCTCGGTGACGCGCTCGTCGACCTCGCGCAACTGGGCAACCAGCTGCTTGCGCTCGGCCCGGGCATTCCACCAGCGATTGCTCAGGCCCTGAATCAGCTCGAACAGGTCCAGGGTGATCTTGCCGGTCAGGTCCATTACCTTGAACCAGGACAGGTCGGTAAACACGGTCAAACCGAAGAGAAACATCGCGATAAACAGCAGGGTACTGCCCTGCACGTTCAGCGCATTAACCGCCAGTTGGCCGAGGCTTTCGCCCAGGGCACCACCGGCGGAAGCTGGCATGCTGGCACTGGCATGAAAATGGATATAGGCCAGCGCAGCCCCCGAAAGCACCAGAAACACCAGACCGATCAGGCGCCAGGAGAACAGCCAGCCACTCCACTGCCAGGGTTGATGGCGGGCGCGGAACACCTGCAACGTCTTGACCCCCAACAGCAGCGGGAACAGGTAGGCGAAGTAACCCAGGGCCATAAACAGGATATCGGCGAACCAGGCTCCGGCACGCCCGGCGGCATTGTGCACCTGCTCGACATTGCTGGTATGGGTCCAGCCCGGATCGGCCGCATCGTAGGTCAGCAGCGCCATCCACAGGTAAAGGCAGAGTGCACCCAGGCCGATCAGCGCCCCCTCCTTGAGTCGGTAAGGCAATTGCTGACGCCAGACGGGGGCTTGTGCGGTAGGGCTAGAGTTCTTCAAAACGCATCTGTTCCTGCGCCGGGGCGCCGAATAATTGGTTAAAGGCGGATCAAGCACCGATTGTACGGGTTTAGCCGCGCCGTGCCACGCAATCGCCCGCGGCCATCGGGCAACGGCGCTCGACTCCCGCTCGCCACCTGCTTCGGTGTAGCATATCCACCAACATCTTCCGTGCGGCTCAATTGGAGCATGCATTCTCTTTTGTGACAAAGGCTTATGAGGTGTTTTTATGAGCGAAGTCAAGCATTCACGCCTGATCATCCTGGGCTCTGGCCCCGCCGGTTATAGCGCCGCCGTCTATGCCGCCCGGGCCAATCTCAAGCCCGTGGTGATCACCGGCATTCAGCCTGGCGGCCAGCTCACCACCACCACCGAAGTGGACAACTGGCCGGGCGACGTCGAAGGCCTGACCGGTCCGGCCCTGATGGAGCGCATGCAGAAACACGCCGAGCGCTTTGACACCGAGATCATCTACGACCATATCCATACCGCCGAGTTGCAGTCGCGCCCATTTACCCTCAAGGGCGACAGCGGCACCTATACCTGCGACGCCCTGATTATCGCCACCGGCGCATCCGCCCAGTACCTGGGCCTGCCATCGGAAGAGGCATTTTCCGGCAAGGGCGTGTCGGCCTGCGCCACCTGCGATGGCTTCTTCTACCGTAACCAGGTGGTCGCCGTGATCGGCGGCGGCAACACCGCCGTTGAAGAGGCGCTGTATCTGGCCAATATCGCCAAGGAAGTGCACCTGGTACACCGTCGCGACAAACTGCGTTCGGAGAAAATCCTCCAGGACAAGCTGTTCGACAAGGCCGCCAACGGCAATATCACCCTGCACTGGAACCATGCGCTCGATGAAGTGCTGGGCGACAACAGCGGTGTGACCGGCGCACGCCTGAAAGACACCCAGACCGGGGTGACCAAGGATCTGCCGCTGGCCGGCGTGTTTATCGCCATTGGCCACAAACCCAATACCGATCTGTTCCAGGGTCAGCTGGAAATGCGCGACGGCTACCTGCTGATCAAGGGCGGCAGCGAAGGCAATGCCACCGCCACCAGCATCGAAGGGGTCTTCGCCGCCGGCGATGTGGCCGACCACGTCTATCGCCAGGCCATCACTTCCGCCGGTGCTGGCTGCATGGCGGCACTCGACGTCGAGAAGTTCCTCGACGACAACTGATAGCCCAGGGGCGGCCGCCTGGCGACCGCCCTGCCCTCCCCCGGCCGCGCCTTATGCTGACCTGGCTACAACGCGACTCACTGGATTTTCCGCCCCTCGACAAGGCGCTGCGCGATCCCAACGGATTGCTCGCCGCCGGCGGCGACCTGAGCCCCGAACGCCTGATCCAGGCTTACCGCCACGGCTGCTTTCCCTGGTTTCAGGACGGCCAACCGATCCTCTGGTGGTCACCCGACCCGCGCACCGTACTGTTTCCCGAAGAACTGCACCTCTCCCGCAGCCTCGCCAAGCTATTGCGCCAGGGCCGCTACCGGGTCACCTTCGACCAGGCCTTCGCCGAGGTCATCCAGGCCTGCGCCGCACCGCGCAGTTACGCCGCGGACACCTGGATCACCACACCGATGCAAGCCGCCTATCTGGGGCTGCATAAGCGCGGCATCGCCCATTCGGTTGAGGTCTGGCAAGGCGAAGAGCTAGTCGGCGGGCTCTACGGACTGGCCATGGGCCAGCTGTTTTTCGGCGAGTCGATGTTCAGCCGCGCCGACAATGCCTCCAAAGTGGGCTTTGCCACCCTGGTACAGCGCCTGAAAGCCTGGGGCTTCGTACTGATCGACTGCCAGATGCCGACACGGCACCTACACAACTTCGGCGCAAGGGCCATCCCCCGCCAGCAGTTCGCTGCTTACCTGAGCCGTCATCTCGATCAGGCCACTCAAGCCGACTGGCTTACCTAGGCGAGTTTGCCTGCCTGGCATACACTTGAATCAAGACTGATCCCGAGAGTCGATCATGACCGAGCTGGCCCGCCTGAAGTTTTATGCCACTCAACCGCACCCATGCAGCTATCTGCCCGATGAACAAGCCACCACCCTGTTCCTCGACCCCAGCCAGCCCATGGACGCGGAGGTGTACGCCGAGCTTTCGGAAATGGGCTTTCGGCGTAGCGGCGAGCACCTCTATCGCCCGCACTGCCAGCGCTGCACCGCCTGCATGCCGGCACGCATCCCGGCGGCGCAATTCAGTCCCAATCGGCAACAGCGGCGCATTCTCAAGCGCAATCAGGACCTCCAGGTACGCCCGGTACGCCCGACCTTCACCGAGGAGTACTACAGCCTCTACGTCCGCTATATCGAACAGCGCCATGCCGATGGCGACATGTACCCGCCCAGCCGTGAACAATTCTCGACCTTTCTCGTGCGCGACCTGGCATTTTCCCGCTTCTACGAGTTCCGCCATGAGGGTCGCCTGCTCGCCATCGCGGTCACCGACGTGCTGCCCAACGGGCTTTCCGCGGTCTACACCTTCTACGACCCCAACGAGGAGCGACGCAGCCTGGGCCGCTTCGCCATTCTCTGGCAAATCGCCGAAACCACCCGCCTGGGCCTGCACGCCGTCTACCTCGGCTACTGGATCAAGAACTGCCGCAAGATGAACTACAAGACCCAATACCGACCGATTGAGCTCTTCGTCAATCAACGCTGGGTCAGCCTTATCTGAAGCCCTTGGCGCAAACCCCAATTTTCGGGCACAATGCACGCCGCTTTTGCCTGGCGCCAGCTGCACCGGGCCATTCATTGGATACCGAGGGCTTTACTGCATGTCGAAAGAAGACAGCTT
>JBFJZW010000095.1:0-14324 GCA_041621875.1 Pseudomonas sp. | reverse complement strand
TCGGTGATGCTGGACCTAGAGCGGGACGGTCCCACAGTAGTGGAAGTGCCAGGAAACATGGGGCCCGGTACCGTCAATGATGCGTTTTTTCGTTTTGTCGTGGATATGGGCTTCCCGGGGCCGGACAAGGGCAAGGGCGGTAAATACCTGATCGTGCCACCGGGCTATAAAGAGCCGCTGCCATCGGGGTATTTCGTCGCTGAGTCGCCGTCATACGTGAACTGGCTGATTTTGCGTGGTTTCCTGATTGATGGAAAACCCGATACGGCGACAAAGCAGTTCAAGGAAAGCCTGAAGGTCTATCCGTTGGCCTCTGCCAGCAATCCGCCTGCGATGGAATTCATCAGCGGGTCGAGTAAAACGTTCAATACGATTCACGCCAACGACTTCGAGTTTTATGAGGAATTGGCCCACGTCATTGCCAAAGAGCCGATCGACTTTATCGATCCCGAGTTGCGAGGACTCGCCGCGAGTATCGGACTGCGCAAAGATAAGCCATTCGCCCCTGACGAGCGGATGAAGACTATTCTCACTGAGGCTGCGGCGGTGGGGAATGCGACGGCAAGGGCACAGGTCTTCCAGACCCGTGATCCGTCAGCCTATTACTACGACAAGAGCTACTGGAAAGAAGCATTTGTCGGTGGCGATTACCAATGGTTGATTGATGGAGGGGTAGGAGGGCGCAACCTCGATGCCCGCACGCTCTACTTCTATCAGGCGACGGTAAATACTCCTGCCATGGTGTTGAAAATTCCAGGGGTGGGCTCGCAATATGCCTATACCAACCAGGACGCGGACGGCAACTACTTCGATGGGGCGAAAAACTACCGTGTGCGGATCCCGGCCAATGTACCGGCCAAGGATTTCTGGTCCGTGGTGGTGTACGACCCGCAAACCCGCTCGGAACTGCAAACTGATCAACCTCTCCCCAGCAAGAACAGTAAACGTAATGCACTTGTTCCGAACGCGGACGGCTCGGTAGATATCTTCATCGGGCCAGCAGCACCGGCCGGTAAGGAGCAAAACTGGATTCAAACGGTGCCAGGCAAAGGCTGGTATACAATTTTGCGCCTTTACGGCCCCCTTGCGCCTTGGTTCGACAAGACCTGGCGGCCTGGGGAAGTTGAACTTGTGAAATAAGGAACCCCTAGTAGGAAGCAAGGTATAGCAACAGCCGCTTGGGCGAGCCTTTATCGCTATGGAACTCAGCGATAAGGGCTCGTTCAGTGCGAGTTGCTCAAAATGGTTTTTGGCGATCGTGATCGGGTTCCTCTTGATAGTTGAAGAGCCCGCTGCGATTCGCATCCAGGTATTTCGATATGAGCAAGTGCGTTGAGCGGCTTTTACTCTCATTTTTGGCATGCGGTATATCCGTATCCATTCAGGCCGACAACCAGGCGGAACTGGCTAAACAGGCGCTTAATCCAGTTGCGGCGCTGTACAGCCTGCCCATCCAGTACAACTGGAATCAGAAAATGGGCCCCTCTGGCGATGGAATCCAGAGTGTCACCAATATCCAGCCGGTTTTACCCTTCACGCTCAATGAAGACTGGAATCTGATCTCCCGCACGATCCTCCCGATCATCGATCAGCACGGGCTCGCTCCGAGGGGGATCGCCGATAAAAGCGGAGTAGGGGATACCTCGCAGAGCTTCTTTTTCTCCCCCAAAGAACCAACAGAAAGCGGTTGGATATGGGGGGCAGGGCCCGCGTTTTTGTTGCCGACAGGCAGTGATGAGCTATTGAGCAGTGAACAGTGGGGGCTGGGGCCGACGGCGGTGGCGTTGAAGCAGGCCAATGGTTGGACGACAGGTATTCTGGCGAACCATATCTGGTCGCTGGACAACAGCCCAGCCAACGACAAGGAGAAAATCAATCAGACCTATCTACAGCCCTTTCTGGTGTATACCACGGCCTCGTATACCAGTTTTGGCATAAATACAGAGTCCACTTATAACTGGCAAGCGAAGGAGTGGAGCGTGCCGATCAACCTGTTCGTAACGCAACTCTTTAAAGTCGGCCAGCAACCTATGAGTCTTCAGGTTGGGCCGCGATATTGGGCGGACAGTGCCGAAAATGGTGCGCAGGGTTGGGGTTTTCGAGTGGCATATTCGCTACTCTTTCCTAAGTGAAGTTGTCTTCAAAGGTTCGGGATAGCCTGACGTGGTTTAGGAGTTGTTGCTGTTGAAGTCCGATCTAACTGCACCAGAGACAAAATATGCAACCGCGGCAGGTTCCTCCCTTAGCCATCTTCCCTGCGAGCTGATAACTGCCATTGAGCATGCATACAAGCCGGCGGGAATGCGATTGACGGCTGCGCCGCTACGCGAGGCTGAGAGTGCCGAATATGGAGCCTCCCGCTTTGGCCTCGACGGACATGCGATTGTCTTTCGCGTGGCTAAAACAACGCCGAGCAAGGTTGGGCAGTTTGTCACGATATGGAAGCGGCCTATCTCGGGCGGAGTTATTTCACCCCTCGATATCGCCGATGGCGTCGCCTTTGTTGTCGTGAGTGTGTGCGATGCGACGCATCGAGGACAGTTTGTTTTCGATCAGAAGATACTGGTAGGACAAGGCATCATGGCGATTAACGGTAAAGGCGGTAAGCGTGCTATCCGTGTTTACCCACCTTGGGTCAAACCAATCGCCAAAGCGGCCGTCAGGACACAGCAATGGCAGCTGCGCTACTTCCTTCCTCTCGAACAAGGCGCAAGCGCCGACTCCGTGCGGGTGCGCCGGCTCTTTGCAGGTTAATAACCTTTATCCGCCATTCTGGAACGGTGGCTAAGGGGCAGCCACCTCATTGGCAGGTAGCGCGCGCCGGTCTTGACCGCTCCGATCTAAAGAGGGCTGCTCAGGGCCCACCTAAGCGGCCCTAGTTCAAGCCGCGGAGGAGGGGGATTCATGGTGCGCCAATTGCTGGCAAGCGAATCATGACAACCGACGCGTTGTGGTTGAGCGTTTTTACCGTATCGAGGGGCATTGGTTAGCGCCATTATCAGCCGCCTGGGTAATGGCGGCGGCCAGTTTTTTCACATTGTTCTGATGGGCGATCACGACGTCATCGATGCTTGACCCCGCGGGTGTTTTCAAGATGCTTCGGCAAGTGATCAGCGTGTCATCGTCGCTGCCCAAGTTGCGCAGGCGCCATTTGACGTCGATTAATGCGTACTGGCCTGGAAGCGAATCAAAGCGCTGTACATCCAGTCGTACCGACACTTTGCGCCCGGTGCTGCTATTAAACAGCCGATCCGCCAGGGCGCTGCGCATTTCATCTACCAGGCTTGCACTCCACCACTGGGTTTCCAGAATGGCCAGGCTGCTGTTGCTTTGGCGAATGACGATCTGTTGCCGGTCAACCTGGGGCGGTACGTTGATGATCTCGATCTGAATCTCGGCACCGCCAGGCTGTGAAAAGTCGCCGGTCTCGGCCGGAGTCAGGGTATGGAACTGCACCGGGTCACTGCGGCATGCGGCGAGAAGCAGTAACGCGGTGGCTAGGATAAATTTGTGCGCCATGACCATGTGTGTCGCTCCTCTATTCATTTGCCCTGCGCCTTCAGCGGTGCGGCATTGTCTGGCCGGCCGCGAATCAGCGACTCCGGATGCCGCCCTAGATAGTCCGACAGCTCACGAAGGGAACGCGACATGCGCCCGAGTTCTTCCAGGGTCTGCGTCAACTGTTCCCGTTGCGGTGAGTCCTCGGCGAGGGTCGAACTGGCCGATTGCAGGGTTTTGCTCACATCGGTCAGAGTGGTTTCAACGCCAGGAAGGGTCTTGGTATTGAATTGCGCCAGCACTTTGCGCAGTTCGACCAGGTTGCTGTCCAGGTTCCCGGCAATGCGTTCCACGGGCAGTTTGCTGATCTTGTCGACCATGGCCTGCAGTTGCTCCTGCAACTGCTCAAAGCTGCCGGGGATGGTGGGGATACTCACTGGACGGGCAGTGGGGTCAAACGCGACCTTTTGCGCTTTTGGGTAGAAATCGAGCGAGATGTACAGCTGCCCAGTTAACAGGTTGCCAGTACGCGCCTGGGCGCGTAGGCCGTGTTCAATAAAGCTACCCATGAGCCGAATGCCCGCGGCTTCATCGTTTGGATCATGATGTAGGGCCTTGAGCATTTTTGTGTGGGCCAGACCGAGACGTTGCGGATAAATCAAGATGCCGACGTCCACGGGAAAGCTGCGTTTTTCCGGGTCGAAATCCAGATTGATTGCCACCACCTTGCCGATTTCAACCCCCTGGAACTCCACCGGCGCATCGACCCTTAGTCCTCGCAGTGCCTGGTCGAAACGCAGGCTCAAAAACTGTGCTTTGCCGTTGGGTGGGGCGAGGGCAGTCTGCTGATCATCGAATAGCTCAAAGGACTTTTTCTCTGCAGCCGGCTGATCGTTGGGGCTGTAGTCGGGCGCGCGGAAGGCGATACCCCCCACCAGAATGGAGGATAAGGACTCGGTTTTAACCGCAAACCCATTGGCTCCTACATCGATATCGATGCCGCTTGCATTCCAGAATCGAGTGTTTTCGGTGACATAGGCATCATTGGGCGCGTGCACAAATACTTCGATGTTGACGCCTCTGCCGTCAGCGTCCAGCGCGTAGGCCACAACCTGGCCGACCGGGATTCTGCGGAAGTAAATGGGCGAGCCTATGTCCAGCGAGCCCAGATCCCGACTGTGTAGCGTAAAGCGCTTACCAGGTTCACCGTAGGTAATGGGCGGTGGGTTTTCCAACCCCTTGAAACGTTTGACGCGCGTGTTGGCCTGACCGATATCGGCACCGATATAGTCGCCGGAGAGCAGGGTATCGATACCTGACACCCCGCCAGCACCGATTCGTGGCCGTACGACCCAGAACTGCGAGTCTTCGCGGGTAAAGCTCTCTGCCTCTTTGGCCAGTTTTATGGTGGCATCGACGCTCTTCTGATCCTTGCTCAGCGCCACCTCGGTGACATGTCCGATCACCACGTTGCGGTATTTAACGTCGGTCTTGTTAGCGGTCAGGCCGCTGCCGGTGTCGAAGGTCACGGTGATGGTCGGCCCCTCCTGCATCACACTGTTAACCACCAGCGAAATACCCACTAATACCGCCACGATGGGGACAATCCACACCAGCGAAACGCTGAGGCGGCGGGTCTTGATAACGGCCTGACCGGGAGCTGGCGCTCTTTCAGTGGTGTGCGACTTCATCCATGCCTTCCTCGTTGTTTGCTTCATCCCAGATCAGGCGAGGATCGAAACTCATCGCCGCCAGCATCGTAAACACGACTACCAAGCCAAAGAACAAAATCCCTGGGCGTGGTTCGATATCGGCCAGGGCGTGAAACTTCACCAGCGCGGCGACTAGCGCGACGACAATCACGTCGAGCATCGACCAGTAGCCGATAAGCTCAACGAAACGGTACAGCCTGGAGCGCTCCTTACGGGCCCAGAGGCTACCGCGCTGAACAGTGACCAGCAGCAGGGTCAGGGCTCCGAATTTGATTCCCGGTACGGCAATACTGGCGATAAAGATGATCAGCGCGATGTCCCATGCACCATGCTGCCAGAACTCAAGAACGCCGCTCATGATGGTGCTGTCCGCACCGCTGCCAAACATGCTGGTATTCATGACCGGCAGCAGATTGGCCGGGACGTAGAATACCAGGGCAGCGAGTAGGAACGCCCAGGTGCGGCTCAATGAGTTGATCTTTCGGGCGTGCAGGGGGGCACCGCAACGCTCGCATACGGATGGCTGGCTGGCCATGTCGCAGGTCTTGCCACAGCTATGGCAGAGGCAAAGATTGAGGTCGCGGGCAGCCGGCGGCGTATTCATAGGATCTCCCAGAGCTCGCGCACATCGCGTCCGGCGATGCGTATCAACAACAAGCTGAGCACGGCCAAAGCAAACAGCCCGATGCCCGGTAGTACATCCAGCATGCCGGCAAGTTTGAATACCGCTACCAACGCCCCGAGTAGGCACACCTCGAGCATGCTCCAGGGTCTGAGCGACTCCAGCCAGCGCATGCATAGCCTGAATCCAGGGGCGCGTTGGTGGAGAAGGGCGAAGCAGAGCACCCAGGCGAGCAGCAGCAACTGGAAAACCGGCGCGATAATGATGGCGATTGCTGCCACCAGCGCGATAAAGGTGATCGGCCCGAGGCCTAACGCCAGCACCGCATCCCATAAGGTGGCGCTGCTCTTCAAGCCTTGCAGACTAATGCTCATGACCGGGTAGAAGTTGGCGAACCCCCATAGCACCGCCGCCGTGATCGTGAGCGCGAGGCGCTGCTCAACCGATAGGCCGTTAAACCGTTGGAGCACTCCGCCGCAACGTGAACAAAGCGAGGTTTGGTGCTTGGCGAGGGTGAGCTTTTCAAATACGCAGTCGCAGTGCTCACAGATGATCAACTTGTCGTAATTCGACATGGTTCTCACTCGTCAGCACTTACAAGCTGTTCAGGGCACGACCGTCCTTGCTGCGAGGAAAGGACATCTATCATGACTGCACCTGCAACGTTCGGCAGTGTTTGATTTGGCACGGTCGAATTGTGTGCAAATGTCTGATTTAAAGTGGAACCATCAGCGCTTCTAGGCTGCTGCGGTAAAAGCATGAGTCGTCCCTGTATCTATCTGGGCTGAGGCGTATGCGGCGTTTTTTAAATAGTTTCCATCTTGCCTTATGGCGCGCGCGGATAGGTTGCCATAGTTTCACCTGCGGTTGTTCGTCATATTGACGATTACTGTTATCTCCCTATATGCGGGATGCGGGATTCTATGAAGGATAGAACATGGCTCTTTTTTGCAGTTTGACGCCTTCGATTTTTCGGGCAATCAGTTCGAGTAAGCGAAGCGCTTACCTGTGCTGGCGATGATGGCGCTGCGTTGACTTGCGTCTACAAAGGCCAAAGTGTTTTCCGAGTATGTCGGGTTTACTGAAGACGGTATCGAAACGAGCCTGCCGCTTAAGAAAGATGAATCCGGCCCAGATTAGGTGAATATCTCCAAGCTGACTGTATTGGAGATGCTTGAGTTTGCGTTTGAACGGCTTTGATCAAAAGCCACTGAGTGATACCAGATTGAGCAGCATGTAAAGCGCAGCGCAGCTCTGATGCCTTCCTGACTAGAGGCTTCGCATAATGTATATTATGTTAAATTAACAAGGCCGAGCCTGGATCGCAAGAATCCATGCATGGCGATGGCAGCCGCCGAACACACCAGCGTACAGCGCTGCTAGCGCCTTTCGCCGCGCGGCTCTGGCTGGCTGTGCTGCAGGCTCAGCAGTTGTTCGCGCATGCGTTGGTTATCCTGTTGAAGTTCGCGCTGCTTGAAGGCCTCGCGTACCTGTCCGCGCAGATCGTCGACAGCCCAGGGCTTGGTGATAAAACGGTAGATCACCCCTTCGTTGACGGCCTTGAGAATGGTGCCCACCTCGCTGGAGCCGCTCAGCACCATGCGAATGATTTCAGGATGAAGAGTCTTGAGGCGGCGCAGAAAGTCCACCCCGCTCATCTTGGCCAGACGTATATCGGTCAGCACCACGTCCACCGGATAGGTCGCCAGCAACGGCAGTGCCTCGGCACCACTTGCGGCGGTGAGGATGCGGTAGTTTTCCAAGCGCAGTTCACGCCTCAGGGCCGCGAGGATGCTCGGCTCATCGTCGACCAGCAGCAGGTAGCGTTCCTGGCTATCGATGATGTTGTCCGGCAGATGCAGTTCTGTCCCGCCCTGGAGCAATTCCTGGCAGGCCAGGGGCGGCAACGGCGGCGAATAGTAGTAACCCTGCAGCTCGTCACAGCCGGTACGGCGCAGAAAACCCAGTTGCTCGGCGGTTTCCACCCCTTCGGCGATCACCTTGATACCCAGGTTATGGCCGATGGAAATCATCGAACGTACCAGGGAGGCGCTGTCGGGCTCCAGGTGCATATCGGTGACGAAGCTGCGGTCGATCTTCAATTCGCTGAAGGGGAAGCGCTTCAGGTAGCCCAGGGACGAATAGCCGGTACCGAAATCGTCGATGGAGAAACGAATACCCGTGGCACTGAGTGCCTGCATCTTCGACAGCACCTCATCGGTGTTGGTCATCAGCATGGTCTCGGTCACTTCCAGCTTGAGCCTGGCCGGTGCCACCCCGTAGCGCGCCATGGTCTGCTGCACCCGTTCGATAAAGTCGGCCTCCATAAAGCTGATCGCCGAGAAGTTAACCGCGATGCTCAGGCCCTTCATCAGGTCTTCCCAGCCCTGCAGCTGGCGGCACACGGCGTCGAACACATAGCTGTCGATGGCGACGATCTGGCCGGTCTCCTCCGCCAGCGGAATAAACTCATCGGGCGGAACCAGCTTGCCCTTGTGCTGCCAGCGCACCAGCGCCTCGAAACCGCACAGGCGGCCGCTGTATAGGTCCAGCTGGGGTTGGTACACCAGGCAATACTCGTTGTTCTGCAGGGCCTGGCGAATTTCCCGTTCCAGTTGCAGGCGTCGCTGCATCTTGTCATTCATCTGCGGGGTAAAGGCACAGATGCGATTACGCCCCTGGTGCTTGGCCTGATACATGGCGGTATCGGCATTGCGCAGCAGGGTGACGACATCGGTACCGTCATCGGGGAAACAGCAGAAACCGATGCTGCAGCTCACCACCAGCTCCTGATCGTCGAGCAGCAGCGGCTCGGCGATCAGCTGTTGCAGCTGTTCCAGCCAGCCGATGCGCTGGTCGCGGTCGACCATCAGGATGACGAACTCATCGCCCCCCAGGCGTGCCACGGTGTCGATTTCCCGACTGCTGCGCTGCAGGCGTTCGGCCACCTGGACCAGCAGTTGGTCGCCGGCATTGTGGCCGAGGCTGTCATTGACCACCTTGAAATGATCCAGATCCATAAAGGCCAGAGTGAACTGGCTGTCGTTGCGGCTGGCAAAGGCAATCGCCTGACGGATACGGTCGTTGAGCAGGTTGCGGTTCGGCAAACCGGTCAAGCCGTCGTGGTTGGCCTGGTGCTCCAGTTCTTCCTGATAGCGCTTGCCCTCGGTAATGTCGTGAAGAATGCCGACGAAGTGACTGACCTTGCCGCGATCGTTGATCACCGGTGCGACTTTCAGGTCATTCCAGAACGCCGAACCGTCCTTGCGGTAGTTGCACAGCAGTGCCCCGCCCTCCTCCTGGGCCCGCAGCGCCCGGCGGATGTTTTCCAGGGCCGGTTGATCCGTCTCGGCCCCTTGCAGGAAACGGCAGTTGCGCCCTTCGACTTCCTCGCGGCGATAGCCGGTGATGCGCTCGAAGGCCGGATTGACGTAGATGATCGGCTGGTCCGGTTGTTCGTTGTCGGTGATGACGATGGCGTTGACGCTGGCCTCCACGGCGCGGGTGCGAATGCGGATGTCCAGGTCGCGGCGGCGCTGTTCGCTGACGTCCTGGAGCACCGCGATGGCCCCCTGCAGCACCCCCGACTCGTCGACAAAGGGCACGGCCGAATTGAGGATGGTCTTGCCCGTACCGTCGAAGGCTTCGATGTCGATGACCTTGTTGCGCGTCGCCTTGCCTTGCTGAACCGCCCGTACCAGCGGCCAGTCCCGGGTGGCCAGGGCCTGGCCGTTGTCGGCCCAGAAGCCATGGTACTGCGGGTAGTCGGCCAGTTCGGCGGGATGCTTGCCGGCCCAGATCAGGCTGCTTTCGGGGTTGCTCATGATCAGTCGGCCGTTGCGATCGGCCACCAGCACGCCGACCGGCAGGCTGTCGAGAATCTTGCGCAGCAACGCCTCGCTCTGGGCCAGTGCCCGGGTGCGCTGCTCCACCAGCTCTTCCATGCTTTCGAACAGACGCGCCCGTCCCAGGGCCATGGCCAGCTGGCGGCCGATGGAAGCCAGGGCATCGAGCGACTCCTCGGCCCAGGGTTGGGTGTTGCGTCTGACCACATTGAGCATGCCGATAATCTCGCGCCCCAGCAGCAGCGGGATGCAGGCATGACAGCCCTCGCCCGCCTGCCGCGCCAGCGCCGGGCAGGCGTTGATATTGCTCGGGGTCGTCAGGTGGTCGCTGAGCCAGGCATGTCGGCACGGGCAGTCGTCGACACAAGCACTCAGCCGTTCGAGGTTATAGTCCACGCCCCGGCCGCGGGCTCCGGCCAGGCGTGCCGATTCCTCGGCCTGGCCGGTGTCGGTCATCAACAGCCAGGCCCCCACGGCCTCGGGGAACTCCAGGATGCGCTTGAGCGCCGCGTCTATGACATGCTGTTCGGTCTTGGCATCGGTCAGGCCGCTGGTGAAGTGGAACAGGCAGTTGAGCAGCGAGTTGTTACGGGCCAGCTCGTCGTGCTTGGACTGCAGTTCGTGGTTCAGGCGCACGCCCTGCTCGTAGGTGGAGATCAGCAGGTCGAGGATTTGCTGGCGGCCGGCGGTAATAAAGTGCCGCTCGCCCTCCAGCACCACCTCCACGCCCATCTGCACCCGCTCATGGCTGCGCAGTTCGAGGTTGACCAGGAAGTAGCGGATACGCGACATCAGGTACTTCTCGTCGTACGGCTTGACGATAAAGTTGTCCGCCCCGGAGGCCAGGCCATGTACCACATCGCGGGCGTCGGCCAGGTGGGTTACCAGGATCACCGGGATGCTCGCCGTAAGGGCGTCACTTTTCAACTGGCGGCAGAGTTCATAACCGTCCATTTCGGGCATGACGATATCGCTGATAACGATGGTCGGTAGGTGCTCGCCGATCATGGCCAGGGCTTCGACGCCATTGCGGGCGATACGTACCTGGCAACCCGAGGCTTCCAGCAGGTACTGCAGCTCGGTCGCCTGGGTCGGGCTGTCCTCGACTATCAGGATTTCAGCGTGGTCGTACATGACGCACCTCCTCCATCGCCGTCGGCCACTTGCCGGGCTAGCGTATTGAGCGTGGCGGCAATCTGTTCCGGAGCGAGAATCTGGCAGGCGGCCTGCATATCGATGGCGGCTCGCGGCATCGCGTCGATGACCGCGCTGGCGGGCTCCTGCACCAGGGTCAGGCCGCCCTGCCGGCGCAGTTCGGCCAGGCCCGCAGCGCCGTCGCGGCCCATGCCGGACAGCTGGATGCCAATGGCGCGGTTGCCCAGCCGACGGGCCACGCAACTGAACAGATAGTCGATCGAGGGACAGAACTGCTGCTGGGCGGTGCCCGCCTGCAGCAGCACGCGCAGCTCTGCACTCACCCCCAGTTGCATGCCATCGGGTGCCAGATAGAGCGTCCCGGGCTGCAACTGCTGGCCATCCTCGGCAATCTGCACCGAAAGCGCCGCCAGGCTGGCCAGCCACTGGGAGAAACTGGGCAGAAAGCCCGTGCTGATGTGCTGCACCAATACCATGGGCCAGGGAGGTGCCTGCTGCAGGCCCTGCAACAGGCTTTTCAGGGCCACCGGCCCACCCGCCGAGGCTCCGATGGCGACCAGCCGCGGGGCGACCTGGAGTGGTGGCTTGGTTGCTGGCGAAGTCTTCTGGGGCGGCTGCGCCGGGCGGTGCCGGCGCACCACCTTGACCTGGGCCAGACTGCGCAGCGTGCGCAACAGTTCCTCGATGCGCTGTTGGAAATCCGGCGCATCCAGCCCGCGGGGCTTCTCCACCACGGCCAGCGCGCCCACGGCCAGTGCGCGCATGGCCGTGGCCGCGTCATGCACATTGGCGCTGGCGGTCAGGACCACCACCGGCAAGGCATAGCGTTCGAGAATCCGTGCCGTGGTTTCGTAACCGTCGATGCCGGGCATATGCACGTCCATGGTCACGATATCCGGGGTGTAGCGCTCCAGCAGCGTCAGCGCCTGTTCACCGCTGTCGGCCGTGCACACCTCGAAGCCGGCTTCTTCGCAGACCGCGCGCAGCAGCAAGCGCAGGACCGGCGAATCATCGACTATCAGTACTCGCATGGTTGTGCCCCCTCTCAGATCAAGCGTCGAATGGCATCGAGCAGGCTGTCCTGCTCGAAGCCGCTTTTCACCAGATAGGCATTGGCCCCCGCCTCCAGCCCCCTGGCCCGGTCTTCCGCGGTTCCCAGAGTCGTCACCAGCACCACCGGCAAACTGTCCAGCTCGCGGTCGGCGCGAATCCGGCTGGTCAGGGTGAAACCGTCCATGCGCGGCATCTCCACATCGGACACCAGCAGGTCGAACTGCGCCTGTTTCAGGCTATTCCAGGCCTCCAGGCCATCGTTGGCGGTGGCCACCTGATAGCCTGCGGCTTCGAGTATGGCCTTGAGCAGACCGCGCGAGGTGAAAGAGTCCTCGGCGATCAGTACGCGTTGCAGCGGCGTGCCGGAACTTGCCTCGGTGCTCTGGGCAAGGGCACTGACGCGGGTCTCCTGGGCACTGCGATAGAGATCCCCGGGGTGCAGGATGGGTACCAGTTGGCCATCGCCGAGCAGGGTTGCCCCCAGCAGATTGCGCACCCGCAGCAGTTGCTTGCCGAGGTTCTTCACGGTGATTTCCTGATCGCCCAGGAGTTCGTCCACCAACAGGGCAAAGCGCTCGCCGCGCACCTTGAGCAGCAGCAGGGTCAGCTTGCCGGCGTCGCGGGCCTGGGTAGCGAGGCCGAGCACCTCGGCCAGGGACCAGACCGCCAGCACCTGCTGCTGGAACACCACAGAGGGGCGGTTCTCCAGGTTCTTCAACGCCGAGGCCGGCAAGCGCAGGCAACGTTCCACCGCCAGGGCCGGGACGGCAAAGGTGCGCTCGGCGATGCGCACGATCACCGCGCGAAAGGTCGACAGACTGAGGGGCAGATGCAGGTGGAAACAACAGCCCTGCCCCGGGCTAGACTCCAGCTCGATGCGTCCACCCAGGCGCTCGACCACCTCCTGCACGATGGCCATGCCCAGGCCGCGGCCGGACAGGTCGGTGATCATCGCGCTGGTACTGAGGCCGGAACTAAACACCAGCTTGGCGGCCTCCGCAGCGCCGAGCGCCTCGGCCTGCGCCTGGTCAAGCAGGCCGGCGCTGACCGCCCTGGCCTTGAGTTGTGCGAGGTCCAGGCCGCGGCCATCGTCGCGGACCCGCAGTTCGAAGCGGTCCGCCGATTCCTGGAGCAGTTCCAGTTGCACCCGGCCGAGCTCCGGCTTGCCACAGGCGATGCGCTGCTGCGGGGTTTCCAGACCATGATCCAGGGCATTGCGCAGCAGATGGGTCAGCGGCGTGCGCAGTTCGTCGAGGATGCGCTTGTCGATCTGCAGATGGCTGCCGCGCACCTGCAGATCGACCCGTTTGCCGGCCTGGCGGGCCAGATCCTGAACCATCGCCGGCAGGCCTTCGATCAAGTGGCTACCAGCCAGCAGCAGCGTGCTCTGCAGCTCATCGGTCAGGCCCGCGGAGAGTTGCGTCAGGCCCTGCGCCAGGTGCTTGCCGGCTTTATCCAGCTGTACTGCGGCGAAATGCAGGCGATCCAGCTGGGCCTGGCTCCAGTCCAGGTAGTCGAACAACAGCCGGAGTCCGCCCTGGCTCGACGCGGGCAGCGCAGCGAGACTGCTGCGCAATTGCTCCAGGGTCCTCGCACTGATCTGCCGGCCTTGCTGCGGTGTGCAGGCGAGCACATGCTCGCCCAGCTGGCGACTCAGCGACTGCGCCTCAAGCCGGTGCTGCAACAGGCTTTCGCTGTGAAACAGCAGCGCGTCCAGGCGCTGGGTCGAGACCCGCACCGTACCCAGCTCGTTGCGTGGCAGCGCGGCAGCCCGCGGCTGCTCGGGCAATTGCACCGGTGCGCCGCTGGCAGCCGCTTCCAGCTGCTCGATCAGTTCGGCCAGCTCTTCGCCATCGACCGCACGGCCGCCGTGCAACTGTTGCAGCATGCCCAGAGCATGGCGGCACAACTCGACCCGCTCGGCACTCAGGTCCAGGCCGCCGCTGCGTACCGCGGCGAGCAGGCTTTCCCAGGCATGGCAGAGCTGCTCCATGGCGGTCAGGCCCACGGCCCGGGCCGCGCCCTTGATGCTGTGCACTTCGCGAAACAGCGACTCCACGGCATCGGCCGACGCGGCAGACTCGCACCAGCCGGCCAGTTCGTCGGCGAGTGTCGCCAGGCGCTCGTCGGCCTCCAGCTTGAAGCTGACCAACAGTTGCTGCTGCAGGGCCTCGCGATTCAGACTCATGGCGTGCTCACAGTTTGAAGCGCCCCGCCAGGCCTTTTAGCTTCAGGCCCAGCTGATGCAGATTGCGCGCCGCCAGGTCGACCTGGCGGGTACCGCCGACATTGTCCTGGCTGGCCTGGCGGATGCTTTCCATGGCGCTGGCGACCTGATCCATGCCGACCATCTGCTGCTGGCTGGTGGCGGCGATCTGCAGCGCCATTTCGCTGGATTCATCGATATTGCTGCTCAGGCTGCGAATCGCCTCGCCGCTG
>JBFJZW010000094.1:0-14472 GCA_041621875.1 Pseudomonas sp. | reverse complement strand
CACTTCGGCGTGACCGTGGGGCGCATCGTCGTAGCCGAACACCGGCAGCGGCCGCAGCACTTTTACCCCGGGGGCATCCATCGGCACCAGGATCATCGAGTGCTGCTGGTGGCGCGGGCCGTCCGGGTTGGTCAGGCCCATAAAGATCATGATCTTGCAGCGCGGGTCGCAGGCACCAGAGGTCCACCACTTGCGCCCGTTGATCACCCACTCATCGCCCTGGCGTACGGCGCTGGCCTGCATATTGGTGGCATCGGATGAGGCCACGCCCGGCTCGGTCATGGCGAAGGCGGAACGGATGGTGCCGTCCAGCAGCGGCTTGAGCCACTGTTCCTTCTGCGCATCGTTGGCGTAGCGCACCAGCACTTCCATATTGCCGGTGTCCGGCGCGGCGCAGTTGAACGGCTCGGCACCGATCAGGGAGCTGCCCATGATCTCGGCCAGCGGCGCATATTCGGTGTTGGTCAGGCCGGCACCCAGCTCGGATTCCGGCAGAAACAGGTTCCACAGGCCTTCGGCCTTGGCCTTGGCCTTCAGCTCTTCCATGATCGCGGTGGGCTGCCAGCGGTCGCCTTGATTGACCTGTTGTTCGAACACGGCTTCGGCCGGATAGACATGGGTCTCCATAAACGCGGTGACGCGTTCACGCAGTTGCTGAACCTTGGGGGAGTAGGCGAAATCCATGGGCGGCTACCTTCTGACGCTGAGTGTGAATGACTGATTCGGTGAGGTGAAAATGATGCTAGATCAGGGCACAGGATTTATCTAACCTATTCTCACCGTGTATAAACATTCATCACCGATATATGATCCATGAAGGTCTGTTGCCGTTTTGTCGCGAGCGAACGAAATGGCAACAGCGTCTAATACCGACAACCCTCGGAGTGAGCGCGTAATGAATCTGAACAAGGTCGACCTGAACCTCTTCGTGGTCTTCGATGCCATCTACACCGAGGCCAATCTGACCCGCGCCGGGCAGATCGTCGGCATTACCCAGCCGGCGGTGTCCAACGCCCTGGCGCGGCTGCGCGAGACCTTCAACGACCCGCTGTTCGTGCGCACCGCCCAGGGCATGGTGCCAACGCCCATGGCGCAGAACATCATCGGCCCGGTGCGCAGCGCCCTGCAGCAGCTGCGCATTTCGGTGCAGGAAAGCCGCATCTTCAACCCGGCCCAGGCCAACAAGACCTACCGCATCAGCATGACCGACCTCACCGAGGCGGTGGTGCTGCCTTCGCTGTTCCAGCGCCTGCGGCGCATGGCCCCCAACGTCAGTATCGAGAGCATGCTGGCGCGCCGGCGCGAAACCACCAAGGAACTGGCCGCCGGACGCCTGGACTTTGCCGTGGACGCGCCGCTCAACACCGACCCCCAGGTGCGCCACGTCAAGCTGATGGAAGACCGCTACGTCTGCGCCATGCGCAAGGGCCACCCGCTGGCCAAGGACAAGATCAGCCTGGACGAGTACATGGGCATGACCCATATCCATATCTCCAGCCGTCGCAGTGGCCTGGGCCATGTCGACCTGGCTCTGGGCCGCATGGGCATCCAGCGTAAGATCGCCCTGCGCTCGCAGCATTACCTGATGGCCACCACGGTGTTGCAGAACACCGATATGGTCATGACCGTGCCCGAGCGCTTCGCCCGGCGCAACGACCTGCACCATGTGGAGCTGCCGCTCAAGGATATGGCCCCGCTGGAAACCCACCTGTATTGGCACGAAAGCACCGACCAGGACCCCGCCAACCGCTGGATGCGCGAGCAGATCATCGAAATCTGCCAGCATGTGACGGCACAGGAAAAGAAGCTCGACAAACCCGCGCCCTAGGAGCCGGGCAGGCCCCCGGCGGATGGTCACGGAATCAGCAGATTTCGCGCTTTATTCGTCATTTCCGCGAGGGGCCCCACTCCACCGGCTGGGCAAGTGCTTCGGCCTGGCTTATGGTGCGGCCATAAAAAGCCATCCCGGTGTAAGGAATGCTGCATGCGCTGTCTGCTCCTGGCTTGTGTGCTGTTGTGCAACCTTGCCTTGGCCGACGAGATTCTGATTGTCGGCAACAATTACTCGATCCCCAAGATCTACGCCGAAGGCGATCAACCCCGGGGCATGCTGGTGGATATTCTGCGCTACGTCGATGCGGTCATGCCCGGGCACCGGCTCACCCTGCACCTCTACCCCTGGGCGCGCGCCTACAGGATGGCCGAGCGCGGCCGGGCCGGCATCATCGGCCTGAGCTGGGCCACGGAGCGCCAGCATGTCTTCGATTACTCCGAGCCGCTGTTCTACGACGAGGTGGTGGTCGTGGTGCGCCATGGCGACAGCCTGGTCTTCAATCGCATCGAAGATCTCAAGGGCCGGCGCATCGGCCTGGGTGTCGGCGGTAGCTTCGGCGATGAGTTCGAGCAGGCGCGCAGGCAAGGGGTGTTTCAGGTCGATGAGGACAATGGCCCGGTCTCACGGCTGAAGAAACTCCTGGCCAACCGCATCGACGTGGCCCTGATCAATCCCGGCACCGCCGGGTTACAGCGGGCCATTGCCCTGGACCCGGAACTGTCGCGGCGCGCCGCGGAATTCCAGGTATTGGCGCAGCCGCTCAAGCGCGACGCCAACTACCTGGGCTTTCACAAGCGACTGAAGATGGACGGCTTTCTCGCCGAGTTCAACCAGCACATCCGCCGCGGTTACGCCAATGGCGATATCCCGCGCCTGCTGGCCGCCTACCAGCGGCCCTAAGGCTCCAGCCCGGAATAAGCTGCTTAGGCGCTGTCGCGCAGCACCAGTTCGAAGCCCACATCGATGCAGTGCTGGGCCGGCTGCTCGCCACGCATCAGGGTCAACAGCATCTCGCCCGCCAACTGACCGATGCGCCCGCGGGTGGTGCGTACCGTGGTCAGTGCCGGATGCACCCAGGCGGCGGCCGGCAGGTCGTTGAAACCGGCGATGGCCAAGCGTTGCGGCACCGCCAGGTCGAGCTGACGGGCACGAAACAGCGCCCCCAGAGCCAGGTCGTCGTTGTTGAAGAACACCGCATCGATCTGCGGCTGCTGGGCCAGCAGCCGGTCCAGCAGGCTCGCGCCCAGGCCGATGGAGGACAGTTCCGGGGTCAGCAGTTCCAGGTTCGGGTCGTAGCGGCCATGGGCCCGCATGCATTGCCGATAGCCCTCGGCGCGCTGCAGGGTGCGCGGGTCGAGTTGCGCGGCGGCGAAGGCGATATGCCGGTAGCCGCGGGCGATCAACGCCTCGGCCATAGCCGCGCCGGCCTCCAGTTGCGAGAAGCCGACGCAGTACTCGTCCGCGGCATCGCTCAGCTCCATCATGGTGACGATGGGGCCGCGGCAACCGCCGAGGATTTCCCGCGCCGTGTCGCTGCGCTCGAAACCGGTGAGCAACAGGCCGGCGGGCTGGTGCGCCAGGTAGGAGCGCAGCAGGCGTTCGTCTTCCTCGGGGCGGTAGTGGCTGACCCCGATCATCATCTCGAACCCGGCGGGCATCAGCACCCGCTGGATCGCCTCGACGGTGTCGACGAACACCGAGTTGGACAGCGACGGAATCAGTACCGCCACTAGGTTCGACTTGGAACTGGCCAGGGCCCGCGCCGCCGGGTTTGCCACATAGCCCAGGGCCTTGGCCGCCTGCATGACCTGGGCGCGCAGGGCATCGGAAACCCGCTCCGGCTGCGACAGGGCGCGCGAGGCGGACATCAGCGAACAGCCGGCAGCCTTGGCCACATCGGACAGGGTGACGCGTTCGGCGGAGCGACGACGACGTTGGGTCATGGGCAGTTCCCTGGAAAAGGCAGGCGATTCTAGCAGCGGCCGGCTGTTGTAGGGTGCGCCGCGCGCACCAGGCAGAATGCCCGGCACGCGCAGCCCTGCGGAGCGTCGATCAGTTCGCGACCTTGGCCAGCTCGGCCTGCACCTGATCGAACAGCGGCTGGCCGACGGTATCGATCACCTGCTGGATCGCCGGCTGGGCCCGCTCGCGCATGCGCTGCATTTCCTCGGCGCTGATCTGATTGACCTGCATGCCGTTCTCCTCGAGCTGGGCCAGGGCCTTGGCCGCCTCGGCGCGGGTGTCCTGACGCTCGAAGTCCCGGGCCGTCTTCGCCGCGTCCATGATGATGCCCTGCTCGGTCGCCGACAGCCCATCCCACCAGCGCTTGGAGGCGGTGACGATCCACGGGCTGTAGACGTGATTGGTCACGGTCAGGTACTTCTGCACCTCGTAGAATTTCGAGGAGAGGATGGTGTTGAAGGGGTTTTCCTGGCCATCCACCGCCTTGGTTTCCAGCGCGGTAAACAGCTCGGAGAACGGCAGCGGCACGGCGTTGGCCCCCATCAGCTTGAAGGTCTCGAGGAACACCGGGTTGGGCATCACCCGCATCTTGATCCCGGAGAAATCCTCCAGTTTGCTGATCGGCCGGGCATTGTTGGTCATGTTGCGAAAGCCGTTTTCCCAGTAGACCAGGCCGACCAGGCCCTTCTCTTCCAGCTTGTCCATCACCTGACGGCCGACCGGGCCGTCCAGCACGGCGTCGGCCTGCTGCTCGTTGCTGAACAGAAACGGCGTGTCCCACACCGCCATCTCCTTGGTAATGCCGACCAGGGTGGCGGTGGAGCCGACCATCATTTCCTGGGCACCGCCCATCAGTGCGCTCTGCATCTGGTCATCCGAACCCAGGCTGGCGGCGGCGAAGGTGCGCATCTTCAGTTTGCCCTCGGAGGCCTTGGCCACCTCTTCGGCGAATAGTTTGGCGGCGCGGCCCTGGTTGCTGTTTTCGTTGAGGCCATAGCCGAAACGAATCATCCGCGAGCGGACATCGTCGGCCTGGGCCGTTACCGCGGCAAGCGGGCTGAACAGCATGGCCGTAGCCAGGAGGGTAAGCAGTGGACGTTTCATCAGTGAGTACCTTTTATTGTTGTCAGCAGTACGACAAGGATGCCCGACACGCAGCGCCGGGCGGTGAAAGCGCGGGTCAGCGCAGCCAGGCCAGCGGCACCGTGATAATCGCCGGGAAGGCAATCAGCAGTGCGACGATACCCAGGTAGATCAGGAAGAACGGCATCACCCCGCGCACCAGGATTTCCATGCGCAGGCGGCCGATGCCGCCGACCACATTGAGCACCGTGCCCACCGGCGGGGTAATCAGGCCGATGGAGCCGATCAGGACGAACATCACGCCGAAATACACCGGGTCGATGCCGGCCTTGATCGCGATGGGGGCCAGTACCGGGGCGAGAATCAGGATGGTCGGGGTCAGGTCGAGGACCATGCCCACCGCGACCATCAACAGCATGATCGCAACCATCAGCAGATAGGGGTGATCGAGCAACGGCCCGAGCATGACGCCTATCTCATCGGGCAGCTGGGCCAGGGTCACCATATAGGCCGACACCGTGGCCGCCGCGCAGAGGAACATCACCGAGGCGGTGGTGCGACTGGCACGGGTCAGGGTTTCGTTCAGCGCCGTCCAGCTCAGCTCGCGGTACAGCAGCGTGGAGACCGCCAGGGCATACACGGCCGCCACCACCGCCGCTTCGGTCGGGGTGAAGATGCCGAAGCGCAGACCGCCGACGATAATCACCGGCAGCATCAGGGCGGCCACGCCGTCGACCAGCACAGCGCGGCGCTCGGCCTTGGTCGCCTTGGGCGGCGTTGGCTCGGTAAAGCCCCGGGCGATCAGGGTCCAGGCGAAGATCAGGCCCACGCCCATGATCAGACCCGGCACCAGCCCGGCCATAAACAGCTGGCTGATCGAGGTATTGGTCACCACGCCATAGATCACGAAGGGCATCGACGGTGGAATGATCGGCGCGATAATGCCGCCGGCCGCCACCAGGCCGGCCGAGGCATGCAGCGGATATCCACGCTGGCGCATCATCGGCAGCAACAGCGTAGCCAGCGCCGCGGTATCGGCCAGGGCCGAACCGGACATGCTGGCCAGCAGCACCGCCGCGGCGATCGCCACATAACCGAGGCCGCCGCGCAGGTGGCCGAAATAGGCCTGGGCCATGGCGATAATGCGCCGGGAAATCCCCCCGGCGTTCATCAGCTCACCGGCCAGGATAAAGAACGGCACGGCCAGCAACGGAAAGCTGTCGGCACCGGCGAGCAGGTTCTGCGCCAGTAATTGCACATCCCAGAATTCCAGGTACCACATCAGCACCGCGCCGGTGAGAATCAGGGCGAAGGCGATGGGCATGCCGAAAGACATGAAACCCAGCAGTGAAGCAAGGAAGACAGCGACGGTCATCAGCGGGTCCTCGGTGGGCGGTGCCCGATTTTTATTAAATAGAGGGCTCAGTCGGCCGTGATATTGGCGTTGGCAACCGGCAGCGGCTCGGGCCGTCGCCAGACGTTGACCAGCTGGAGCAAGGCCAGCAGGGCCAGAACCGCCATGCAGGCCAGCACCGGGAACATGCCCAGCACCACGGGATAGCCGACCACCGTGCTGTGGTTGCCCCAGCCATATTGCACCTGCTGCCAGGCCCCTAGAGCCGCCAGCACGCTGGCCCCGGCGACCAGCAACCAGCTGGCGGAATCGACCAGGCGACGGGCCGCCTGGGGGAAACGATCGCGGATCATGTTGAAGCGCATCAGCTCGCCACGGCGCATACTCGAGGCCACGCCGACGAACACCAGCCAGACGAACGCCAGGCGCGACAGCTCCTCGGCCCCCGCCCAGCCGGTGCCGAAGGCATAGCGCAGCACCACGTTGCCGAAGACCGCAGCGACCATAAAGGCCATCAGCGCAGCCATCAGGCCATCGGTCAGGCGGTCGAACAGTCGCGCCAGCCAGCCACCGTAGATGGGCTCGCCGCTCAGTTCCGGCGCATGGTTAGCGCTATCAAATTCAGTCACGGAAAGCGCCGACTGCGCGCCGATAGCCGCCCCCGACAGATCGCGGCGCAGCCAGGCACAAACCTCGGCCACCACTGCCTCGCGGCTCTGCGCGGCGCTGACGGTGCATACATGGGGTTCATTGCGGGGGTCTTCGAGGGTGGCGAACTGGCTGTCGACCAGCGAAGTCGGCATAAAGTGGCCCGGCCGGGCACCCACTCGCAGCAAGGCGGTGGCGTGATCGATCGCCAGATGGGCAAACTGCAAACCCGGCACCGCCTGGCGCAACTGGTCGCGGTAGCTGCGCTTGAGCGCCGAGCAGGCCAGCACGAAGCCCTGCCCTGCGGCCTGGGCGGCCTGCATCTCGACGATCAGTGCATCCAGCCAGTGAACCCGGTCGGCGTCGCTCAGCGGAATCCCGGCGCGCATGCGTTCGACGTTTTCGCGGGGGTGAAACAGATCGGCCTCGATATGCCGCCAACCGAGTTCGGTGGCGATGGCCTGGCTGATATCGCTCTTGCCCGAACCACTGACCCCCATCACCACCAGGGTGCGGTCAGCCGGTGCAGGGCCATTGGCAGAAAGGCATGTGTTCATGAAATCTCCGAAACACCTTCGCGGGGTGTCGTTTTTGTTTTGCCGGATGGTAGCGCTAACAAAAGTGTCCGACAAGCAGGAATTTTCTACCGAAGATAAGAACTGACGAAGGGTTACTGTGCGGGGATTGCCGCGCGCGCAGACCATCACAGGCAGGGACGCCCATCCATACCCGCGACCCGCGGCGGCCATAAATCCTTGCCGGGTCGGTGCAAGCATGACTTCTCATGAGCCGCACACCGGTCATAACCTAAACCCCGGTGCGCGCAGCGCCCCCTACGACGGCTTAAAGATTGCGTGCGATCACCATACGCTGCACGTCGCTGGTGCCCTCGTAGATCTGGCACACGCGCACGTCGCGATAGATGCGCTCCAGGGGGAAATCCTTGAGGTAGCCGTAGCCGCCCAGGGTCTGCAGCGCCGCCGAACAGACCCGCTCGGCCATCTCCGAGGCGAACAGCTTGGCCATCGAGGCCTCGCTCAGGCAGGCCATGCCGGCCTCGCGCAGACTGGCGGCGTGATGCACCATCTGCCGCGCCACGGCGATCTGGGTGGCCATGTCGGCCAGGCGGAAGGCCACCGCCTGGTGCTCGATAATCGGCTTGCCGAAGGTCACCCGCTCGTGGGCGTAGTCGCGCGCGGCCTCGAATGCGGCGCGGGCCATGCCCACCGCCTGGGCGGCAATGCCGATGCGCCCGCCCTCCAGATTGCCCAGGGCGATGCGGTAGCCCTCACCCTCCTCGCCCAGACGCAGGCTGGCCGGGATACGCAGCTCATCGAGCTGGATCTGGCAGGTGTCCGAGGCGTGCTGGCCAAGCTTGTCCTCGACCCGCACCACGGAAAAACCGGGCGTGTCGGTGGGCACGATAAAGGCGCTGATGCCCTTCTTGCCGGCTTGCGGATCGGTGACGGCGAAGACGATCACCATGCCGGCGTGACTGGCTGAGGTGATGAACTGTTTGCTGCCGTTGAGTACATAGTGCTCGCCGTCGCGCCGGGCCCGGGTGCGCAGGTCGCTGGCATCGGAGCCGGCCTGCGGTTCGGTGAGGGCGAAGGCCCCGAGCATCCGCCCTTCGGCCAGGGGTTTGAGGAACTGCTGCTTCTGCGCCTCGCTGCCGTACTTGAGGATCGGCATGCAGCCCACCGAGTTGTGCACGCTCATGATGGTCGAACAGGCTCCGTCGCCGGCGGCGATTTCCTCCAGGGCCATGGCATAGGCCAGGTGACCGGTCTGCGCCCCGCCCCATTGCTCCGGCACCAGCATGCCCATAAAGCCCAGCGCGCCCATCTCGGCGATGGCATCGCTGGGGAAACGGTGCTCACGGTCCCACTCGGCAGCGCATGGCTTGAGCCGCTCCTGGGCGAACTGGCGGGCCATATCGCGGATCTGCACATCTAGCTCTGAAGGGATCATCTTCGCTCTCTCGCAAACAATCTGATGGGGGCTTGCACGGCGTTACAGGCGCTCGATGGCCACGGCGGTGGCCTCGCCGCCACCAATGCACAAGGACGCCACGCCGCGCTTGAGGTCGTACTGTTGCAGGGCGCTGAGCAGGGTCACCAGCACTCGCGCGCCGGACGCACCGATGGGGTGGCCCAAGGCGCAGGCACCGCCGTGCACATTGAGCTTGTCGTGGGGAATATCCAGGTCGCGCATGGCCGCCATCGGCACCACGGCGAAGGCCTCGTTGACCTCGAACAGGTCGACCTGGCTGATTTCCCAGCCGGTGCGCGTCATCAGGCGTTGCAGGGCACCCCCCGGCGCGGTGGCAAACAGGTTGGGCGCATGGGCGAAGGTGGCGTGTCCGCGGATCGCCGCCAAGGGCTTCAGGCCGCGTTTGTCAGCCTCGGACAAGCGCATCAGCAGCAACGCGGCACCGCCATCGGAGATCGAACTGGCATTGGCCGCGGTCACCGTTCCGCCCTCGCGGAAAGCCGGCTTGAGGGTCGGGATCTTCTCGATACGGGCCTTGGGCGGCTGTTCGTCGCTGTCGATGCTGCGCAGCTCGCGGCCAACCATGGCCTGCACCGCGGTGATTTCCGCGGCAAAGCGCCCTTCGGCCATGGCGCGTTGAGCGCGGTTCAGGGAGCTGATGGCGAAGGCATCCTGCTGCTCGCGGCTAAAGCCGTAGGCCTGGGCGCACTCCTCGGCGAAGCTGCCCATCAGGCGGCCCTTGTCGTAGGCGTCCTCCAGACCATCGAGGAACATATGGTCGAGCACCCGGCCATGGCCCATGCGATAGCCGCTGCGCGCCCGTTCCAGCAGGTAGGGCGCGTTGGACATGCTTTCCATGCCGCCGGCGATCACCACCTCGGCGCTGCCGGCGAGCAGCAGGTCATGGCCGAACATCGCCGCCTTCATCCCCGAGCCGCACATCTTGTTGATCGTCGAACACACCGTGCCCTGGCTCAGGCCCGCGCCAAGTGCCGCCTGACGTGCCGGTGCCTGGCCTTGGCCGGCTTGCAGCACGCAACCCATGATCACCTCGTTCACCACATCGCTGGCCAGGCCCGCGCGCTCGAGGGTGGCACGGATCGCCGCCGCCCCCAGTTCGGCGGCCGTGAGCGCCTTGAAGTCACCAAGGAACGCGCCCATCGGCGTGCGCGCGGCGCTGACGATTACCACCGGATCGGACTTCATATTCATCTCGCTACTCCTCATAACACTGTCCATGGGCCCGGAGGCAATCCGGGGGAACACGCAGTCCTAGTCTGCCGGACCTGGTCCGGCTAGACATTGGACCGTTTTATTTCGCCGCCATGCGCAACGCGCCATCCAGGCGGATCACCTCGCCGTTGAGCATCGGGTTCTCGACGATGTGCCGCACCAGCGCGGCGTATTCCTCGGGGCGGCCCAGGCGCGGCGGGAACGGCACACCTGCCGCCAGCGAGTCGCGCACCTCCTGCGGCATACCGGCCATCATCGGGGTCTCGAAGATGCCCGGGGCGATGCACATCACACGGATGCCGGAGCGCGCCAGTTCGCGCGCCGCCGGCAGGGTCATGGCGGCCACCCCGCCCTTGGAGGCGGCGTAGGCGGCCTGACCGATCTGCCCGTCGAAAGCGGCGACCGAGGCAGTATTGACGATCACCCCGCGCTCACCCTCGGCATTCGGCGCACCCTGGGCCATGGCCTCGGCGGCCAGGCGCAGCAGGTTGAAGCTGCCGATCAGGTTGACCTCGAAGGTGCGGCGGAAGCTGTCCAGGCCGTGCACGCCATTTCGCCCCAGGATCTTCTCGGCCGGTGCGATACCGGCGCAGTTGACCAGCCCGTGCAAGCCGCCAAAGACGTCCAGGGCCATGGCCACAGCTGCGCGGCCGTCGTCCTCGCGGGTGATATCGGCCTGGATAAAACGGGCGTTCGCACCCAGGGCATCGGCCGCCGCACGGCCGGCCTCGGCATTGATATCCAGCAGTACGACCCTGCCGCCCTGCCCGACCAGCTCGCGGGCACTGGCCAGGCCCAGGCCGGAGCCGGCACCGGTTACCAGGAAGACGCAATCGGCAATACGCATTGGTGCTTTCTCCTCGATCAGTGGGCCGCGGCCACCTGGGCCTTGGCGATTTCCTGGTTGCGCAACAGAAAGCGCTGGATCTTGCCGCTGGGGGTCTTGGGCAACTCGGCGACGAATTCCACTTCGCGCGGGTAGGCATGCGCCGACAGACGCTTGCGCACGTGCTGTTGCAGGGCCTCGGCCAGCGCGGCACTGGCCAGCTGGTTCGCGTGCAGCACGACGAAGGCCTTGACCAGTTCGGTGCGCTCGGGGTCGGGCTTGCCGATCACCGCCGCCTCGATCACCGCCGAATGCTCAATCAGTGCGCTCTCCACGTCGAAGGGGCCGACCCGGTAGCCGCTGGTGGTGATCACGTCATCGGCACGACCGACGAAGCTGATGCTGCCGTCGTCGTTCAGTTCGACGGTGTCACCACTCAGGTAGTAGTCGCCAACGAAGGCCTTGGTGTTCATGCCCAGGTAGCCGGGAAACCAGAACAGCGGCGAGCGTCGCCGATCCAGCGCCAACACCCCGGGCTGGCCGGGCGGCAGCTCGCAGCCCTGCTCGTCCAGCACCACCACGCGGTGGCCGGGCACAGCATAGCCGGCGGCACCGAGGCGTACCGGATGCTGCAAGGCATGATGGTTGCACAGCACCATGCCCAGCTCGGTCTGGCCGTAGTGGTCGTGAATGGTGCAGTCCAGACCCTCGGCAAACCAGCGGATCACCTCCGGGGTCAGCGGCTCGCCGGCGCTGCTCACCGCGCGCAACTGGCCCTTGAGCTGAGCCTGCACCTCGTCCCTGGCGGCCAGCAGCAGACGGTAGGCCGTAGGCGAGCCAGCCAGGTTGCGGATACCGTACTTGCGGATCACCCGGCAGGTGCTCTCGACGCTGAAAGCCCCCTCGTAGAAGGTGGTGGCATGGCCCATGGCCAGCGGGCCGGTCACCGCGTAGTAGAGACCATAGGCCCAGCCCGGATCGGCCAGGTTCCAGAACGGCTCGTCCTCGCGCAGGTCCACCGCGTCGCGCAGGTAGCCGACGAAGGCGGCGATGGCCTTGAGCGGCACCGGCACCGGTTTGGCCAGGCCGGTAGTGCCGGAGGTGAACATCATCAGGAAGGCATCCTCTGCGCTACGCAGCACCGGCTCGAAGCTGTCGGGCTGGGACTCCAGCTCGGTCCAGAAATCCGCCTCGCCGCCAGTGGCGTGCAGCGTCAGCAGCGGCGGCGCGGCGGCCACCTCATCCAGCTTGGCGCGATTGGCGGCATCCACCACCACCAGGCGGGTGCCGGCGCTGGCCACCCGGTGTTCGATGGCCTTGGGGCCGAAGGCGGTGAACAGCGGTTGGTACACCGCCCCCAGACGCCAGGTACCGAGAATGGTGATCAGCAGCTCGGGGGTGCGTGGCAGCATGCCGGCCACGCAGTCGCCGGGACGCACGCCGCGGCTGTGCAGGACGTTGGCGAAACGCGCCGATGCCTGCTGCAATTGGGCGAAGGTCCAGACGGCGCTGCTACCGTCGCGACCCTCCCAGTACAGGGCGACACGCCCATCGTCGGCGTGGCGGTCGCAGCATTCGATGCAGGCGTTAAGGGCATCGGCTCGCCCGGACAGGGCACCGGCCAACGCCTGATCGAGGTCGAAGGTCTGGGCGGCGGTGAGGTAATCGCGCATATCGGTCTCCCGGCTTGTTCTTGTGTGGAGTGCCGGGAATAGTCGCGCCGGCCAGCGCAGCCGGCAATGTCGAAAGCCGTCGATCGACCCGAGCGTTTTGGACAGCGCCGCTCAGTCCGGGCTATGCAGGGCGCGGTACTGCCCCGGGGTGGTGCCGGTCCACTTCTTGAACGCCTTGTAGAAGGCGCTGGTGTCGGCGAAACCGAGATCGAAGGCCAGTTCGCTGAAGTTGCTCGCACCGCTGTCCAGCCGAGCGATGGCCAGGTCGCTGCGCACCTGATCCTTGAGCCCCTGATAGGACTGCCCCTCCCCGGCCAGCTTGCGCCGCAGGGTCGAGGGGGCCATATAGAAATGCCCGGACAGGGCGTCGAGATCGGGCCAGCGCTCCGGTTTGAGGCTGCGCAGGTAGACCTTGATCCGCGCGCCCAGACTCTGCGGGTCGCGGTAGCGCACCAGGATGTTGCCCGGCGCGCCGGCCAGAAAGCGCTTGAGCTCGCGCTCGCTGCGCCGCACCGGCAGGGCCAGGCAGTCGGCGTTGAACAGCAGGCGGTTATGCGGACGTTCGAAACGCAGGTTGTCGCTGAACATCACCCGGTAGTCGCCGCAATAATCCGGGGCGGCGCAGCGCAGCTCGACGCCGAGAATGGCAATGCGCCGCCCGGCCAGCCAGCAGGCCAGGCCGTGCAACATCAGCCACAGGGTGAAGCAGGCGAAGGCACGTGCCGGCGGCTCGCTGCGCTCATCCAAGACGATCTGCGCCAGGCTGCCCTGGCGCTCCAGGTGTGGCTGCAGGCCGTCGAAGATCAGGCCGAGAAAGCTCAGCACGCTCTCCAGCGCGCGGCCCACGTCCGCTTCCCGCAGCGCGGCATGGGCCATATAGGCGAAGCTGCCGGACTTCATGCGCCGCCCGTCCATGCCGAAGAACTCGTCGTCGGCCGCTGCGGCGATAGCCCGCCACAACCGTGCATAGGCCTGCGCCGACACCCGCGCATAGGGCCGCTGCAACAGCGCCGGAGCGATCCCGGCCTGCTCCAGCAACGCTGCATCGGGCTGGCCCCGGCGACGGCGCTCGAGCAGCGCCTCTGCTACCAGCAGGACTGAGATGGTGCCTTTCTCGGCGGCAATGGCCGTCATATGGTTCCTTGTCGCCCTGATGATCAATGCGCACTGTCGCAGGCCGGCAGCGCGTAGGCAATCGCCGGCAGCGCTCAGCTAGGCTGGCCCCCAGCCAGCGTCTCGATACTGAGCTCGCGCATGCGGAACTTCTGCACCTTGCCGGTTACCGTCATCGGAAAGTCGTCGACGAACAGAAAGTGACGCGGCACCTTGAAGTGGGCGATGCGGCCCTTGCAGAACGCGCGCAACTGCTCGTCGCTGGCCTCGTGTCCCGGATGGCATTTGACCCAGGCGACGATTTCCTCGCCGTACTTGTCGTCGGGAATACCCACCACCTGCACATCGGCCACCGCCGAATGGCCGAACAGAAACTCCTCGATCTCGCGCGGGTAGACGTTCTCGCCGCCGCGAATGATCATGTCCTTGTTGCGCCCGACGATGCTCAGATAGCCCGCCTCGTCCATCACCGCCAGGTCGCCGGTATGCATCCAGCGCGCGCCGTCGATCGCCTCGGCGGTGGCCTCGGGGTTGTTCCAGTAGCCGAGCATCACGCTGTAGCCGCGGGTGCACAACTCGCCGATCTGCCCGCGCGGGACGATACGCCCGTGCTCGTCGACCACCTTGCTCTCCAGATGCGGCTGGGTGCGGCCCACGCTGCTGACCCGCTTTTCCAGGTCATCGTCCGCCGCGGTCTGGGTCGACACCGGGCTGGTCTCGGTCATGCCGTAGGCGATCTGCACCTCGGCCATGT
>JBFJZW010000093.1:0-14516 GCA_041621875.1 Pseudomonas sp. | reverse complement strand
GCGATGCTCGCCTTGGGCAGCGTACAGACAGGCTTGGTGGTGGAAAACCCAGGGCAGTCCGGCGCAGTGGGGGAAATCCAGGGCCACCGCCTCGGCCTGACTCAGGCATTGCTGGGCCAGGCTCAACTGGTTCTGTTGCTGCAGCAGTAGTCCTTGGCCGATGTGACGAAACAGTTCGTAGAAGTTGCGCGAGGCATTCGCCGGTCGTTCGCCGTCTTGGTTGAGCAGGCGTCGGCTGGCGGCGTCCAACTGCCCCTGGGCTAGCTCGATCTGGCCGAGCAGCAGCTGTAGCAGGTTGGTGTAGCCGCTGAAACCGAAGTCCTGTAGTTCCTCCAGGGCCTGGGCGCCTTCGCGGCGAGCCGCGGTCAGCTGGCCGAGGGCGAACAGGCAGCTGGCGCGGTTGAAGTGCAACACCGAACCGGCCGCGTTGTGCTGCGGATAGTGCTGCAGCGCCTGGCTGGCCATCGCCAGGCTGTGCACCAGGTTGCCACCGAGAAAGGCCAGGCGGCTGCGCAAGAAGGCGACGGTCTGGTGGATGCGCTCGGGGTGGCGGGTCACGCCCTGCTGGCGCAGCAGGCCCTGCAGGCGTTGCAGGCAGATGCGCGAGCGGGCGATGTCGTTAGTGACTATGACGGTGGAGGCTTCGGTGACGGCCAGGGTGAAATGGTCGCCGCCGCTCTGCTCGGACTGCTCCGCGAGAAAGTCGACTATGGCGTTGACCTGGCCTTCGCGCAGCAGGTCGAAGCCATGGCGTTCGACGGTCGCCAGCATCGCATTGAAGTCCTTGGCCCGCCCGAATTGGTAGATGGCCTCCGCGTAACGCTGGTGCTCCAGCAGCCAGGCCGCGGCCTGCAGATGCAGTGCGCGTAACTGCTGCGGGTCGCGCCGGCGCAGGCGCTGGTAGAGACTGTTACGCAGAGCCGGATGGTAACGGTATTCCAAGTGTTCACCGGGACACTGCTCGATAAACAGGTCGGCGCGCTGCAACTGGCAGATCAGCCGGCTAGCCTCGGCGTGGCCGCTGAGGTTGCGGGCCAGGCGCGCATCGAACGCCTGCACCACCGAGGTGCGTTCGATAAAGCTCAGCAGCGGTGGCGGCAGCTGGCGCAGCAGTTCCTCGTCGAGGAACTGCGCCACATGGGTATAGGCCTTGAGGGTGACCGGGCGCAGAGCCTGGGGATTGGCCGGGACGGCCTGCTCCCGATAGGCGGCGAGCCAGAACAGTACGCCGCTGATCCAGCCCTCGCTGCCGGCGCGCAGCTGGTAGATGGCATCGGCGTTCAGTGCGACGCCGCGGGCGCTGGCCAGCTGACGGGTTTCCTCGCTGTCCAGGGCCAGGTCGTGGGCATCCAGCAGGCTCAGCCGCTCGTCCTTGCGTAGATGGCCGAGCGCCAAGCGCGGCAAGCCCTCGCTTGCGCCCAGCAGATGCAGGCCCGGAGGGGCGAAGCGCAGCAACTGGTCGAGATACTGGCAGGCACGGCCGGCGCGCAGCAACTGCAGGTCGTCGAGGAACAGGGTGAAGGCCTCGCCGCTCCGCTCCAGGTGGTTGAGGATGGCGTTCCACAGCAGCTCTTCCTGGATGCCGGGGGCGGAGCGCTCGAGCGGGCCCAGGCCAAGGGCCGCGTGCAGATGCAGGAGCAGGTGCAGTGGCTGGTTGTCGGCCTGGGTCAGGCGCAGCCAGGACCAGGGGCCGGGGAGGCTCTGGGCGTACTGGTTGAGCAGGCAGCTCTTGCCGTAGCCGAGCGGGGCGCACAGCAGGACCAGGCGACCGGCCTCGGCATCGGCCAGGCGCTGGAGCAGGCGCGGGCGTGCCAAGGCCTTGGCCGGCAGACGCGGTGGGCGCAGCTGGCTCAGATTGATCAAGGGGTTGTTCATCGTCTGCAATCTATCTGGATGGACGCGGGTCGGGGCTGGCGGATGGTCCAGAGCAGGGCCGAATCGAGTCGAGTCGAGTGCCTGCAGGGCCAGCAGGTCTGTAACGTGCAACCTGACTTGTTCTCATAGTGCTTCACGTGCCAGCTCTACGGCATGGATTTGATACTTCTGGTTAGCGTGACACGGGTGACGGTGGAGTGCTTTCAGTGCATCCCGTTTCGGTTCGTCCTGAGGGCAAGAAAACACTTAGTTTTTGTTTTGTCCATCGGCAAGCAATCAAACCTTCGCTCCTTCGCCGTCCTGCCTGCCCGCCGAACGGCGGGCGCCTGGTCATCCGCTCTGAACGCCGCCTTTGCGCCCAGCGTCTGCTGCCGTGCCGACATTTGGCCATAACTACCAGCGATCTGACCGGAGCTATCACAGACAGCTCCGGGGGCTGCGGCCAATATCCCCCATGCAATGGATGGCTCGGCCACGCGCCTTGGCAGCGGCGCCGGCCCGTCGTTGCCGCGTACTAACAAAAATAAAAGCCTGGAGTAGTTGATGACAATCAAAATGTCCGCGCCACCCGTTGTGCGTCTGGCCCTGGCCATAGCCGTCGCGAGCGGCGCCACGAGCAGCGCCCACGCAGTGGATTTCAACCTCGGCGAGATCGAAGGCAAGTTCGATAGCCAGTTTTCCGTTGGGGCTAGCTGGGCCCTGCGCCGAGCCGACCCCGACTTCATCGCCGTGGCCAACGGCGGCAAGGCCTCCGCGCGAACTTCGGACGACGGCCGCTTGAACTTCAAGAAGGGCGAGACCTTCTCCAAGATCTTCAAGGGCATCCACGATCTTGAATTGCGTTATGCCGACAGCGGGGCGTTCTTCCGCGGCAAGTACTGGTACGACTTCGAGCTGAAGGACGAGCACCGCCTGCTCTACGACATCAGCGACGCCAACCGCAAGGAAGGCGCCAAATCATCTGGCGCCCAGCTGCTCGATGCCTTCGTCTATCACAACTACAGCCTCGGCGATAATCCGGGCTCCATCCGCCTCGGCCGGCAAGTGGTCAGCTGGGGTGAAAGCACCTTCATCCAGAACTCCATCAACAGCATCAACCCGGTGGATGTTGCGGCCTTTCGCCGGCCCGGTGCCGAGATCAAGGAGGGCCTGATCCCGGTCAGCATGCTCTACCTGTCCCAGGGGCTGAGCGACAGTCTGTCCGTGGAGGCCTTCTACCAGTTGGAATGGGACCAGACGGTGGTCGACAACTGCGGCACCTTCTTCTCCACCACCGATGTGGTGGCCGATGGCTGCGACAAGTTGGTGATAGGCGGTAACGACTTCAATCCCGACCCCGCGGCCGGCTACACCTTCCTGTCGCGGGCTGGCGATCGAGATGCCCGCGACCAGGGCCAGTACGGCCTGGCCCTGCGCTGGTACGTGCCGGAGCTCAATGATACCGAGTTCGGCCTGTACGCCCTCAACTACCACAGCCGCCTGCCGGTGTTCAGCACCCTGGCCGGCAGCGCCGCGCGTGACCCCGCCAGCGGTGCGGTGCAGGCGCAGTATTTCATCGAGTACCCCGAGGACATCCGCCTCTACGGTCTGAGCTTCCAGACCAACATCGGCGGTACCGCGGTCAGCGGCGAGCTCAGTTACCGGCCGAATGTGCCGCTGCAAATCAACAGCACCGATCTGACCCTGGCCGCGTTGTTCCCCACTCCGGTCCTGGGCAATCCACTCTACGCCAGCGGGCATGCCCAGCCGGTGGTGGGCAGCGACATCCATGGCTACGAACGCAAGCCGGTCACCCAGGCCCAGGTCACCGTGGTGCACTTCATCGACCGGGTGCTCGGCGCCAGCCGCCTGGCCCTGGTGGGCGAGGCCGGTTTTAACCATATCGCCGGGCTGTCCTCGGCGGACGGTGACGACCTGCGTTTCGGCCGCGACTCCATCTATGGCCAGGGGCAACTGCCCGGTGCGCTGAACGGCGCGGTCTGTCAGGGCTTGTTCAATACCGCCAACCCAGGCGAGTGCAACGCCAACGGCTTCTTCACCAGCAATTCCTGGGGCTATCGCCTGCGCGCCAGCGCCGACTACAGCAACGTCTTTGCCGGCATCAACCTGACGCCGAGCATCGCCTGGTCCCATGACGTGGACGGCTACGGCCCCAACTTCAACGAGGGGGCCAAGGCCATCAGCCTCGGCCTGAATGCCGATTACGACAACCGCTATACCGCCAGCCTCAACTACACCGACTTCTTTGGCGGTCACTTCAACCCGGTCACCGACAGGGACTTCGTGTCCCTGAGTTTTGGCGCGAGCTTCTGAGCCGTAACCCCGAGGTAGCACTGCAATGAGAATAAATAAGCTGTTGTTCAAGAGCGCTTTCTGCTTGACGCTGATGACAGGGACGGCCATCGCCAAAGTCACATCGGATGAAGTGCAGCGCCTGGGCACCGAACTGACCCCGCTGGGGGCCGAACAGGCGGCCAATGCCGACGGTAGCATTCCCGCCTGGACCGGCGGCCTGCCGGTTGACGCCGGCCAGGTGGACGCTGCGGGTTTCCTCAGCGACCCCTTCGCCGCGGAAAAGCCGCTGTTCGTCATTACCGCGGAAAACGCCGAGCAGTACAAGGACAGGCTGTCGTCCGGTCAGCTGGCGATGTTCAAGCGCTACCCGAACAGTTACCGCATGCCCGTCTACCCGAGCCATAGAACTACGTCGGTGCCGGAGGAGGTCTATCAGGCGGCGAAAAAGAGTGCCGCGAGCACCGAAGTGATCGCGGGGGGCAATGGCCTGGGGGATTTCTCCGAGAATCGTTATTACGCCTTCCCGATTCCCAAGAGTGGAGTGGAAGTGCTCTGGAACCATGTCACCCGCTATCGCGGCGGCAACTATCGCAGGACCATCATTCAGGCGACGCCGCAAGCCAACGGCAGCTTCACCCCGGTGAGGTTCGTCGATGAGCTCGCCTTTCCTGCCGACATGGGCGACCTCGATCCGGACAAGGCGAAAAACCTGCTGTTCGTCTACAAACAGGTCATCGATGCGCCGGCACGCCTGGCCGGCAATGTGCTCCTGGTCCATGAAACCATCGACCAGGTCAAGGAACCCCGCCTGGCCTGGCTGTACAACGCCGGTCAACGTCGGGTTCGCCGTGCGCCACAGGTATCCTACGACGGTCCTGGCAATGCGGCCGACGGCATGCGCACCGTCGATAATTTCGACATGTTCAATGGCGCGCCCGACCGTTACGACTGGAAGTTGATCGGCAAGCGCGAGATGTATGTGCCCTACAACAGTTACAAACTTTCCTCGACGGCGCTCAAGTACGACGAGATTCACCAACCGGGCCATCTCAATCCGGATCTTGCGCGCTATGAGCTACACCGGGTGTGGGAAGTAGAGGCCACCCTCAAGTCGGGACAGCGGCATATCTACTCGAAGCGCACTCTGTACTTCGATGAAGACAGCTGGATGATCGTACTGGCTGACCATTACGACGGCCGCGGGCAATTGTGGCGGTCCGCCGAAGGACACAATCTGCAGCACTATACCCAGGGCACTCGCATGTATGTGGCCGAGGCACTGTATGACTTGGTCTCTGGTCGTTATCTGACGCTCGGCCTGAGCAACGAAGAAAAGCAGAACGTTCAGTTCACCAGCAAGGTCAGCGCAAACAGTTTCACGCCGGCTGCGTTGAGATCGAGCGGCATTCGTTAACTACCTGTTCCAAGTGCAGCAGCGCCCGTGGCGCAATTGATGCGGCAATAGCCATGAATATCGTCGGGCTTATTCAAGAGCGCCACGCCCCCATGCATGGCACTTGGAATTCATGAGTACCAGGAGAGACCCAAATGTTTCTATCTGATCGACATCTCAGATGTTTCTATATCGATGGTGAGTGGCGGGAAGCTGGTGACCAGGCGGTCCTACAGGCCGTGATAAATCCGGCTAACGGCGAGGTATCTGGGCATATCGCCCTGGCCGATGCAGCAGAGGTGGATTCCGCTATCGACGCGGCACATCGCGCCTTCCCGGCCTTCTCCGGCAGTTCGCGCGAGCAGCGCCTGGAGCTTTTGGAGAACATCTGTCGCATCTACGAGCGGCGCCTGGACGACATCGCCGCCGCGATCACCCTGGAGATGGGCGCGCCGCTCGAGGCCTGGTCCCGGCCGCTGCAGGCGCCGGTCGGGCTCTGGCACTTGCAGACAGCCAAGGCTGTGCTGGAACACTTCCCCTTCCAGCGTCGTCAAGGCAGCACCGAGGTGGTGCGCGAGCCGATCGGCGTCTGCGCGCTGATCACCCCGTGGAACTGGCCGATGAATCAACTGGTGTGCAAGGTCGCCCCGGCGCTGGCGGCGGGCTGCAGCATCGTCCTCAAAGCGAGCCAGAACGCCCCCTATTCGGCGATCATCCTCGCCGAGATTCTCGACGAAGCGGGCGTGCCCAAGGGCGTGTTCAACATGCTCAATGGCCAGGGGGCGAAGCTCGGCGAGCAGCTGGCCAGCGACCCGCGCATCGATATGGTGTCCTTCACCGGCTCCAACGGGGTCGGCGCACAGCTCTCGCGGGCCGCGGCCAGCACCATCAAACGCGTGTCCCTGGAGCTTGGCGGCAAGTCTGCCAACCTGATCCTCGACGATGCCGACCTGGAACAGGCGGTGACCCAGGGCGTGCGCGGCATGATGAGCAACAGTGGGCAGACCTGCGTCGCCCCGTCGCGGATGCTGGTGCCCGCGGAGCACCTTGAACGCGCCGAGGCCATCGCCGCCGCGGTATGCGCCGAACTACGCCTAGGCGACCCCTTCGACAGCGGCACCGAGGTGGGTCCGATCGCCCACCAACGCCAGTTTGATAGCGTGCAACGGCTGATCGCCAGCGGTCTGGAGGAGGGCGCTCGGCTGGTCTGCGGAGGTCTGGGCAAGCCGCAGGGCCTAGAGCAGGGGTTGTTCTGCAAGCCGACGGTGTTCAGCGCGGTGGCCAACCGCATGACCATCGCCCGCGAGGAAATCTTCGGCCCGGTACTGTGCCTGATTCCTTACCAGAATCTAGACGAGGCCATCGCCATCGCCAACGACTCGATCTACGGCCTGTCCGGCTACGTGCAGAGCGCCAGCGCCGAACGTGCTCGCGCGGTCGCCCTGCGCCTGCGCACCGGCAGCGTGCATTTGAACGGCGCGCCGGTCGACCTCGCCGCGCCGTTCGGCGGCTACAAACAGTCTGGTAACGGTCGCGAATGGGGCGAAGCCGGCTTCGAGGAGTTCCTCGAGACCAAAGCAATACTGGGCTGCATCTGATACTCCATGTGTGGTAGCCCTGTCTTTGCACCGGTTTCGGCCGGTGTCTTTTTTACGGAGAGGCCGCGGCCTCCCGCCGCAGCTGGCCTGGGTCCTGATCCACCGCAGTTGGTCGAGGTGCTAGAACGGCCGGCATGCCCGAGCACCGACACAACCGCTGCTGGGAGCTGTCACATCCTGAGTCAGCTGCTGTGATTCTCGCGCCAGCGCTTGCGCGCGTGCAGATACGCCGTGGTTTCGCTATAGCCCAGCCGCTCGGCGATCTGTGCTCGGTTCAAGCCTTGCAGCTCCAGGCACTGGTCCAACTCGGAGCGCACTAGATCGACGACTTGTCGATAGTTGAAGTTCTGGTCTGTCAGGCGTCGACGCAATGTTCGCGGGCTTTGATGCAAGGCCTCTGCCAGGTATTCGAGGCTCGGGGTCTCTCCGCTTATAAGCGCTTGTCGGACTTGAGCCGCCACCTTGCCTGCCCAGCCTTCGAGTTGGCGACGCTGGGCCACGCGGCGATCCAGTTCGCTGAGTATCACCTCGGCCAGCCCCCTGTTGCTACCCTGCATAGGCAGCTTGGCAGTGGCCGGGGCATATAACAGTCGGTAATTCGGGCAGTTGAATTCGACCGCATCACCGAAGTAACGAACATACTCCTGATGGTAAACCGGGCGGTCATGCTTGAACTGCGCACGCTGCGGGTAAATGTGCTGGCCCGTGCCACGACGCAGCATGCTGAGTGACATCACCGAGTAATGCTCGCCGATGTAACGCACGACTTCGTCGGGCGCATCGATGGCGATCTCGACGCCGACCAATCCCCCTTCCTCCACGCGGCGAATCCTGTCCATCTCCGAGGCTAAACGGGCGTATTTTTCCCACATTGCAAAGGAGTCCCCAGCCTTTTCGAGAAATTGAGTCGCATAAGCCAGCACATGCCAGTCCTGTTGTGTGAAGTGCTCGAACAGGTGCAGGCCAATGGCCGGATCGATTTGTGCGGCACGCTGCCAAAGTTGTTCCAACTCAACCAAGCTGACATCCCTCTCGGTTTCGCCTTTCAACTTGAGATAGCGCTCCAGTACTCGTCCCATGGCCCCGCGATGGAAGCGTGTGACCTGCGATTTGACCACTTCTAGCGATATTTTGGCCGTTTCGCGCATAGTCTCAACTCTCTGGTTGGCTTCTTATTAGAGCAGCAGAAGTTCTGCTTAATTATTAAGTTAGCCAGAAGGTTGTCATGAAAACAATAACGGTTACCTCTCACCCCGCAGTGTCATTTCCCGGGACAGTCGCAGTGCTCAGCCGTCCTTTACCGCTTCGAGTTCTTGACGGTTACAGCATCTGAACCCGCTCCCAGGACAAGGCCTGAGCTCCTGCGATGGCTAGCCCCGAATCACGCAGAAGCCTGATACCGGCCGAACCGACAAGCTGGCGTAAATGACACAGCGGATGCCGTCGCCCCGGAGCCGGGCGAGCAACCGCGGCGCAGTTACCCATACACCTCTGCCTGCTAGGCGGAGAGAGGAAAACAAGATGAAACTCTTGAGTAAGTTACCCCGCAGTCTCAGCGGACGCTGTGGCCTTGCATTAGCCGCCCTGTTGGCCAGTGCCCCCGGCATCGCGCCTCAGGCCGCAGGCGCCAGCGATAAGGCAGCCCCTGCGGTGGATGGGCATTTCGACGCCAAGGGCAAGGCACCATCCGAGTTTACTGTCGAGCTTCAAAGGAACCTACGCAAGAATCCCGCTTACGAAGACCAGCGCGACTTCGAGGAGTCCAGGAAAGGCTTCATCGCCTCCCCAGCTTACAAGCAGATCAAGGGCGAGGCCGGCAACGTAGTTTGGGATATGGGCAGCTACGAGTATTTGCTTGAGGGTGAGAACTTCGACAGCATTCACCCGTCGCTACAGCGTCAGGCCACGCTCAACATGGCCTATGGCCTCCATGAGGTGGTTCCCGACAGGATCTATCAGGTTCGCGGCTTTGACCTCGCCAATATCACCTTTATCAAAGGCGATACGGGATGGATCGTCTTCGATACGCTGACGACCAAGGAAACCGCCAAGGCCGCGCTCGAGTTCATCAACGCCACCCTCGGTGAGCGCCCGGTGGTCGCCGTGGTCTATTCGCACTCCCATGGCGATCACTTCGGCGGGGCCCATGGCGTGGTGGACGTCGAGGACGTGAAGAGCGGCAAGGTGCCGGTCATCGCGCCCGCAGGCTTCATGGAGCACGCCATCTCCGAGAACGTGTATGCCGGCAACGCCATGATCCGACGGATGTTCCTCCAGTACGGCTCGCTGTTGCCGCACAGCCCCTACGGCCACGTCGATCAGGCCATCGGCAAGAACGTCGCTGTCGGCACCATGGGGCTGATCGCACCGACCCGCTACATCGAGAACGACTTCGAAACCCTGACGATCGATGGCGTGATCATGGAGTTCCAGAACACCCCCGGAACCGAGGCGCCGTCGGAGATGAACACCTGGTTCCCGCAGTTCAAGGCGTTCTGGGCGGCCGAGAACATCATCGGCACCATCCACAACATCTACACCTTGCGCGGCGCACTGGTGCGCGATGCCCTGCTCTGGTCGAAGAACATCAACGAGGCGCTGTACCGTTACGGCACCCGGGCCGATTACCTGTTTGCCTCCCACAGCTGGCCGCGCTGGGGTAACGCGCGCATTCAGGAGGTGATGCGCGCGCAACGCGATGCCTATGCCCACCTGAACAATAACGTTCTGCACCACGCCAATCAGGGCGTGACCATCAACCAGATCCACAATGTCTACAAGCTGCCCAAGAGCCTGCAGGGAAACTGGGCGGCGCATAGCTATCACGGCTCCGAGGAGCACAACAGCCGCGCCGTGATCAACCGCTACCTGGGTTACTGGGACGGCAACCCGGCAACCCTGATACCGCTCTCGCCCGAGGAGTCGGCACCGCTGTACGTGGAGATGATGGGCGGTGCGGACAGTGTCCTGGCCAAGGGCCGCGAGCTGTACGAGCAGGGCAAGTACCGGCAGGCCGCGGAGCTGCTCGACAAGCTGGTCCAGACCGAGCGTGGCAACCGGGCGGCCAAGGACCTGCTGGCCGATGCCTATGAGCAGATCGGTTATCAAAAGGAAAGCTCGAGCCTGCGCAACACCTTCCTTGCTGCCGCCTACGAACTGCGCAACGGAGTCCCCCAGGGCGCCGTTCTGAAGGCCGACGGACCGGACACCATCCGCGGGATGGCCACAGGGCTATGGCTCGATTTCCTTGGCATACGCCTGGACAGCGACAAGGTCGAAGGCGTGCAGGCAACCATCAACCTGCACACGCCCGACAACGGCGAGCAGTTCGTGGTGGAGCTGAGCAACGCCACCCTCACCAATATCAGCGGCCAGCAGGCGCAAGACGCTGACCTGAGCATCACCGTCAATCGCCGCGATCTGGAGTCGGTGATGAGCGGGGCGGCCAGCTTCGACGACCTGCTCAAGGGGGGCAAGGCGACCTTCACCGGTGACCGCAAACCCCTCGATCTGCTGTTCGCGGCACTAGATCGCTTCACCCCGGACTTCGAGCTGCTGCCTGGCACCAAGACCGACTAGCCCGGTCAGTCGCCCTGCGGCCTGTCGCGGCCGCGGACGACTGTGCTCAGGCCCCATGCATTGCAGGCAGGTGCCTGCTTCCGATAGCTCGAAGAACTGGTAAAGAGAGTGATAAGCGATGAGCAATGAAGAATTCGATTACGTGATAGTGGGGGCCGGCTCGGCCGGCAGCGTACTGGCCAGCCGTTTGAGCGAAGACCGGGGCGTTTCGGTCTGCCTGCTGGAGTCGGGCGGCCCGGACAAGAGCGTGCTCATTCATGCGCCGGCCGGCTTCGTCGGGATGGTTGCCACCCGTTACAACAACTGGGCGTTCGACACCGTGCCGCAACGGCAACTGAACAACCGTGTCTGCTACCAGCCGCGCGGTAAGACGCTGGGCGGCTCGAGCTCGATCAACGCGATGCTCTACGTGCGCGGCAATCGCTGGGACTATGACCACTGGGCGAGCCTGGGCAATCCGGGCTGGGCCTACGACGACGTGCTGCCGTACTTCAAGCGCGCCGAGAACAACGAAACCCACGGCGCCAGCGACTATCACGGCGCCGGCGGGCCACTGAACGTCGCCGAGCTGCGCAGTCCAAGCGCGCTGAGCAAGGCATTTCTCGCGGCGGCGGCGAACCATGGCCTGCCGCCGAATCCCGATTACAACGGGGCCGAACAGGTCGGCTCCTTCATGTACCAGGTCACCCAGAAGAACGGCGAGCGCTGCAGTGCCGCCAAGGGCTACCTGACCCCGAACCTGTCGCGCCCGAACCTGTGCGTCAAGACCCATGCCCAGTCGGCGAAGCTGATCATGGAGGGCAAGCGCGCCCGTGGCGTCGCCTACTATCAGGGCAACGAACTGAAGCAGGTGCGCGCGCGCCGCGAGGTCATCCTGAGTGCTGGCGCCTTCGGCTCGCCTCAGCTCCTGCAGCTGTCCGGCATCGGCCCGGCGCGGGAGCTCCAGGCCCTGGGTATTGCGGTGGTGCACGACCTGCCGGGGGTCGGCGAGAACCTGCAGGATCATCTCGACCATGTGCAGAGTTATACCGCCCGCAGCGACAGCGAAAGCTTCGGCCTGTCGCCCCGTGGCCTGGTCAAGATGACCCAGGGCATCTTCGAGTGGCGCAAGCGGCGCAGCGGCATCATCGCCAGCTCGATCGCCGAGGCCGGGGCGTTCTTCCGCTCCTCGCCCGAGGTGGATGTGCCCGACCTGCAGCTGGTGTTCGTGATCGCCCTGGTCGACGACCATGGGCGCAAGATGCACACCCGCCATGGCTTCTCCAGCCATGTCGATATCCTGCGGCCCTATAGTCGTGGCTCGGTCAAGCTGGCCAGCGCCGACCCGCGCAGCGCACCGAAGATCGACCCGAACTTCCTCGCCGACGAGCGCGACCTGGAGAAACTGGTCAAGGGCGTGCAGAAGCAGATGGACATCCTGGCTGATCCGGCCTTCGCTCCCTGGCGCGGCCAGCTGCTCTATCCGGCCCAGCGTGACGACCTCTCCAGCCTGGTCGAGGACATTCGCGCGCGTGCCGATACCCAGTACCACCCCACCAGTACCTGCAAGATGGGACCCGCCGACGACCCCATGGCGGTGGTCGACTCGCAACTGCGGGTGCATGGGATCGACGGGTTGCGAGTGGTGGACGCCTCCATCATGCCGACCCTGGTCGGCGGTAACACCAATGCCCCGACCATCATGATCGCCGAGAAGGCCGCCGACCTGATCCGCGGAGTCCGGCGCGTCTCGGCACAAGGGGAATCGGCGAGCTGCGCCTAGCCGCGATCGGGCACCCCGGCCCTTCGGGGATGGCCCCATGGGGCGCTGCCCTGTACCCGCGGTTAGCGCTCCGATACCTACAAGAATTCAGAGGTTCGCCATGCAAGATATGATGATGAACGACCAACTCGGCATCGGCCTGATCATGCGCCATGCCGAGCAGATCGCCGCCGAGGTGGAGATCGTCTCGGTGCTGGGCGATGGTCGCCGGCATCGTTACACCTATGCCCAGGCCTTCACCCGTGCGCGGCGTCTGGCCAACGCGCTGGAGCGCCTGGAGATCGCCCCGGGGGCGCGGGTCGGCACCCTGGCCTGGAACGACTACCGCCACTTCGAGCTGTATTACGCGGTGCCCTGCTCGGGGCGGGTGTGCCATACCATCAACCCGCGGCTGTTTCCCGAGCAGATCGCCTACATCATCCGCCACGCCGAGGACCAGGTGCTGTTCCTCGACCCGCAGTTCATCCCGCTGCTGGAGGGTCTGCACACCGAACTGCCGGGCGTGCGCCACTACGTCGCCCTGTGCACGGCCGACGAACTGCCGGCCAGCCGCTTGCCCAACCTGCACAGCTACGAGGCCCTGCTGGCGGCCGAGGCGGAGCACTACGACTGGCCGCAACTGGACGAGCGCACGCCCAGCGGCCTGTGCTACACCTCCGGCACCACCGGCAACCCCAAGGGCGTGCTCTACAGTCACCGCAGCACGGTGCTGCACAGCCTGGCAGGCAATTTGGCCGACCAGATCGGCCTGCGAGCCCAGGATGTGGTGCTGCCGATAGTGCCGATGTTCCACGTCAATGCCTGGGGCATGCCCTACAACGCCGCCATGGTCGGCGCCAAGCTGGTGTTGCCCGGGCCCAAGGCCGGCGACGGCGCGACCCTGGCCAGTCTGATCAACGACGAACGGGTCAGCTACGCCCTCGGCGTGCCCACCGTTTGGCTGGCATTGGCACAGCATCTGGAAGAGAAAGAAGTGCGAATCCCCAGCTTGCGGCGGGCGGTCTCAGGCGGTGCCGCCTGTCCGCTGGCGTTGATCGAGCGGATGGGTCGCCATGGGGTGACCCTGGAAGTGGGCTGGGGCATGACCGAGACCAGTCCGCTGGGCAGCTACAACCGCTATCAGCCCTGGTACGACGAGCTGTCGGCGGCCGAGCGGGGGGCGCAATTGGTCAAGGCCGGGCGCCAGGTGTTCGGCGTGCAGATACGCACCGTCGACGAGCAGGGCAACGAGCTGCAGCGTGACGGGATCTCCGCCGGCGCCCTGCAGGCACGTGGTCCTTGGGTGTGTGGCGGCTACTTTGGCGGCGAGCGGCACGACGATTGGTTTGACACCGGCGACGTGGCCACCCTCGATGCCAGCGGCTACCTGCAGATCACCGACCGAACCAAGGACGTGATCAAGTCGGGCGGCGAGTGGATCAGTTCGATCGACATCGAGAACGCGGTAATGGCGCATCCGCAGGTGGCGGAGGCAGCGGTGATTGGCGTGGCCCACCCGCGCTGGAGCGAACGACCGCTGCTGTTGGTGGTGCCGCGTTCCGGCTGCGTACCGAACGCCGCCGAGTTGCTCGACTTTCTCGAGGGCAAGGTGGCCAAGTGGTGGCTGCCGGACGCCTGCGAGCTGCTTGACGAGCTGCCGCATACCGCCACCGGCAAGGTCAGTAAAAAGGATTTGCGCGAGTACTTCGTGGACTACCAGTGGCCGAAATAAGCTGTACGTCCGTTGCCGTTGTGACTCCCGCCAGCTTTCCTGACAGTCTCCCACCACGGCTTTTTCGGAGTCGTTTCAGGTGCGTTCAGGTTGAGGTGCAGTGATGTAGCCAGCTGGGGGAGTGATGGAGATAAAGTATGAAGGGCTCGTCCGTGAGAAGCGTCGCGAATCAGCAGGGAGGAGTCAAAAGCGAGAGAAAGCCGCGGCATGATCGGTAATCCCCCCATTTTTAGCACTCGCCAGAAGTAGAGGTCAGGCCGCGCGGGCCAACTTCTGTTTGGGGGTGATGCCTCCCAGGGCCAT
>JBFJZW010000092.1:0-14710 GCA_041621875.1 Pseudomonas sp. | reverse complement strand
TGGATTTACCTTCAAAGTTCTTCAACCCATAAAGAACCTTGAGCATGACCTCTTGACAAACGTCATCGGCATCACGCTCGCTACCTAGATAGCGCGCGCACACATTGAACAGTGTGCGCTGGTAACGGCGCATCAGCTCTTCGTAGGCACGGGTGATATGGAACAACTCGTCGTGGGCACGCGCCACCAGCTCTTCATCCGAGAGTTCGCGGGGGTCATAACGCACAGACACAGATTGGGCTTTATTCAAAACGAGTCGGGCCGACAGTCAGGACAAAAGCCGCCGCAGTCCGCACAAACGGGCGACTGGGTCGGCGGCATACAATAACAGGGATTGACGCCTTAGCGGCTGCTTACCCGCTGCTCGAGCAAGGTACGATTGGCCACGGAGACCAGTTCGCCCGCATCGGTCAACAGTATGGTCTTGACCGTGCCAATTTCCTCGATCTGCCCTTCGACCTCACCAACCTGAACTTGTTGCCCAACCTCATACAACTCGCGCACATAAATGCCGGCCAGTATCTGGCTGGCAATATCCCGGCTGCCCAGACCGAGCGCCAGAGCCACGGCCAAGCCAACGGAAATCAGCACGATAGCGATGACATTGTTGAGCAGGTCGGTTTTGACTTCGAGTTGGCCGATGGCCACTGAAATACTGATGATGATCACCAGGCCCTGGGCCACGCGCGACAGGCCATGGGCATACTCAAGCCCCACCCCCTCGGCCGCGCCGCGTACCAGACCGCTGACCAGTTGTGCCAACAGCACGCCGGCGAGCAGCACCAATGCCGCGCCGAACACCTTGGGCAGGTACAGCGCCAGGGTATCCAGGGTCGAAGAAACCCGCTCCAGGCCCAGGGATTCTGCGGCCGTAACCAGAAAGATCAGCAGCACGAACCAGTAGACGATCTTGCCGATCAGGGTCGATACCGGCACCTGGATGCCGGCACGGCTCAGCAGCTTGGTCAGGCCAGTGCCAGCCATCAGGCGATCCAGGCCGATCTTGCCGAGCAGCTTGGACAACAGGGTGTCGAGGAACTTGGCCACCACGAAACCCAGCAGCACCACCACCATGGCCCCAAACAGGCGTGGAATAAACGCGGCAATCGGGGTCCATACGCTGGCCATCGCATCAACCAGGACTTGAGTAAATTCCATGCTTAGTCAGCCTTATCAAGAGAGGGATCGGAAGGTTTGCGCCGGGTGACGGGGGAAATATGCGCGGCACCGCTATTGATCGCGATCATCAGCGCACCCAGGCAATGGCCCATCAGGGCAAACAGATCACCCGCGCCCACTTGGCGGTTGGCGGTCTTCAAAACGCGATGCAGACAGGCATCGTCGTCGTGATGCGACGCGGATGACTTGAGCAGATCGCGCAGCGATTCTTCAAAAGGGTCGTGCATTGCACACCTCATAGGACGTGACGGCTAGACGAGCGGACGGTCTGGATAGTCACATCAGGCCAGACGCAGCCGACGTAACAACCACCATTGGCCAAGGGCCAAAACCACCATCAGCACGCAGATGATGGCAAAGCCGTAGGGGCTTTCCGCCCCAGGGATGCCGCCGACATTGATACCCAGCAGCCCGGTGAGAAAGGTCAGGGGCAGGAACACGCCGGCGATGACGCCGAAGCGATAGAGGGTACGATTCATGCGCTGATCCATACGCCGATTTTCCGCCTCGAGAACCAGACTGACCCGCTCACGACTCAGTTCCAGCTCCTCCAGGTAACGGATCAGGCGGTTGTTCAGCTCGTTCCAGTAATCGGTGTCGTCGGCCAGGAACCAGGGCAACTGATGGCGCGTCAGCTGCGCATAGATATCCCGCTGCGGGGCGAGAAAACGCCGCAGGCTGGCCGCGCGTCGGCGCATTTGCAGGAGTTGGCCGTGGTCGGGTACCAGCCTCTGCTCGGCATCGACCATCTCCTCCTGCTCATCGACCTGTTCGGACAACTCCGTTACCAGAGTCTCGATCTTGTCGGTCAGATAATGCGCCAGGCTCAGAATCACTTCCGAGGCGGATTTGGGCCCGTTACCGGAGGCCAGATCAGCGATCAGCGCCTCTGTCGCCCGCACCGGTCGCAACCGCAGGGAGATCACTCGGCGCGCATCGGCAAAGATGCGCAGCGAGACCATATCCTCCGGCTCGGCCCCCGGATTGAGGTTGACCCCGCGCAGGAACAGCAACAACGCCTGCTCCGGCAGCGACAGCATTCGCGGTCGGGTGTTCTCTTCGAGCAGCAGATCGCAGGCGAACTCGCTCAGCCCGCTGTCGCGGCGCAACCAGTCCTGAGTCTGCGGGTGACTGCGATCCCAATGCACCCAGAGGCTTTCCTGCTCGGCCAGTTGCAGTTCCTGCAGCTGGTGACGATCAACGGCCCGCGCCCCACCCAGCCCATCGAGGACAAAGGCATGGACCAAGCCGCGGTCTTCACGCGGAATTGTGGCATCTAACAAATTCAGCTTACTCCGGCATCTGCAACGCGGACGGCGAGACAATCACGCCGTTGTTGTCGGCGTACAGGTATTCGCCCGGGCGGAACGTCACGCCAGCAAAAGTCACCGCCACGTTGAGGTCGCCGATGCCGCGCTTGTCGGTCTTCATCGGATGGCTGGCCAGGGCCTGGATACCCAGTTCGGTCTGCGCCAGTACATCGACATCACGCACGCAGCCATACACCACAATGCCTTCCCAGCCATTGCGCGCGGCCTTTTCCGCCAGCATGTCACCAAGCAGCGCGCGGCGCATGGAAGCGCCGCCATCGACCACCATGACCTTGCCCTTGCCTGGCTGCTCGACCTGCTCCTTGACCAGCGAGTTGTCTTCGAAGCACTTGATGGTAACGATCTCACCGCCAAAGGAGTCGCGACCGCCGAAGTTGCTGAACATCGGCTCGACCACCTGAACCAGCTCCGGGTAGGCGTCGCACAGATCGGGGGTGATGTAGTGCATGGCAAAACTCCTGTTATCTATAGGTAAGACTTAAAGTTCTATGCCGACTCGATCGGCCGCATAGACCAGGGGCAGATGGACAAGGCCAGGGCACTGGGCATTCAAGGCCCGACCGCTGGCCAGTTCGAACTCGATCCCGTGCCGTGCACAACGCAACACGCCGGCGACCAGGGTCGCGTTATGCAAAGGGGCTCCCTGATGGGGGCAGCGATTTTCCAGCAACAGAGTACGACCTTCGACCACCATCAGCAGCAAACTGCGTCCTTGCAGCGAGAAAACTCGACGATAGCCCTCCTCGAGGTTGAGCAAGTGCTCAAGAGCAACAAACATCGCACCTCCGCCGTCCGCACAGAGTGACCAGAAGCTGCGCAGAAGTCAGATAGTAGCCGCAAGGCTACTCGACTGAAACGAGTTTGTTCCCCTCCGGCTCGCCACTCTGCACCTGCGCGCTCTTGCGCAACCACTGCTCCACCAGTGGCCATACCTCGCGCTGGGCCTCCTTGCTGACCAGCATTTCGACATGGCCGAAGTCGCTGTGGAAACCATGTTTCTTACCCAGGCAGAGAAATTCGCTCACGGGCGAGCCAAACTGCTCGAGCAACTTGCGGCAGGCCCATACCGGGTCCTGGCTATCGCCCACCGCAGCCACGGCCATGACCGGCACCCGCACTTCGGCAAGGCCGGCCCACCAGTCCCGCTCGGCATCGCCAAAACGCCCGAACAAGCCGTGCCAGCGCAGGCTTTCGATGGCCAGACTGACCGGCTCATCCTCAGGCCCGCGCTTGAGCCTGGGACCGGAAATCACCGAGAAGCCCTTGAGCAGCAGACGGCTGCCCCACTCCACCGGCGGCACCTTGAGCGGCCAGTAGACGCGGCTGATCTGACTGCCAAACAACGCCACCGAAGCCATTCTCGACTCGTCCAGGTAACCACCGCCCAACGCCCCGGCCAGAGTGATACCACCCAGAGAGTGGCCCAGCCAATGGGCTTCCTGCGGGTTCTGCTCATAAATGAAGTCGGCAATTGCCGGCAGGTCATAACGCACATAGTCGCTGACCTTGTTGTGCTTGTACTGGCGATTGCGCGGCGACAGACCATGACCACGCATCTCGGCGATCCACACGTCAAAGCCCGCACGCGCCAACTGCGGGCCGAGGCCGATGCATTTGGGCGAATACCAGAAGCGCCGATTGGAAAAGCTGCCGGGAATCAGGATCACGGGGACACCACGATCCTGCTGATGATCGGCATGGCCCAGGCGCGTCAGAGCCAGTTGCACACTGCTATCCGGGCTGTTGCCGGGCTTGAGGCGATAGACATCCTCGCTCAGGTCGCCACGAAACTCCGCGCTGATCAAGGCGACGGGGAAAAGCTCACTGCTGCTTTGCATCTTCTGCGCTCTGGTACAAAGAGTTGCTGGGGACAATCTTTCACGCTGCCCGACGGTGACCGCTACCAACGGCCGGCCACAAAAAATTGCCAGGCGCAATTTTTAACGTCGCTAGCGACGGCCCGAAGGGTGGTCGCTAGTGATGGCAGACCACAAAAACGCCAGGAGCGTTTTTGCGCGCCAGCCCCGGAGGGGCGAAGCACATGGAGGTGCTGAACACAAAAAAGGGCAGGATAAACCCGCCCTTGTACAGCGACTTAACCGCGCGATCAGACCGGCGCTTGAGCTTCCGCGAGGAAGAACCAGGTATCGAGCACCGAGTCCGGGTTCAGCGATACGCTCTCGATGCCCTGCTCCATCAGCCAGCGCGCCAGATCCGGGTGATCCGAAGGCCCCTGACCGCAGATGCCGATGTACTTGCCGGCCTTGTTGCAGGCCTGAATGGCGTTGCTCAGCAGTTTCTTCACCGCCGGGTTACGCTCATCGAACAGGTGCGCGACGATGCCGGAGTCACGATCCAGGCCCAGGGTCAGCTGGGTCAGGTCGTTGGAACCGATGGAGAAGCCGTCGAAGAACTCGAGGAACTCTTCGGCCAGAATGGCGTTGGACGGCAGTTCGCACATCATGATGATCTTCAGGCCATCCTGGCCGCGGGCCAGACCGTTGGCCGCCAGCAGATCGACCACCTGGCTGGCTTCGCCCAGGGTGCGCACGAACGGCACCATGATCTCGACGTTGGTCAGGCCCATCTCGTTGCGCACTTTCTTCAGCGCACGGCATTCCAGCTCGAAGCAATCGCGGAAGGATTCGCTGATATAACGCGACGCGCCACGGAAGCCCAGCATCGGGTTTTCTTCTTCCGGCTCGTAGAGCTTGCCGCCGATCAGGTTGGCGTATTCGTTGGACTTGAAGTCCGACAGGCGCACGATGACCTTCTTCGGCCAGAACGCCGCGGCCAGGGTGCTGATGCCCTCGACCAGTTTCTCGACGTAGAAGCCGACCGGATCGTCGTAGCCGGCGATACGCTTCTCGACGCTGTCCTTGATCTCCGGCGGCAGGCCGGCAAAGTTCAGCAGCGCCTTGGGGTGCACGCCGATCATGCGGTTGATGATGAATTCCAGACGGGCCAGGCCCACACCCTCGTTGGGCAACTGGGCGAAGTCGAAGGCGCGATCCGGGTTGCCGACGTTCATCATGATCTTGAACGGCAGATCCGGCATGGCATCGACCGAGTTCTTGCGGATATCGAAGCCCAGTTCGCCTTCGAAGATAAAGCCGGTATCGCCCTCGGCGCAGGAAACCGTCACGCCCATGCCGTCTTTCAGCACCTGGGTGGCGTTGCCGCAACCGACCACCGCCGGAATCCCCAGCTCGCGAGCGATGATCGCGGCGTGACAGGTACGCCCGCCGCGATTGGTGACGATGGCGCTGGCGCGTTTCATCACCGGCTCCCAGTCCGGGTCGGTCATGTCGGAGACCAGCACGTCGCCGGCCTGGACCTTGTCCATTTCCGAAACATCGTTGATCACCCGCACCTTGCCGGCACCGATCTTCTGGCCGATGGCGCGCCCTTCAACCAGCACGGTGCCGGTTTCCTTGAGCAGGTAGCGCTCCATCACGTTGGCGCTGGAGCGGCTCTTCACCGTCTCGGGACGGGCCTGGACGATGTACAGCTGGCCGTCGTCGCCATCTTTGGCCCACTCGATATCCATCGGCCGGCCGTAGTGTTTCTCGATGATCATGGCCTGCTTGGCCAACTCGCTGACCTCGGCGTCGGTCAGGCAGAAACGCGCCCGCTCGGCGCGGTCGACATCCACCACCTTGACCGATTTGCCCGCCTTGGCTTCGTCGCCATAGACCATCTTGATCGCCTTGCTGCCCAGGTTACGGCGCAGGATCGCCGGGCGACCGGCTTCCAGGGTCTGCTTGTGCACATAGAATTCGTCAGGGTTGACCGCCCCCTGCACCACGGTTTCGCCGAGGCCATAGGCACCGGTGATAAACACCACGTCACGGAAGCCCGACTCGGTGTCCAGGGTGAACATCACCCCGGCGGTGCCGGTTTCCGAACGCACCATGCGCTGCACGCCAGCGGACAGGGCGACCAGCTTGTGGTCGAAGCCCTGGTGCACGCGGTAGGCGATGGCCCGGTCGTTGAACAGCGAGGCGAAGACTTCCTTGGCCGCGCGGATCACGTTTTCCACGCCACGGATATTCAGGAAGGTTTCCTGCTGACCGGCAAAGGAGGCGTCCGGCAGGTCTTCGGCGGTGGCCGAGGAGCGCACGGCAACCGCCATATTCTCGTTGTCCCCCGCCATGGCGGCGAAAGCGGTGCGGATCTGCGTGTTCAGCTCTTCGGGGAAGGACGCATCCATTACCCACTGGCGGATCTGCGCACCGGTCTTGGCCAGGGCATTGACGTCATCCACGTCGAGGGCGTCCAGGGCCGCATGGATCTGCGCATTCAGGCCGCTCAGCTCGAGGAAGTCGCGATAGGCCTGGGCGGTAGTGGCGAAACCACCGGGTACCGAGACACCGGCACCGGCAAGGTTGCTGATCATCTCGCCCAGGGAGGCGTTCTTGCCCCCTACGTGCTCAACATCGTGATTGCCGAGCTTATCGAGGGAAACTACGTACTCTACCAAGGTGATCTCTCCACTATCGGTGTTGGAAAAACTCAGGAGCTGGATGGTTCGGCGGTGCTTGCCCGCACGATTGTGGCCTGGCCCTGGAAAATAAGTAACAATGCCAGCCAGTTCGGCCCTGCAAAGGCGGGCCTATGATAGCCAAGAATCTTTCCCAGCTTAAGGCCCATGGTACAAATGAAACGAACCGCTTTTTTCATCTCCGACGGCACCGGCATCACCGCCGAAACCTTGGGACAAAGCCTGTTGGCGCAGTTCGAAACCATCGACTTCACCAAACTCACGCGGCCTTATATCGACAGCGTGGAAAAAGCCCGCGCAATGGTACAACAAATCAACAGCGCGTCCGAGAAGGACGGTGCCCGCCCGATCATCTTCGACACCATCGTCAATCAGGATATCCGTGACGTCCTGGCTGAGTCCGACGGCTATATGATCGATATCTTCTCGACCTTCCTCGCCCCCCTGGAGCAGGAACTGACCTCGCATTCGTCCTACTCGGTAGGCAAATCCCACTCCATCGGGCAAAACTCCAACTATATGGAGCGTATCGAGGCGGTTAACTTCGCCCTGGACAACGACGACGGCGCGCGCACCCACTATTACGACAAGGCCGACCTGATCCTGGTCGGCGTCTCGCGCTGCGGTAAAACCCCGACCTGCCTCTATATGGCAATGCAATACGGAATTCGTGCCGCAAATTACCCACTGACCGAAGACGATATGGAACGTTTGCAGCTGCCGGCCGTGCTGAAGAAGCACAAGGACAAGCTGTTCGGCCTGACCATCGACCCGGACCGCCTCACCGCCATTCGCCACGAACGTAAGCCCAACAGCCGCTACGCCAGCTTCGCCCAGTGCGAGTTCGAGGTGCGCGAGGTGGAAAATCTGTTCCGCCGCGAGAACATCAACTTTATCAACTCCACCTATTTTTCCGTGGAGGAGATCTCCGCGAAAATCCTGGTGGAAAAAGGCGTCGAGCGTCGCCTCAAGTAGTCTGCAAGCAAGATTGTGCGACGTTCCTCCTCGATCTCTGAGTCTGCGCGCCGACGCTTCCTGCGGGCTCAGATGACAAAAAGATCCATAAAGCGCTGCACCGGCGTCGCCTCCAGTCGCGCCTGATCCTTGCACAGAGCGAAGATGCGAGCGCTACGCTGGGCGCTGAAGCGAGTCGCCAGACTGGCCTTGAACTTCTCCTCCAGCAGCGGGATGCCTTCCGCGCGACGACGGCGATGGCCGACCGGGTATTGCACCACCACTTTGTCCGTACTGCTGCCGTCGCGGAAGAACACCTGCACGGCGTTGGCGATCGAGCGCTTGTCGGCTTCCAGGTACTCGCGGCTGTAGCCGGCGTCCTCGACGATTTCCATTTTCTCGCGCAGCTCGTCGATGACCGGGTTGACGGCGTGGAAATCGTCCTCGTAGTGCTCCGCTACCAGTCTGCCAAAGGCCAGCGGCACGGCGACCATATACTGAATGCAATGATCGCGATCGGCCGGGTTGGCCAGCTGACCGACCTTGGAGATGATGCGAATCGCCGACTCCTGCGTACTGATCACGATCCTGTCGATCTGCTGCAGGCGATCCTTGACCTGCGGATGCAGGCGCACCGCCGCTTCGCAGGCGGTCTGCGCGTGGAACTCGGCCGGGAAGCTGATCTTGAACAGCACATTTTCCATCACGTAACTGGCAAAGCCCTGGGGGAAGCTGAACTGGCGCTGGTCCGCCGGTTTGAGGGCCAGGTCGCTGTTGGTGTGACTGAACAGCACATCATAGAACCCCCACTGCGGTGCGCTCAGCGCACTAGGGATGCCGATCTCGCCGCGCATGGCGAGATCGGCCAGGCGCACGCCGCGGCTGCTGGCATCGCCCGCCGCCCAGGACTTGCGCGACCCGGCGTTAGGCGCATGACGGTAGGTACGCAGCGCCTGGCCGTCGACGAAGGCATGGGAGATGGCCGAGAGCAATTGTTCGCGCCCCGCCCCCATCAGCTTGGCAGCGACTGCAGTGGAGGCCAGCTTGACCAGCAGTACATGGTCCAGACCGACCCTATTGAAGGCGTTCTCCAGGGCGAACACGCCCTGGATTTCATGGGCCATGATCATCGCCTCCAGCACCGCACGCATGCGCAGCGGGGCTTCGCCCCGGGCCAGGCGCAGCTGCGACAGGTGATCGGCCACGGCAAGAATAGCGCCGAGATTATCCGATGGGTGGCCCCACTCGGCCGCCAACCAGGTGTCGTTGTAGTCCAGCCAACGCACGATGCAGCCGATATCCCAGGCCGCCTTGAGCGGGTCCAGACGGAAACGGGTACCCGGCACCCGGGCCCCGTGCGGCACGACAGTGCCCTCAACGAGCGGACCGAGGTGCCTGCTGCAGGCGGGAAAGCGCAGGGCCAACAGGCCGCAGCCCAGGCTGTCCATCAGGCAGTTGCGTGCGGTATCCAGGGCTTCGGCGGACTCGACCCTGTAGGTCAAGACATAGTCGGCAACGGTCTGGATCACCTGGTCGTAATCGGGGCGGACGTTCAGGTCGGCATTGGCGCTCATGGGCTTATTCCTCCGTCTGTTTCTTGCCCCTGCGGCTGTGTGCGGACTTTTTCAGCTTAGGCCATGCACCTCAGAGCGCATCCCCCGGCACGCGCACCCAGCCTTCCATCAGGATGCGCGCGCTGCGCGACATGATGGCCTTGGTCACCGTCCACTGGCCGTCCACCAGCGCCGCCTGCGCGCCGACACGCAAGGTGCCGGACGGATGCCCAAAACGCACCGCCTCCCGCGCACTGCCACCGGCCGCCAGATTGACCAAGGTGCCGGGAATCGCCGCCGCCGTGCCGATGGCCACCGCGCAGGTGCCCATCATCGCGTGATGCAGCTTGCCCATGGACAGTGCGCGCACCAGCAGATCGACTTCACCCGCCGGCACCCTCTTGCCGCTGGATGAAACGTAATCCCTGGGCTTGGCGACAAAGGCAATTTTCGGTGTGTGCTGCCGGGTCGCTGCTTCTTCTGCCGTCTTGATCAGTCCCATGCGCAAGGCCCCGGCCACGCGGATCTTCTCGAAACGCGCCAGCTGCTCGGGGTCGCCGTTGATCTGCTCGCGCAGTTCGGTGCCGCTGTAACCGATGTCTTCGGCATTGACGAACACGGTGGGGATGCCGGCGCTGATCATGGTTGCCTTGAGGGTGCCAACGCCCGGCACTTCCAGCTCGTCAACCAGATTGCCGGTGGGAAACATCGAACCACCCTCCTCGCCGTCATCGGACGGATCGAGAAACTCCAGCACGATCTCGGCAGCCGGAAAGGTCACCCCGTCCAGCTCGAAGTCGCCGGTTTCCTGCACCTGGCCATTGCTGACCGGCACATGGGCGATGATGGTTTTCTGGATATTGGCCTGCCAGATACGCACCACACAGACGCCATTCTCCGGAATACGCGCCGGGTCGAGCAGGCCGGCGTGAATGGCAAAGGCCCCGGCGGCAGTCGACAGGTTGCCGCAATTGCCGCTCCAATCGACAAAGGCCTTGTCGATCGACACCTGACCATAGAGGTAGTCGACATCGTGATCCGGCTGGCTGCTCTTGGAGAGGATCACGCACTTGCTGGTACTGGAAGTCGCGCCGCCCATGCCGTCGATCTGCGCGGCATAAGGGTCGGGGCTGCCAATCACCCGCATAAACAGCGCATCACGCGCCGCGCCCGGCACCTGACAGCTTGGCGGCAGGTCCTGCAGGCGGAAGAACACGCCTTTGCTGGTGCCGCCACGCATATAGGTGGCGGCAATCTTGATCTGGGGTTGCTGAGCCATGATTTCGTCCTGGCTGAGAGATGAAGGTAGCCCGGATGGCATCCGGACTACGCGCCTGGCGTAGGGTGGATGGCGCTTTTTCCATCCACCGTGCAGAGCGCAACGGTGGATCGGTGAAGCGTGATCCACCCTACAGGTTCAAGCTACACTGCCTTCCAGGAAATCCTGGGCAAAGCGCTGCAACACGCCGCCAGCGTTGTAGACGTTGACTTCGGCGGCGGTATCCAGACGGCAGGTCACCGGCACTTTGACCACGTCGCCATTACGGCGATTGACCACCAGGGTCAGATCGCAGCGCGGCGACAGCTCGCCCTGGATGTCATAGGTTTCAGTGCCGTCGAGGCCGAGGGTCAGGCGGGTAGTGCCCGGCTTGAACTCGACTGGCAGTACACCCATGCCAACCAGGTTAGTGCGGTGAATGCGCTCGAAGCCTTCGGCGACTATCACTTCCACACCCGCCAGGCGCACGCCCTTGGCCGCCCAGTCGCGGGAGCTGCCCTGGCCGTAGTCGGCACCGGCGACGATGATCAGGTTCTGCTTGCGGTTCATGTAGGTTTCGATCGCTTCCCACATGCGCATGACCTTACCTTCCGGCTCGACGCGGGCCAGCGAACCTTTCTTCACTACACCGTCAACAACGGCCATTTCATTGACCAGTTCTTTGTTGGCGAACGTAGCGCGCTGCGCCGTCAGGTGGTCGCCGCGGTGGGTGGCGTAGGAGTTGAAGTCCTCCTCCGGCAGGCCCATCTTGTGCAGGTATTCACCGGCGGCCGAGCTCATCTGGATCGCGTTGGACGGCGACAGGTGGTCGGTGGTGATGTTGTCCGGCAGGATTGCCAGCGGCAGCATGCCCTTGAGAGTACGTTCACCGGCCAGCGCGCCCTCCCAGTAAGGCGGACGGCGGATGTAGGTGGACATCGGACGCCAGTCGTACAGCGGGCTTTCCGCTTCCTCAATGGTGCCCAGATCGAACATCGGGATGTAGATCTGCTTGAACTGCTCCGGCTTCACCGAGGCAGCAACGATAGCGTCGATTTCCTCGTCGCTCGGCCACAGCTCCTTCAGGGTGATCGGATTGCCGTTCTTGTCGGTGCCCAGCACGTCCTGCTCGATGTCAAAGCGCACGGTACCGGCGATGGCGTAGGCCACGACCAGCGGCGGCGAAGCGAGGAAGGCCTGCTTGGCGTAGGGGTGGATGCGACCGTCAAAGTTGCGGTTACCGGACAGTACGGCAGTGGCGTACAGGTCGCGGTCGATGATTTCCTGCTGGATCAGCGGATCCAGAGCACCGGACATGCCGTTGCAGGTGGTGCAGGCATAGCCGACAATGCCGAAGCCGAGCTTTTCCAGCTCCGACAGCAGGCCGGCATCTTCCAGGTACAGCTTGGCGACCTTGGAGCCCGGGGCGAAGGACGTCTTGACCCACGGCTTGCGCAGCAGACCCAGTTCGTTGGCCTTCTTCGCCAGCAGACCGGCGGCAACCACGTTGCGTGGGTTGGACGTGTTGGTGCAGCTGGTGATGGCGGCGATGATCACCGCGCCATCTGGCAGCAGACCTTCAGCCTCCTCGACCTTGGACGCCGCCAGCATGGCATCGCCAGCAATGCCGCGCTCTTGCAGTGCCGAAGTCGGCAGGCGCTTGTGCGGGTTGGACGGGCCAGCCATGTTGCGCACCACGGTGGACAGATCGAAACTCAGTACGCGCTCGTACTCGGCACTGACCAGGGCATCGGCCCACAGACCGGTGGTCTTGGCGTAGTTCTCTACCAGCTCGATCTGCTCCGGCTCACGACCGGTGAGCTTGAGGTAATCGATGGTTTGCTGGTCGATGTAGAACATCGAAGCGGTGGCACCGTATTCCGGGCACATGTTGGAGATAGTGGCGCGGTCACCGATCGACAGGCTGTCCGCACCCGGGCCGAAGAACTCGACCCAGGCACCGACCACGCGCTCCTTGCGCAGGAACTCGGTGATGGCCAGGACGATGTCGGTGGCAGTAATGCCCGGCTGGCGCTTACCAGTGAGCTGCACGCCGACGATGTCGGGCAGGCGCATCATCGACGGCAGACCGAGCATCACGGTTTCCGCTTCCAGACCGCCGACGCCGATGGCGATCACACCCAGGGCATCGACGTGCGGGGTGTGCGAGTCGGTGCCCACGCAGGTATCCGGGAAGGCTACGCCGCCACGCGCCTGGATCACCGGGCTCATTTTCTCCAGGTTGATCTGGTGCATGATGCCGTTGCCGGCCGGGATCACGTCGACGTTCTTGAACGCGGTCTTGGTCCACTCGATAAAGTGGAAACGGTCCTCGTTGCGACGGTCTTCGATGGCGCGGTTCTTATCGAAGGCGTCCGGGTCGAAGCCCGGAGCTTCCACGGCCAGGGAGTGGTCGACAATCAGCTGGGTCGGCACTACCGGGTTGACCTTGGACGGATCACCACCTTTCTCGGCGATGGCATCACGCAAGCCGGCCAGGTCGACCAGTGCGGTCTGGCCGAGGATGTCGTGGCAGACCACGCGAGCCGGGTACCAGGGAAAATCCAGGTCCTGCTTGCGCTCGATCAGTTGCTTGAGCGAATCGGTCAGCGCGGCTGGATCGCAGCGGCGCACCAACTGCTCGGCCAGCACGCGGGATACGTAGGGCAGCTTGGCATAGGCACCCGGGGCAATGGCATCGATCGCCTCGCGGGTGTCGAAGTAGTCCAACACAGTGCCGAGCAGGTGCTTGCGGTATTGAGTGTTCATCGGGCTGCTCATGATTAAGGACGATCCTTGAGCGGCACGAACTTGAGGTCTTCCGGGCCGACGTAGTTAGCGCTCGGGCGGATGATCTTGCCGTCGATGCGCTGCTCGATAACGTGGCTGGACCAGCCCGAGGTGCGGGCGATTACGAACAGCGGAGTGAACATGGCAGTGGGCACGCCCATCATGTGGTAGCTGACGGCGCTGAACCAATCGAGGTTGGGGAACATCTTCTTGATTTCCCACATGGTCGATTCCAGACGCTCAGCAATGTCGTACATCTTCATATTGCCCAGCTCCGCCGACAGCTCGCGCGCCACGTCCTTGATCACCTTGTTGCGCGGGTCGCTCACTGTGTAGACCGGGTGGCCGAAACCGATCACCACTTCCTTCTTCTCCACCCGGGCGCGGATGTCGGCCTCGGCTTCGTCGGCGTTGTCGTAACGCTTCTGGATCTCGAAGGCCACCTCGTTGGCACCGCCGTGCTTGGGCCCGCGCAGCGCACCGATGCCGCCGGCGATGCAGGAATACATATCCGAGCCGGTACCGGCGATCACCCGCGAGGTGAAGGTGGAGGCGTTGAACTCATGCTCGGCATACAGGTTGAGCGAGGTGTGCATGGCGCGCACCCAGGACTCGCGCGGCGTCCGTCCGTGCAGCAGGTGGAGGAAGTGGCCGCCGATGGAGTCGTCGTCGGTTTCCACCTCGATGCGCTTGCCGTTATGGCTGAAGTGATACCAGTACAGCAGCGCGCTGCCCAGCGAGGCCATCAGCTTGTCGGCGATATCGCGGGCACCGGGGTGGTTGTGGTCATCCTTCTCCGGCGACAGGCAACCCAGCACCGACACGGCGGTGCGCATCACATCCATCGGGTGGGCGGACGGTGGCAGCTGCTCGAGGGACGCCTTCAGCGCCGCGGGCAAACCGCGCAACGCTTTGAGCTTGGCCTTGTAGCCAGCCAGTTCGGCCACGTTGGGCAGCTTGCCATGCACCAGCAGGTGGGCGATTTCTTCGAATTCGCAGCGGTTGGCGAAATCGAGCACGTCATAGCCACGGTAGTGCAGATCGTTGCCGGTGCGACCGACGGTGCACAGCGCGGTATTGCCGGCGGTGGTCCCGCTCAGGGCCACGGATTTTTTCGGTTTGAAGCCTGGGGTGGTCTCGG
>JBFJZW010000091.1:0-14909 GCA_041621875.1 Pseudomonas sp. | reverse complement strand
CAGGAAGAGTTCCTCGAATACGAACTCAGCCGCCTGGTGCAGAGCCTGGCCAAGCCCGAACGGCCGGTGGTCGGCGTGCTGTCCGGCCTGCCGGTCAACGGCGGCTTCGATATGGCCGCGCGCCAGCCGACACCGGCCTGGATGCTGATCGAGGAAGTGCGCCAGCTGTTCCAGATCGAGAGCCTGAAAAGCGATATCGACCTGATTCCCGAACAGGTGTCGGTGCTGCTGCTGATCCATCCCAAGCAGCTGCCGGAGCAGACGCTGTATGCGATCGATCAGTTCGTCCTGCGTGGCGGTAAGCTGCTGACCTTTGTCGACCCCTTTAGCGAGGCCGACACCCAGGCCGAGATGCCCGGCGAAATGGTCCTCGACAAGGCCTCCGATCTGCCCGGGCTGTTCAAGGCCTGGGGCCTGCGCATGGTGCCGGACCAGGTGCTCGGCGACGGCTCCTACGCCATGTCGGTCAGCATGGGCCAGGGCCAGCGCCCGGTGCGTCACGCCGCCTGGCTGAGCCTGCCGAAAAAGGTCCTGGATCAGGACGACATCAGCACCGCCTCGCTGGAAACCATCACCGTGGCCACCGCCGGCATACTGGAACCGCTGGAAGGGGCCAAGACCCAGTTCACTCCGCTGATCAACAGCTCGCAGTACGCCATGCCCTTCGATGCGAAGCGCTTCGGCATGCTGGCCAACCCGGAAGAGCTGATCCGCGAACTGGAGCCCACCGGCGAGCGCTACACCCTGGCGGCGCGCATCAGCGGCCCGGCGCAAACGGCCTTCCCTGATGGCATCGAGGGGCAGAAGGATGGCCTCAAGCAGGCGGACAATATCAACGTGATAGTCGTGGCCGACACCGATATGCTCACCGACCGCATGTGGGTGCAGGTGCAGGAGTTTTTCGGCCAGCGCATCCCCCAGCCCTGGGCTGACAACGCCGCCTTCGCCATCAACACCCTGGACAACCTGGCCGGCAGCGATGCGCTGATCAGCGTGCGCTCACGGGGCCGCTTTAGCCGGCCGTTCGAGGTGGTGGAGCGGATTCAGCGCGAGGCCGAAGTGCAGTTCCGCGAGAAGGAGCAGACCCTGCAGGCGCGCCTGGCGGAAACCGAGCAGCAACTCGCGGCCCTGCAACAGAACGACGACCCGAGCAAGATGCTCGAACTGACCCCCGAGCAGCAGGCGGCGGTGCAGCGCTTTGTGCAGCAGAAACTGGCGATCCGCAAGGAACTGCGCGACGTGCGTTACCAGCTCAATGCCGATATCGAAGCCCTGGGGCGCACCCTCAAGCTGCTTAATATCGTCCTGGTGCCGGTACTGTTGACCCTCGGCGTGCTGGCCCTGTGGTTATGGCGTCGGCGCAAGCACGGTTGATCCCGTTTGTACCTACAAAGGGCCGCTCTAAGCGGCCCTTTGTTTTTGTCGATACCTTGCCGGGCGGGCAGGTGAGTGATGCTCTTGTAGGAGTGGGCCATGCCCGCGATCAACAACAATTCGTGGCCAAGGCCGCTCCTGCGTGATCACCTGCGACAAGCCAAAAACTCCAACCCGCGCCATAATGCCCCGCGCATTTGCGCCAAGCGGATCGCCGTGACCGATCTAAGCAGTCCTGTTTACCCTGTTTTGAGGATTAATTAGATGCCTACCCTCCTGGTCAAAATATTCGAAGGCCGCAGCGATGAGATCAAGCGCGAGTACGCCAAAGCCCTTACCGAGGCCTCCACTAGAGTGCTCGGCTGCGAGGCCGACGCGGTGGATGTGATCTTCGAGGAAGTGAAGAAAAGCGATTGGGCCACTGGCGGCGTGATGTGGTCAGAGCGCGACTAGGCGCGTTTCGCCATCAGCGCAGGCTGCGCTGTGAACCTCGCCGTTCTGGCCTTGGCGATGGGTTACGCCGCTGCGCGGCTAACCCATCCTGCCTCGCCTCCTTCCCCGTGAATATCGCCGCAGCGCTTGTCCCGTACGGCCTGTAGCCTCTCGGTAAAAAGTGCTTTGCAGACGCAAAGGCTGTTTTATACTCGGCCTTCGGCGATGGCCGGGCACGCGCCTGCAGGCTACGCCAAACAATAAAAACTGCATGCTGGAGGCACCGATAATGGCTGAGCGCGAGACAGGCACCGTCAAGTGGTTCAATGATTCCAAGGGCTATGGCTTTATTCAGCGCGAGAGCGGCGCGGATGTATTCGTACACTTTCGCGCCATCCGTGGCGAAGGCCACCGCACCCTGCTCGAAGGGCAGAAGGTCGAGTTCGCGGTAACCCAGGGGCAGAAGGGGCTGCAGGCCGACGACGTGTCTGCACTCTAAGGTCCATGCCCTCTCAAAAAGCCCATCGCTGATGGGCTTTTTGCTTTGCGCCTCTCGGTCGTTTTCCCCCGGCTAAATCTGCGACAATCGCCACCCTCCTGCTCTTCCCCTTGACCCCACCCCGCGATTACCCGATGACCGAAGCCACGCCCGCCGTTGACCAACTGCTGAAAAACCTCGACCAGGCCCTGCTGGGTGATCGTCATCGCCTGCGCCGCCAGTTGCATGAATTGCGCAAGCAGAGCCCGGTGGACGAGGCCAGGCTGGCGCAGTGGCTGCAGCGCTTCGAGGCTTCCGTGGCCCGCGTCGAGGCGCGCCGGTTAAGCGTGCCGGCCATGCGTTACGACGATGCCCTGCCGATTGCCGCCAAACGCGACGAGATCAAGGCCGCCATCAGCAAACACCAGGTGGTGGTGATTGCCGGGGAAACCGGTTCGGGCAAGACCACCCAGTTGCCGAAAATCTGCCTGGAGCTGGGCCGCGGCGTGCATGGTTTGATCGGCCACACCCAGCCGCGCCGCCTGGCCGCGCGCAGCGTGGCCACCAGGGTTGCCGAGGAGATTGGTACACCGCTGGGCGAACTGGTCGGCTATCAGGTGCGTTTCGAGGATCAGAGTAACGAGCGCAGCCTGATCAAACTGATGACCGACGGCATCCTGCTGGCCGAGACCCAGCACGACCGCTATCTGGAAAAGTACGACACCATCATCGTCGACGAGGCCCACGAACGCAGCCTGAATATCGACTTCCTCCTGGGCTTTCTGAAGACTCTGCTGGTTCGCCGGCCGGACCTCAAGCTGATCATCACCTCGGCGACTATCGACCTGCAGCGCTTCTCTGAACATTTCGGCGGTGCACCTATTGTCGAAGTGTCCGGGCGCACCTTCCCGGTGGACACCTGGTACCGGCCGCTGACCGCCGAGCAGGACGAGGACGGCAACCGGGTCGAGGAAGATCTGTCGGTCGATCAGGCGCTTCTCGCCACCCTGGATGAAATCAGCGCCTTCGAGAAAGCCGAGGGCAAGCGCCCCGGCGATGTGCTGGTGTTCCTGCCTGGCGAGCGCGAGATTCGCGACGCCGCCGAGGTGCTGCGCAAGGCCAATCTGCGCTTGACCGAAGTGCTGCCGCTGTATGCGCGGCTGACCCCGGCCGAGCAGCAGAAGATTTTCGCGCCCATGGGGGCACGCAAGATCGTCCTGGCCACCAACGTCGCCGAGACCTCGCTGACCGTGCCGGGCATCCGTTACGTGATCGACTCCGGCACCGCGCGGATCAGCCGCTACAGCTACCGCGCCAAGGTCCAGCGCCTGCCCATCGAAGCCGTGTCCCAGGCCAGCGCCAACCAGCGCAAGGGCCGTTGCGGACGGGTCGAGCCGGGTATCTGCATTCGCCTGTACAGCGAGGAAGATTTCAACGGCCGCCCGGCCTTTACCGATCCGGAAATTCTGCGCACCAACCTGGCCGCGGTGATTCTGCAGATGCTCCATCTGCGTCTTGGCGAGATCGAGGCCTTTCCCTTTATCGAACCGCCGGATGGCAAGGCCATCAGCGACGGCTTCAACCTGCTGCAGGAACTCTCGGCGGTCAGCCGCGAGGGCCAGCTGACGCCGCTGGGCCGCCAGTTGGCGCGCCTGCCGGTGGACCCACGTCTGGGCCGTATGGTGCTGGAGGGGGCCAAGCAGGGCAGTCTGGAAGAAATCCTGATTATCGCCAGCGCGCTGTCGGTGCAGGATGTGCGCGAGCGTCCGTCCGACCGCCAGCAGGCCGCCGACCAGGCCCATGCGCAGTGGAAGGATGTGGATTCCGACTTCGCCGCGTTGATCAACCTGTGGCGCGGCTTCGAGGAGCAGCGCCAGGCCCTGGGTTCAAGCGCGCTGCGCAGCTGGTGCCGCAAGAACTTCCTCAACTACCTCAGGCTGCGCGAATGGCGCGACGCGCACCGCCAGCTGGTGCTGATTACCCGTGATCTACAGCTATCGCCCGGTAATAAAGCACCGGGTAGGAGCGAGCTTGCTCGCGATCAGCGATCGGCAGGTCAGCCCGCGGTAGCCGGGGATCGCCAGCTATCGGCCGCGCAGAAAGAAAAAGAGCTGGCCGAAAAAGACCAAGCCGCCCAGCGCGCCAAAGGCTACGCCGCCGTGCATAAGGCGATCCTCGCCGGTCTGCTCAGCCAGATCGGCCAGAAGACCGAAGACGGCGACTACCTCGGCGCACGCCAGCGGCGCTTCTGGGTGCATCCGTCCTCGGTGATAGGTCGCAAGAAACCCAGCTGGCTGATGGCCAGTGAGCTGGTGGAAACCACCAAGCTGTTCGCGCGCATGGTGGCCAAGATCGAGCCGGACTGGATCGAGCCGCTGGCCGGCCATCTGATCAAGAAAAACCACCTGGAACCGCACTGGGAGAAGAAGCGCGGCCAGGTGGTGGCCTTCGAGCAGATCAGCCTCTACGGTCTGATCGTGGTCGGCCGCCGTCCGGTGCATTTCGGCCCCATCGAGCCGGTGGTCTGCCGCGAGCTGTTTATCCGCGAGGGCCTGGTCGCTGGCGAGATCAACTCGCGCGCCAAGTGCCTGAGCGCCAACCGCCAGCTGCTGGAAAAGCTCGACGAGCTGGAGGCCAAGGCGCGCCGCCGCGACATCCTCGCCGACGATGAAACCCTGTTCGCCTACTACGAGGCGCGTCTGCCGGCGGATATCTACCAGAGCGCCACCTTCGACAGTTGGTACAAGACCGAGAGCGCGAAGAACCCGCAGCTGCTGATCATGCGCGAAGAGGACGTGCTCGCCCGCGATGCCAAGGAAGTTACCGCCGCCCAGTACCCGGACAGCCTGCGCCTGGGCGAGTTGACCCTGCCGCTCTCCTATCACTTTGAGCCCAATCATCCCCGCGACGGCGTGACCCTGCGTGTACCCGCGCCGCTGTTGCCGCAACTGCCGCCCGAGCGCCTGGAATGGCTGGTGCCGGGCCTGCTGGAAGCCAAGTGCATGGCCCTGGTACGCGGCCTGCCCAAGGCGCTACGGAAGAACTTTGTGCCGGTGCCGGATTTTGTCGGTGCCGCCCTGGGCAAGATCAGCTTTGCCGACGGCAGCCTGCCCGAGGCCCTCGGCCGCGAACTGACGCGCATGACCGGGACGCGGGTCAGCGAGGAAGCCTGGGCCGAGTCCGCTGCGCAGATCGAAAGCCATCTGCGGATGAATATCGAAGTGGTCGACAACCAGGGCAAGCCCTTGGGTGAAGGCCGTGATCTGAGTGAGCTGACCGCGCGCTTTAGCCAGGCGACCCAGGCCGGCCTGGCCCTGCCGAAAACCGCCAAGAGCCAGCAGCCGGTTGAGGCCAAGGCCTTTGGCGAAGTGGCGGCGAAAACCCAGCAGCAGGTCGCTGGCCTGTCCATGACCGTTTACCCGGCGCTGGTGGAAGAGGCGGGCGTGGTCAAGGAAGGGCGCTTCCCGACCCTGGCCGAAGCCGAGTTCCAGCATCGCCGCGCCTTGCAGCGCTTGCTGCTGCAGCAGTTGGCTGAGCAGGCGAAATTCCTGCGTGGCAAGCTGCCGGGGCTGACCGAGCTGGCGCTGCTGTACCGCGAGCTGGGCCGGGTCGACGCCCTGGTCGAGGATATCCTGCTGGCCAGCCTCGACAGCTGCATCCTCGAAGGCAGCGAGCCCTTGCCGCGTGACGGTGCCGGTCTGGCCGCCCTGGCCGAGCGCAAGCGGGGCGACTGGACCAGCGAAGCCGAACGCCTGGCCAAGCTGACCCTGGAAATTCTCAAGCTGTGGCACGGCCTGCAGAAGCGCTTCAAGGGCAAGATCGACCTGGCCCAGGCCATGGCGCTGAATGACATCAAGCTGCAGCTGAGCAATCTGGTGTATCCCGGTTTCGTGCGCGAAACCCCGGCGCAGTGGCTTAAGGAGGTGCCGCGTTATCTCAAGGCCATCGAACAGCGCCTGGACAAGATCGCCGGCCAGGTGCAGCGCGACCGCGTCTGGAGCGGCGAGCTGGCCGGCTACTGGGAGCAGTACCAGGCGCGCCTGGGCAAACACGGCCAGGAAGGCAAGCGCGACCCGCAGCTTGCTCTGTATCGTTGGCTGCTGGAGGAATACCGGGTGTCGCTGTTTGCCCAGCAGCTGGGCACCAAGCTGCCGGTCTCGGACAAACGCCTGAGCAAGCAGTGGCACGCGGTCGAGGCCTGAGTCTGGTATCGCCGGTTGGGCGCGGTGTGAGCGGGACGGTCTGCCGCGAACTCGGCCGTGCTGCCCTGCTAGACTCGGGGCACAATTCTTGAGCACGCTGTGAGCAATAACCTTGAGCAGAGTCGCCGCCTGTTTCTGCAAAGCCCTGAGGCTTAACCCGCCGCTAGCCCTGCTGGCGCTGGCGGCCCTGTTGCCGGGCAGTGTGTGGGCCTGCGAGAAATCCCTGCGCTGGGACGACGATCCGCCGTTCAGCCTGCGCCGGGCGGATGGCAGTGTCGGCGGTATCGATGTCGACCTCAATCGCGCGGTTCTGGCGCGTCTGGGCTGTCAGGCCCGACTGGTCAAGCTGCCCTGGGGGCGGGCGCTCAAGGAGCTGGAACTGGGGCGGCTGGCGATTCTCCCCGGAGCCTTTCGCAAGCCCGAGCGCGAAACCTATGCCTATTTTTCCGGGGCGCTGCCGCAGCCCTCGCGCAATATCCTCTTTATGCATGTCGACGCGCTGGAGCGCTGGCCGGTCAGCCGCTTGCTCGACTTGCAGGACACGCCATTTCGCCTGGGTGCACAGATCAATGTGTCCTACGGCCCGGATTACCAGCAGTTGATGGAGCGGGAGGCCTTTGCCGCCCGGGTCGCGCTGGTGCCCAGCCGGGAAAGCCTGTGGCAGATGATCGACAAGGGGCGGCTCGACGGCATCATCGCCGACGAACACAGCGGGGTGTACGAGCTCCGAGCCCTGGGCCTCGACGAGCGGATCAAACCCAGCGCCGTGGTGGTTTCAACCGAGGCGGCCGAGGTGGCCTTCAGCAAGCGGGCGCTCACTCCGGCCTTTGTCGCAGCCTATACCGCCACCCTTAAAGACCTGGTGGACGATGGCAGCTACGCACGCATCGTGCAGCGCTACCTCGCACCCTGAGCGCGTCCGGCCTGTGGGATGTGGTTGAGCGCAGCACCCCCCGACGAGCCATTCACTGCACGCGCCCTGGCGTGGCTTTGCGCTGGCCAATACCCGGCGGACGGCGCTTGATCGGTTGCGATTTGACGATCGCCGTGCTGGTTTGCGCCTTGTCGGCGATGCGGTCGAGGATATGGTCGAGCTGGTCGATCGAGCGCACGTGCAGGCGCACCACAAAGCAGTCGTCGCCGGTGACCTTGTCGCATTCGCAGAACTCGGCGGTGTCCTCGATCAGCTTCTGTACCAGATGCAGCATGCCCGGCAGGGGTTTGACCCGGACGATGGCCTGCAACTGGTAGCCGAGCGCCACGGGGTCGATTTCGATGGTAAAGCCGCGGATCACCCCGCGCTCCTCGAGGCGGCGCACCCGCTCCGCGACACTGGGCGAAGACAGACCGACCCGGCGCGCCAGTTCCTTGAGGGAAGCCCGCGAGTCCCGCAGAAGCATTTCGAGGATGTTCTGGTCGATCTCGTCGATCATTTTTCGTTTCTCCATAAATCAGGCTGTATGGCTTAGATAATTAGGTTTATCTGCGCATTTACCTTTTTTAGGCCATATAAAGAACCGCCGCCACATCATATTTTATGTCCCAGACCCATGACGGAGGTGAGCCATGAACAGCAAGACGCGTGGCACGTTCGAGATGACCGCAGCCATGATAATTTCCGGAACCATCGGTTGGTTCGTCGTGTTCGCCGGGCAACCGGTGCTGGATGTGGTGTTCTGGCGTTGCCTCATCGGCGCGCCGGTGCTGCTGGCGGTGTGTGCCGCCCTCGGCCTGCTGCGCGGCAGCCTGACCCCGCGCCTGCTGGCCTTCGCCGCGCTGGGCGGGGTGGCCATCGTGCTCAACTGGCTGCTGCTGTTCGCCGCCTACCCGCGTGCCTCCATCGCCATCGCCACGGCGGTGTACAACACCCAGCCGTTTATCCTGGTGGGCCTCGGTGCGCTGTTTCTCGGCGAGCGCCTGACCGCCACCAAGCTCAGCTGGCTCGGCCTGGCCTTCGCCGGCATGCTGCTGATCGTTCAGGCCAGGCCCAATGCCGGTTATGTCGGCAGCGACTACCTCGGCGGCATCCTTCTGGCCCTGGGCGCGGCCTTCTTCTATGCCCTGGCGGCGCTGGTGGCCAAGAAACTCAAGGGCACGCCACCGCACCTGATCGCGCTGATCCAGGTCTGCGTCGGCATCCTGATGCTCGCGCCCTTCGCCAGCCTGACCCAGCTGCCGGACGATGTGGCCAGCTGGAGCGCGCTGATAACCCTTGGCGTGGTGCATACCGGGCTGATGTATATCCTGCTGTATGGCGCAATCCAGAAGCTGCCGACCCACCTCACCGGGGCACTGTCCTTTATCTATCCGGTGGTGGCGATCCTGGTCGACTACCTGGCCTTCGACCACCGCCTGCAGCCGAGCCAGCTGGTCGGCATCGCCGCCATCCTGCTCGCCGCGGCCGGCATGACGTTGGGCTGGTCGCTATGGAAGCAGTCCGGGACTCAGGCGCAGAGCGAGCAGGCCAGCGAATGAGGTGGGGGGAGGGCGTGGAGGTGACAGCGCTCAGTCGTCGTCATCGTCATCGCGCTCGCACTCGACCTCTTTCTTGTACGCGTCGTACTTGGCCTCGATCTTCACCTTGCAGCCGCGCTCCCAGTATTGGTCCTTCCACTCGCCGCGCGGCCAGAAGGCCCCGTGGCCGCCCGGGCACTTGATCTCTTCCTTGTATTCGCCGTCGTCGGCCTCGCGCTTGACCTCGCATGGCCCATCCCAGAACTCCTGCTGCCACTCGTCATCGTCGTGGCCATGGTCTGCCGCCGCTGGGGTCAGCCAGCCACAGGCCATGATGCCTACCAGCCACAGGCTGGGCCCAGGGTTCAGCTTCATTTCTGCACCTCCGCTGTCGACGCCCATATGGGCGCTCGATCCTCTCTGTCGATACGACCACGGGCAGCCGGGCTTTATCCGTTGGCAGGCGAGAGCGGGGGATGGACGGGGCGCGGTGATCGCCCCGTGCGGGTTGGCGGCCGGGGCCTATGCCTCCAGCACTGGCAGGGTGAAGTAGAAGGTGCTGCCTTGGCCGACCACGCTGCTGTAGCCGATCTGTCCGTGCATGCGCTCGATCAGGGCCTTGCAGATGCTCAGGCCCAGCCCGGTGCCGCCGCGGCGACGGCCGTCGGATCCGTCGGCCTGGGCGAACTTCTGGAAGATGCGCGTGCGGAACTCCTCGGTTATGCCCGGGCCGTGGTCGCGCACCTGCACCCGCACCTGGCCGTCGACAAGCGCTGCGCTGATCTCGACCCGATCCTGGGCGGCGGAGAACTTCACCGCATTGGCGATCAGGTTGCTCAGCACCTGTTGCAGGCGCAGGCTGTCGACCTCGACCAGGGTCTGCTCCGGCAACCTGCTGTCGTCCAGCTGCAAGCTCACGGCGAAGCTGTCGGCATAGCCCTGGTTGTGCGCCAGCGCTTCGCGCAGCAACGGGCGCAGCTCGGTGCGGCTGAGGTGGATGCCGACCTGGCCGAACTCCAGCTTCTCGATATCGAGGATGTCGTTGACCAGGTTGATCAGACGCTCCGAGTTGCTCTGCGCGATCTGCACCAGTTCCTGTACCACGGGTGGCAGCTCGCCGAATGTGGCACCCGCCAGCAGGCCGAGCGAGCCCTTGATCGAGGTCAGGGGCGTGCGCAGTTCATGGCTGACAGTGGAGATAAATTCGCTTTTCAGGCGCTCGACCTGCTTGCGTGCGCTGATGTCGCGCAGCATGCCGATATACAGCCGCCGGCCGGGCAGTTCATAGGTGCTCAGGGTGATTTCCAGCTCCAGTTGCTGGGCGTTGGCATGCATGCCGCCGACCTCCAGCGGTTTGCCCAGCTTGTCGGTCAGGGCTTCGCCGTTCTGCAGGGTCAGGGCCGGAATCAGCTGTTCGATACGGCGTTGGCCCAGGGCCTCGGCGCTGTAGCCGAGCAGACGGGCGCTGGCCGGGTTGACCCGCTCGATCCGCCCCTGGGCATCGAAGATCAGGATGCCTTCGGCGGCGTTCTCCAGGATGGCGCTGAGTTCCAGGGTGCGTTGTTCGACTTGCTGACTGATCTGCTCGGCACGCCCGGTCATGGCCAGCAGAAAACCACCGAGCAGGCTGCACAACAGCAAACCGCCCGCCAGTACCGCCCATGACTGCAGGCCGTGGTTGCGCTGCAACAGGGCCGCGCTCGGCGCGATCGTCAACTGCAGGCTGCGCCCGGCCACCTGGAAGCGCTCCTGCCAGACCAGGGCGGCGGCATAGGCGGGCAGGTTGCTGCTGGCCTGGCCGTAGAGCGGGTGCGCCACGCCATCGCTGACATCCAGCAACTGCAACTGGAAGCTGTCCGCCGGGTAGACACCGAGGGCGTTGTCGATCAGGTCATTGATGCGAATGGCCGCCACCGCGTAGCCGCGCAGGGTGCTTCTGCGCTGTTCGAGGTCGAGCGGCGCGGCGTCCTGGTACACCGGATGGAAGATCAGCACGCTGGGTTGCGCCTGCGCGTCCTGGACCAGGCTGATCGGCGCGGTCATGGTCGCCTGGGCCGTGTCGCGGGCCTGAAGCAGCGCCCGGCGGCGCAGCGGGTCGCTGGCGACATCGAAGCCGATCACTTTGGCATTGCTGCCTAAGGGCTCGACATAGGTGATCGGTACATAACTATCCCGCTGAGCCACCGGCACCAGGGCTCCGGCGGCGTCGTACTGGCTGATGCGCAACCCGGGGAAGCCTTCGGCGGCCATGGCGGCCTCGTAGGCCTGGCGTTCGCCTGCACTCACCTGGCGATCCCAGGCCAGCGCCGAGATTCCCGGGTAGGTGTTCGGCAGGTTGGCGACGAAACGGGCGAACTCTTCCCGGGTCACGTCCTGCGAGGCGCTGAAAAAACGTTCGATCGAGCGCGTCGCCTTGGCATACAGCTCGAAGCGCGATTGCAGCGTGACGCTCATCAGCTTGGCCTGCTCATGGAAACGCAACTTGAGGTTGTGCTGTTCGGCTTCGCTGGAGCGGATAAACACCAGCACCATGATCGCGCAGCTGATCAGCAAGGGCAGGCCCACATTGCCCATACGGCTGCGCCAGATTGCCCGCGGCTGGGCGAAGCCGATAAACATCAGCGGGGTGGCGACCAGTACGCCGATGCTGTCACCCACCCACCAGGTCCACCAGGTGAAGGGCAGCTCGGCGGCACCGATCACCTGGCTGAGGTACAGCACGCTGGCACCACCGCTGGCGCTGAGCAGGCAGGCCAGCGGCCCGCCCAGTAACAGCAGGCGGAAAATGCTGCGTTCATCGGTGAGGGCGGTGGGAAAGCCCACATAGCGGCGAATCAGCCAGCTGCCGAACAGGCTCTGCAAGGTGGTGCCCAGGGCAATCCCGGTGGCGATCAGCAGGGCCCTGAGGTCAAGCGCCTCGAAACCGCTGAAACCGATGCTGAGGTTGAGCAGGGTGGAGCCAAGGAACACCCCGACGAGCATGGGGTAACCCCAGATCAATACGGCCGCCAGGGCAATACCCACGGGCGGGAAGATGGCGCTGACGAAGCCGGGGGGGATGGCCAGCAGCAGCGCCAGGCGGCCGGCGAGGACATAGGCCAGGGCCAGCAGGAGGATTTTTACCGCCAGGGGCAGATGGGGGAATGATCTGGCTTGGATCAACGGCGGTTGCTCCTGGGGCGAGTTGGCCCGGCATCTGCCCGGGATTGTCGGCGAGTGGCGGTCTTTCGGTTACGCAGGCCGGGTTCTACCTGGTCTGGAAATCGCTGTCATCTACGATGGCGGCTTGCCGCGTAAAAGCACAAGCACCGAGGCCCAGGGTAAATAGAGCGTAGCGATATCCAGGTTGTTTGAGGATGGCGTAGGCCTTCCCCCTCACTTAAGTTCACTGAGTCCATAGCTTGCCAGTTCCTGCACCGACAGCAGCTTCATCCGCTGCGGGGCGATGCGCTGCATTTCCTCGGCCAGGCGGCTGGACACCTTCATTTCGCGGAAGTAGGCCGCCGGGCTGTAGCGTTCGTGGCGATGTGCGGCCTGGGCCTGGGCGGAGTCGCCGCTGGCGAAGGGCGGACGGTGCAGGCCGACATGGCCGCTGACGGTCTTCTTGTGGCCGGCGGCCAGCAGGTAGATGCAGCTGCCCTGGCAGATGCCGCTGCCCGGTACCAGGGCGTCGAAGCCGGTTTCGCGCAACAGGCGGCCCATGCGCATGGCTTCCGGGGCGCTGCCGCCGATAGTGTCCAGCAGCACGATCTTGCGGTTGAACTGGCCGGGGTTGCTCTGGATACCCTTGAGCAGGGTCTCGTAGTCGCCGGGGGCGATCTCTTCGCTGACCTTGACTGCCAGCACCCGGCCCAGGCTCGAGTGGTGTGCGGCTTCCACCTCGACCCTGGCCGATACGGTGGCCGCATACAGCGCGGCGAGGCAGAGCAGGGCGGTGAGCGGCAAACGTGGGCGCATGGGGCGGGTCCTGGGTAACGGCGGAGAAGCGCACGATACCGCTAGGCGACGACGGGTGCATCCGGTGTCTTGTTGGCATGCGGTTTTGCTCGCAAGCGGGTATGGTTTAGCCCACCTCAAGTCCTGGTTAACGGAGAACCCAGATGAGCCTGCACGGCGATTACGATGCGCAGAATATCTTTGCCCAGATCATTCGCGGCGAAGCCCCTTGCTACAAACTGTACGAGGACGAGGATGTGCTGGCCTTCCTCGATGTGTTTCCGCAGTCCTACGGCCATACCCTGGTGATCCCCAAGCGGTCGGCGGCGCGCAATATCCTGGAGGTCGATCTGGACAGCCTGGCCAAGGTGATGGCCGTGGTGCAGCGCCTGACCCGGGTGCTGGTGGAGGAGCTGGAACCTGCCGGGGTGCAGGTGGCGCAGTTCAACGGCGCTCCGGCCGGGCAGACGGTATTCCATCTGCATATGCATATCGTGCCGCGCTTTGCCGGGGAGCAGCTGGGCATCCATGCCAGCGTCAAGGCCGAGGCGGCCGAGCTGGAACAGTTGCAGGCGCGTCTCCTGCGGCGCATGGGCCGCTGAGCCCTGGTCGCGTGGGCGGACTCGCCAGCACTTGAGGCCAGCCGCGCCTGGACCGATACTCAAGGCGTTTTGCGTTATTTCCCTTGTTACATCCTTGCGCCCATGGAGGGCTCCCATGCGATTGATTTGTGCCGTATTACCCCTGTTGCTGTTGGTTGGCTGCTCATCCTTCAGGGGCGACCCGGAGAACGTCAAGGCGGTACCCGAGGACCGTCTGCTGGGCTATCAGGAGTCGCTGGGAGTGGGCGGGCAGCTGGTGGTCAATCGCGATTTCGGCGGTATGGGCGCGGGCTGCTATGTGGCCATTCTGGTGGATCGCACAGTAGCGGCGCGTATCGGCATGGGCGAGGTGGCCCGTTTCCAGGTGCCGACCGGCACGCGGGTGCTGGGCATCGGCATCGACGAGATGGACGACACCCTGTGCGGCAAGGGGCGCTTGCGTCGCGAGCTGGCGGTCAAGGTCGAACCCGGTAGCACGCAGAACTTCCGCATCGTCAGCGATAACCGCAAGGGCTTCGATATTGAGGCGCAAACCCACTGATAGACCGCTGAACGGGGCACTGCGGCCCTAGGGGCCGTGCGCACCCGCCATGCGCCTCCATCTGCGGTGCGCATGGCACACCCTCCCTATGCAGAATCGTTTGGCCATCCAGTACGGTTATTCGCTCCAGCCTGCCGAGGGGGAAAACCTAGCGATAACGCGCCAGGATCGCCTCGAATTCGCCGTCCTGCTTCATCTGCACCATGGCGCGCAGCAGGGCCATGGTCGGGATGTCCGGGGCATCGCGGACGATGCAGGCGATCGGGTCGGCGGCGATTTCGCCGAGCATATGCAGGCGTTGGTGCGCCGGTCGGGCGCGGTTGAACCAGTGCAGGCTGAGTTCGTTGCTGATCGCATAGCTGTAGCGTGCGGCTTCCAGTTTGAGCAGCACCTGGTGCTGGGTGCGGGCGTCTTCGCGCAGCAGCTGACGGCTGTCGAACAACGGCTGCAGGCGTGGGTAGGTGAAGCCGAGTACGGTACCGAGGCGTTGCCGTTGGATATCTTCGGGTTGCATCGGGCCCGGGATGCGCCCCACCAGCACGTCGCGCTGGGTCATAAAGGGCAGGCTCCAGATATAGCGGTGATGGCCGCTGTGCAGCCAGTTCGGGCTGACATAGCAGCGCACGTCGATATCGCCGCTTTCCAGAGCCTGCTGCACCCGCAGGCGCGGCATCACCAGCAGGCGCGCCTTGCGCCCGACCTTGGCCGCCAGGCGGCGCTGCAGGTCGACCAGAATGCCGCCGATGGCCTGGCCCCGCTCGATCTGCACCATGGGCATGGCCCAGCTGTCGTTGATCGAAAAGCGCAACGGGCGTTCCGCGGCCAGCAGCGGGCAGGTGCTCAGGGCGAGCAGGAGCAGCAGGCCTTTCATCAGGGACCGGGGGCTGGGT
>JBFJZW010000090.1:0-14989 GCA_041621875.1 Pseudomonas sp. | reverse complement strand
GGCGCACTGGGCGGCGCAGGCCCCGCTCGAGTCGCTGCGCCGGGTGCGCGCCGCACTGCTGGTCGCCCCGGCGGACGTGGAACGGACCAACTGCCCGCCAGCACTGCAGAACTTTGCGCCGATTCCCCAGCACCTGCTGCCCTTCCCCAGCCAATTGGTCGGCTCGGATAACGACACCGCCGCCAGCGCCGCACGGGCTATCGAGCTGGCTCATGACTGGGGCAGCGATGTGACCATTCTCAGCGGTGCCGGGCATATCAATGTGAAGTCGGGACATCGGCGTTGGGAACAGGGGTTTGCCTACCTCTATCGCCTGCAGAGCCGTATCGAGCAGCATGCCCGCCGCCGCGCCTGACGGCCGCTGCCAGTAAGCGGGCTGTCGAATAAGCTGCTATCAGCGCGGCAGACAGCATTCTTGAGCGCCGGAGCAATGACCTGCAGCGCAGGTGGGCGCGGCGCTCTGTACCAGGCTCACGGCAATCAGCAGGCTACCCACGGCCAGCCCGGCATAGACAATGGAAAAGCCCAGCAAGAGTGGACGGTAATGGATTTTCATCGCGGGTCTCCGGGCGATAGGTGCAAAGGCAGCGAGCCCAACAGGCCGCTATATGAACGTTGCTCTTAGCCATGGTGCAGCTCCCAGAGCGGACAATTGCAGCTATGCCGCAGCGTGTCAGCACGCTGGCGCACATAGACCGCACAATCAGCCTGAGCCGACCCTGACCCTGCGTACGCAGGCGCACAGACACCCCGAACGGCGCTACCTAAGCTGACTTTTCGGTCGTCGACGACGGCTCTCGATCAGGAGCAGCAAGATGGACCTTTACCGTCACCACGTTTCGGGCTTTTTTAGCCAGCGCAGCACCGCCGAACAGGCCTTGGCGCAGTTGATTCAGCGCGGCATGGACAACGAACAACTGCAGATAATCACCGCTAACGCAGATGCCCCGCCCGCCCCTGCACCCCAGGGTAAAAGCAACAAGGTGCTGAAGGACATGCTGGTCGACATCGCCATTGGTACCGGCATTGGTATCGGTATCGGTGCCCTGGTCGCGGTAGCGCTGATTGTCAGCGAGACCAGTCTGTTCTACGCCAGCCCTCTGCTCGCGCCTTTTACCCTGATGGGCATGGGCGGGTTTATCGGCGGTTTTCTGGGCAGCGTGATCGGTGCCTCATCGGCCGCTGGCCAGCATCACGGGCACTTTGCCAAGCTGGTAAATAAAGCCATTACCCACAGTGATGTGGTGCTGGTGGCACAAACCCGTAGCGAACAGGAAACCCGCCTGGCCCGTGAGGTGATCAAGGCCACTTCAGGCCTGGTCAACGACATCAATATGGCCAATGCCGCAACTCAGCAGACGTCGCCTTGAGCCCTGGCTCTGGCAGCTTGTGAACCACGGCCAAATCGATCGATAAAAACTATCGACCGCATCCAAACAAGAATCTTTATCAATAGTTACTGAGCGCCTAGGCTGCGTAACAACAGAGAACGATTCTTAATCGAGGTGCGCCATGCTCAAGACCCTGACCTTTACCTTGATGCACTTCTGCATCGCCTTCGGGGTGACCTATGCGCTGACCGGCAGCGCCGCGGCCAGCGGCCTGGTGGCCGCCATTGAACCGCTGTGCAATTCCGTGGGTTTCTACTTCCACGAGAAGCTGTGGGCCAGAATGACTGCCCGCAAGAACAGCGCGCCATCTCCTGCCCCCGTCATTCCCCGGCATGCCTGGTTGCATCACCAGGCCTGAGCCGCGGGCGGTTTATCCGCCATAGCCTTGCCGCACTCACCCCTGGCCTGCTCCGGCTGGGGTATATGACAATTAATAATAAAAACGCACTCTATGCCGACTCTGTGGTCGAATGACGCCAGCCTACGTCAGCTTGCCCACTCATCGAGAACGCCCGACATGCCGCACCTCTTCCGCTTGGTCGCCTTGCTCAGTGCAATGGCCTTTACCGGCCAGCTCCTGGCAGCCGATATCGATGCAACCAGTTACGGCTACCCCCTGAGCAATCCGATCGAAGCCACGATTGCCACCACCCCGCCCGAACTGCGCCCAAGCCTGCCGGCCGACGCCGACATCGATCAGGATGACTATCGGATCAAGCTGCGCCCCGAACGCGAGTTCAAGCTGCCGGAAAACTTCTGGCCGGTGACCAAGATGGGTTATCGCCTGGCCAAGCAGCGCGGCGAAGCACCCTTGATCTTTATCATCGCCGGCACTGGCGCGCACTACAGCAGCAGCACGCCGGAATACCTGAAAAAGCTGTTCTATGGCGCGGGCTATCACGTGGTGCAGCTGTCTTCGCCCACCAGCTACGACTTTATGACCTCGGCCTCGCGCTTCGCCACCCCGGGCATTACCCGCGAAGATGCCGAAGACCTGTACCGCGCCATGCAGGCGGTCAGGGCCCAGCACCCGCGCCTGCAGGTCAGCGAGTTCCACCTCACCGGCTACAGCCTGGGCGGCCTGCAGGCCGCTTTCGTCAGCGAACTCGACGAGACGCGACGCAGCTTCAACTTCAAGCGCGTGCTGCTGCTCAACCCGCCGGTCAACCTCTACACCTCGCTCGGCAACCTGGATCGCCTGGTGCAGACCCAGGTCGAAGGCATCGACAGCAGCACCACCTTCTACGAACTGGTGCTGGCAAAGCTGACCCGCTACTTCCAGGCCAAAGGCTACCTGGATATCAACGACGCCATGCTCTATGACTTCCAGCAGTCGCGTGAGCAGCTCTCGGACGAGCAGATGGCCATGCTGATCGGCGCGGTGTTCCGCTTTTCGTCCTCGGATATCGCCTTTACCTCGGACCTGGTCAATCGCCGCGGCCTGATCACCCCGATCGACTACCCGATCGATGACGGCACCAGCCTGACGCCATTCTTCAAGCGCGCCCTGCAGTGCAACTTCGACTGCTACCTGACCGAACAACTGATTCCCATGTGGCGTGCCCGCTCTGACGGCGGCAGCGTGGCGCAGCTGATCGACCAGGTCAGCCTGTATGCCCTGACCGATTACCTGAAAGGCAGCAGCAAGATCGCCGTGATGCACAACGCCGACGACGTGATTCTCGGCCCGGGCGACCTCGGTTTCCTGCGTAAAACCTTCGGCGATCGCCTGACCGTCTACCCTCTCGGCGGCCACTGCGGCAACCTCAATTACAGCGTCAACAGCGACGCCATGCTGGAGTTCTTCCGTGGCTAAGCCTTTCCGTAGCGCGCTTTTCGCGAGCCTGATACTCGCCAGCAGCCTGGTCCAGGCGCAACACGCGGCCGATGACGACGGCTTCAAGCAGCCGATGCAGCATCTGCAGTTCAACCCAGGCCTCGATCAGCGCGAGTTCGAGCGTTCGAGCCTCGGCGCACTGCAGGTCTATGACCCGCTGGAGTCCTGGAACCGCCGGGTCTACCACTTCAACTACCGCTTCGATGAGTGGGTGTTTCTGCCGATCGTCAATGGCTACCGCTACGTCACCCCCAACCTGGTGCAAACTGGCGTAAGCAACTTCTTCAGCAACCTGGGCGATGTGCCCAACCTGCTCAACAGTGCGCTGCAGCTCAAGGGCAAGCGCGCCATGCAGACCACCGCGCGCCTGCTGTTCAACACCACCATCGGGGTGGCCGGCCTGTGGGACCCGGCCACCCGCATGGGCCTGCCCAAGCAGCGCGAAGACTTTGGCCAGACCCTGGGTTTCTACGGCACCCCGGCAGGGCCCTATCTGATGCTGCCGCTGCTCGGCCCTTCCAACCTGCGCGACAGCGGCGGGCTGGTGGCGGATTTCGCCGCCAGCAGCCAGGTCAATCTGCTCAACGTCGCCGAAGCCAGCGTGCACCATCCGGAAATCACCCTGCTCGAAATAGTCGACCAGCGCGCCACGGTGAACTTCCGCTATGGCCAGCTCAACTCGCCCTTCGAGTACGAGAAGATCCGCTTCTTCTACCATGAGTCGCGCAAGCTGAAGATCGCCGAGTAGGCATCCTCTGGCGGCTTGACCCAAGGGCCGCCCTCAGGTTTTAACCTAGGGGCGATCCTGTCGATTCTGGAGACTGCTTATGCGTGTAGCCCAACTGGCCAAAGCCGCCGGCGTCAGCGCCGAAACCGTCCGCCACTACACCGCTCTCGGTTTGTTGCAACCTGTCCGCGATCCGCACAACGGTTACCAGCGCTTCGCCTCCGACGACCTCCAGCGCCTGCGCTTTATCGCCCGCGCCAGACGCCTGGGCTTCAGCCTCAAGGATGTACAGGCGATCCTCGCCCGGGCCGAAAGCGGCAACGCGCCCTGCGGCGAAGTGCGCGACCTGCTGGGTAACCGCCTGGCAGCCCTACAGGCCCATATAGAAGAGTGCCAGCGCCTGGCCCTGGTCATGCGCAACGCCCTCGTTGACTGGGCCGAGCGACCCGAGTGCGCCCCCGATGGGCAGGCGATCTGCCGGCTGATCGAAGACTTCGAGCTGCCCGAGGAAAGCCGCCCGGCCACCCCCTGCCCGGCCCACTAATAATCTAAAAAATCGATTATTTAGTCCTTTAATTCGCAACCATCTATCTGATAAATCGGCATAGGATGGGCTCATCCACTAATGGAGGTGCCCCATGAATCCACTGCGCAGCGTTATCGCCATCCAGCCCGGCCAGCCCGCATCCGACGGTGCCGGCGTGCGCCTGAACCGGGTAATAGGCGGGCCTGGTCTCGAGCGCTTCGACCCCTTCCTGATGCTCGACGAGTTCGCCTCGGACAACCCCGACGATTACATCGCCGGCTTTCCACCGCACCCGCACCGCGGTTTCGAGACCATCACCTATATGCTCGAAGGCCATATGCGCCATGAAGACCACCTGGGCAATGTCGGCCGCCTGCAAAGCGGCGGCGTGCAGTGGATGACCGCCGCCCGCGGCATCATCCACAGCGAAATGCCCGAGCAGGAACAGGGGGCCATGCGCGGTTTTCAGCTGTGGCTCAATCTGCCGGCCAAGGACAAGCTCGGCGACCCCGGTTACCGCGACATTCCCGCCAGCGAGATTCCGCGCCTGACCACGTCCAGCGGCGTCGAGGTGGTGGTGATCGCCGGCCAGTTCGACGACGGCCAGGTGCAGCAACAGGGCGCAGTGCAGCGGCCCGATACCGAGCCCTACCTGTTCGACCTGCGCCTGCCGGCCGGTAGCCACATCGCGCCGCGCCTGCCGCAAGGCCACAGGGCCATGCTGTATGTCTACCAGGGCAGCCTGCAGCTGCCTGGTGCAAGCCCGCAGTCGGTGGCGGCCGGCCGTCTGGTGCGCCTATCCGATCAGGGCGAGTTGCCCCTGCACAGCCAGGACGGCGCGCGCCTGCTGCTGATCGCGGGCAAGCCCCTGGGCGAGCCGATCGTGCAGTACGGGCCCTTTGTGATGAATACCCGGGAAGAGATCGAGCAGGCGCTGCGTGACTTTCGCGATGGCGTACTGGCCTGAGCGCGGCGGTGGCGGGTGGGCTACGCCGCGCCCTGGCACAGCGCTACTGCGCGTACCGCCGATACAGGCCCGGCGGGACGCCGCTGCTGTCGGTTGGCTGCCAGGGGCCCTGCGGATTGGTCGCCCAGCTCCAACCGTTGTTCCAGCGGTAGTAGGTACGCTCGCGGTAGTACAGGTCACGCGCGCCGGCCACCACATACACCGCCAGACGCCTATCCCAGTGGCTTTCCACCCCGGGCGGCGGTGCATAGCGCGGGTGCGACTTGGTCACCGACGGTTGCGTGATGGGGGCGCTAACCTGCTGTACCGCGCAACCGGCCAGGCTCGACAAGCCCAGCGCCAGCACTAACGGCATCCAGCGCGTCATTGCGCCTGTCCGTCCGCGGTGTCGATGGTCAGCTGCTGCAGCTCGGTGCTGCTGCTGGCCAATGGCTGGCTGCTGCCAATCCATTCGCCGGCGGTGGCATTGCCGCTGCGGGAAATCCGCGCCACCAGCTGCACCTGCTCGAACCCGGAAATCTTCAGCTGCGGCATCATTGCGTCGCTATCCGACAGGCTGACCTGCGCCGGCAGATCGGCCACGGTCAGGCGCTTGACCGCCAGCGGCATCGGCGGGCCGGATGCGGCACGGGCGAAGACGAACACGCTGTCGCTCGGTTGCACCTGATCCTGCAGCGCCGCGGCCAGCTCGACCTTGACCGTCAGTTGCCCCGCCGCCGCTGGCGTTTGCGCCTCCTCTGTCGGCCCGTCGAGGCGCTCACGAGCACGCTCGATACCGCCCTGAATCGCTTGCCGCGAAGGATCCTGCTCCGGCAGTACCGCGACCAGCCGCTCCCAGAAGCCGATGGCCGCCGTGAAGCGCCCCTCTTCATAGGCGGCAATACCGAGCAGGCCGAGACTGGTGACCTCCTCCGGATCGGCCTGCAAGGCTTCGTCGGTGAGCGCCTGCATCTGCTCGTTCCACTGCTTGTTGCCGGCAAAGTACAGCGCCTGGGCCCACTGCCCGAGCAGCTCCGGCTCACGCCCGGCAACGCCGACGGCCCGTTCGAAAGCCGCCGCCGCATCGCTCGCCCGCTCCTGGGCCATATAGGCGCGCCCAAGGAAGTACCAGCCCTCGGCAGAATCAGGATTGCTCTGCACCGAGGCTTCCAGGCGCGCAGTCATCTCCTCGATGCTCTTCGGTTGCGCGGCAAAGGTACGCGCCTGTTCCAGCTCGTCGATGGCCCCCCAGTACTGATACAGACCAAAGCCCAGCACTGGCATCAACAGGGCGGCCAGCAGCGGAATCGTCCGGCCCCGGGCGGCGAAGCGACTCGGAGCCCCTGCACCCTCGGTGTCAGCCAGCAGCTCGCGGGCCGCTTCATCGCGGCCATGCTGCAGCTGTTCGTCGTTCAGCGCGCCGGCCTCGTGCTGGCCTTGCAGCTCCTGCAAACGCTCCTGATAGAGGCTCACATTGAGCGCGGTACGATCCTCTTCCGCTTGCACCTTGCGCGCGCGCAACACCGGAATCAGCAGAAAAGCCAGGGCCACCAGCAACAGCAGGCCGGCGCACAACCAGAATTCGATCATCAGTCTTTCTTATCCACAGGCGGTTGATTATTGGCAGGCGGTTGGCTGAGCAAAGCGGCCAGACGCTGCTGTTCATCCGCAGACAGACCGCAGGCCACGGCATTCTGTTTGCCGCGGCGACGCAGCAGGATCACCCCGAGCAGGACGAAGCCCCCGAGCAGCAGGCCGCCAGGGCCGTACCAGAGCAACAGGGTGCGCGCGGTTACCGGCGGTTTGTAGAGAACGAAATCGCCATAGCGGCTGACCAGAAAATCGATGATCTGCTCATTGCTCTGGCCCTCCTCCAGCATGCGGAAGATCTGCGCACGCAGGTCCATGGCAATCGGCGCGTCGGAGTCGGCAATGTTCTGGTTCTGGCACTTGGGGCAGCGCAGCTCTTCCACCAGGTTGCGATAACGCTCGCGCTCGGCCTCACTGGCAAATTCGTAGGTATCGATGGCGGCCTGGGCGCTGCCCAGCAGCGCCAGGCCTAATACAGCGGCGCTTAGCAGACGTTTCATGGCTGGGCCTCATCGACTAACTCTTGATACAGCGGTGCCAACTGCTCGCGCCAGACCCGCTCATCGATCACGCCGACGAACTTGTGGCGGATGATGCCGTCCTTGTCGATCAGGAAGGTCTCGGGTGCGCCATACACGCCCAGGTCCAGACCCAGGGTGCCGCGAGCGTCGTTGATATTGAGCTGGTAAGGGTCATGGAACTCCACCAGCCACTTCTGCGCGGCGGCGTTGTCGTCCTTGTAGTTGACCCCATGGATGGTTACGCCGAGCCCGGCCAGCTTGTTCAGCACCGGATGCTCGACCCGGCAGGCCACGCACCAGGTGGCCCAGACATTGACCAGCGCCGGCTTGCCCTTGAGGTCGGCCTCGCTCAGCGTCTTGCCGTCCTGCACCGCCGGCAGGGAGAACGCCGGAAACGGCTTGCCGATCAACGCCGAGGGCAGTTCGCTGGGGTCGAGAAACAGGCCGCGGTAGAGAAACAGCGCGACACCGAGAAAGATCGCCAGGGGCAGTATCAGGATCAGCCGTTTCATGCCTGCACCCCCGCCATGCCCAGGGCTTCGCGCACCCGGGTCTTGATCTTCATGCGGTAGCGTTTATCCGTCGCCGAGAGGAAACCGCCCAGGCCCATGAGCAAGGCACCCAGCCAGATCCAGCGGACAAAGGGCTTGATGTGCACGCGCACCGCCCAGGCTCCGTTATCCAAGGGCTCGCCCAGGGCGACGAACAGGTCGCGGGTGATCCCGGCATCGATCCCCGCCTCGGTCATGACCGATTGCTGCACGGTATACAGGCGCTTCTCCGGGTGCAGCACGGCGATCTGCTTGCCCTCTTCGAGGATGCGCACCGTGCCCTTGTCGGAGGTGAAGTTCGGCCCCTCGAAGTGTTCGGCCCCTTCGAAGACGAACTGATAGCCGCCGATTTCCACCGACTCGCCGGGAGCCATGCGCATATCGCGCTCGAAACTGCCGACACTGGTGAGCACCACGCCCAGGGCGCACACCGCCATGCCCAGGTGCGCGGTCTGCATGCCCCAGTAGCTGCGAGTCAGGCTCGGCAGACCCTTGAGCAAACCCTTGTGCCGGGTCTTTTCATAGATGTCGCGCAGCCCGGCCAGCACCACCCACAGTGCCAGCAGCCAGACACCGAGCACGGCCCAATTGAAATCGCCCAGCAGCAGGCTCGCCACCACCGCCAGGACCACGCTGCCGATCAGCACCGGCGAGAGCATGCCGAGCAACCAGCGCAGCGGCGTGTCCTTCCAGCGTACCAGCACGCCCACCGCCATCATCGCCATCAACAAGCCCATCAACGGCACGAACAACGCATTGAAGTAAGGCGGGCCGACCGACAGCTTGGTGCCACTGATGGCATCCAGCACCAGGGGATAAAGGGTGCCGAGCAGGATCATCGCCGCCGCCACCACCAGAATGATGTTGTTGACCAGCAGCAGGGTTTCCCGCGACCACAGGACAAAACCGACCTGGCTCTTGACCACTGGCGCGCGGATGGCGAACAGGGTCAGCGACCCCCCCACCACGAGCAGCAGAAACGCCAGGATAAACACCCCACGCTCCGGATCGCTGGCGAAGGCATGCACCGAGGTCAGCACCCCGGAGCGCACCAGGAAGGTCCCCAGCAGGCTCAGGGAGAAGGCGGCAATGGCCAGCAGTACGGTCCAGCTCTTGAACACACCGCGCTTCTCGGTCACCGCCAGGGAGTGGATCAGCGCGGTGCCAACCAGCCAGGGCATAAAGGAGGCGTTTTCCACCGGGTCCCAGAACCACCAGCCGCCCCAGCCGAGCTCGTAATAGGCCCACCAGGAGCCCAAAGCGATGCCGATGCCGAGGAAAGCCCAGGCCACCGTGGTCCAGGGCCGCGACCAGCGCGCCCAGGCCGCATCCAGCTTGCCGCCCAGTAGTGCGGCGATGGCGAAGGCGAAGGCCACCGAGAAACCGACATAGCCCATGTAGAGCATCGGCGGGTGAATGATCAGGCCGAAGTCCTGCAGCAGCGGGTTGAGGTCGCGGCCGTTGGCGGGAGTATCGAACAGCAGGCGTTCGAAGGGGTTGGAGGTGACGATCAGAAACAGCAGAAAACCGATGCTGATAATGCCCATCACGCCCAGTACCCGGGCGAGCATTTCCTCCGGCAGCTGGCGCGAGAAGATCGACACGGCGAAGGTCCAGCCAGCCAGGATCAGGCCCCAGAGCAGCAGCGAACCTTCGTGCGCACCCCATACCGCGCTGAACTTGAAATACCAGGGCAAGGCCGTGTTGGAATTGTTGGCGACATAGGCCACGGTGAAATCGTCGACCATAAAGGCGTAGGTCAGGCAGACGAAGGCGAACAGCATAAAGCTGAACTGGCCCCAGGCCGCCGGCTGGGCCAGGCTCATCCACTGGCGGTCGCCGCGCCAGGCACCGACCATCGGCAGGGTGGCCTGCACCAGCGCCATGCACAGGGCCAGAATCATGGCCAGATGGCCGAGCTCGGGAATCATTGCGCGTACTCCGATGGGGACGCCTGCTTGGCCGCTTTGGCCGCATCGTGCTGCTGTTGCATGCCGCTCTGCTCCAGGGCCTGCATGACTTCCGGCGGCATGTAGTTTTCATCGTGTTTGGCCAGGACTTCGTCGGCAACCAGCACGCCATCGGCATTCAACTTGCCCATGGCGACGATGCCCTGCCCTTCGCGAAACAGGTCGGGGAGGATGCCGCTGTAGCGGATCGTCACGTGCTCGGCACCGTCGGTCACCACGAAGTCAGTATCCAGCGAGTCGCCGGAGCGTTTGACCGAGCCCTCTTGCACCAGCCCGCCGGCGCGAATACGGGTGTCCTGCGGGGCCTCGCCGTTGGCGATCTGGGTTGGCGAGTAGAACAGGTTGATGTTCTGCTGCAGCGCGCTCAGGGCCAGGGCCACTGCGATGCCGGCGCCGGCGAGAATGGCCAGGACTATATACAAGCGCTTCTTGCGGACAGGGTTCACTTCGACTCCTCCCGGCGCAAACGGCGCGCCTCGTCTTGCAGATAACGGCGGCGGGCCAGGATTGGCAGCGCCACATTCAGCCCCAATATCGCCAGGCTGATGGCGTAGCAGGACCAGACATAAGGCCCGTGGGTGCCCATGGCGATAAACTCGCTAAAGCTGGCAAAACTCATAGGCCCTTCTCCACCTGCGCCTTGACGACAACCTTGGCCCAACTGCTGCGCGCCTCACGCTTAAGCACTTCCAGGCGCATGCGCATCAGCAGTACCGCGCCAAAGAAGCAGTAGAAACCCAGCACCATCAACAGCAGCGGCATCCACATCTCGAAGGGCATGGCCGGCTTGCTTACGACACTGAAAGTGGCGGGTTGGTGCAGGGTGTTCCACCACTCCACCGAGTACTTGATGATCGGGATATTGATCACCCCGACTATGGCCAGCACCGCGCAGGCCTTGGCCGCGCTGTCGCGGTTAGTGATGGCATTACCGAGAGCGATCACGCCGAAATACAGGAACAGCAGAATCAGCATCGAGGTCAGGCGCGCATCCCACACCCAGTAGGTGCCCCAGGTCGGCTTGCCCCAGATGGCACCGGTCAGCAGGGCGATTACGGTCATCCAGGCCCCGATGGGCGCGGCCTGCTGCAGGGCGACATCGGCCAGCTTCATCTTCCACACCAGGCCGACGATACCGGCCACCGCCAGCATCACGTAGATCGACTGGGCGAGAAACGCCGCCGGCACATGGATATAAATGATGCGAAAGCTGTTGCCCTGCTGGTAATCCGGCGGCGCAAAGGCCAGGCCCCAGACCAGGCCCACCGTCAGCAACAAGACCGCGGCCAGCGCCAGCCAGGGCAGCCAGCGCGCGCCGATCTCATAAAACCACTTGGGCGAGCCCAGTTTGTGAAACCACGTCCAATTCATCAGGTCACTCATCAGTGCTAGGGCGGATCGCGGCGCAGGCAAGCACCAGGATCAACCGGCCATTCAGGCTTATTGTCTACTCAGCGACGCTGATCTTGAGACCGGCGGCGATGGCAAAAGGTGTCAGGGTCACCGCCAGGGCGGTGAGGCTGGCCAGCCACAACAGGTGGCCCAGCGCCGGCAGTCCTTGCAGGCTGGCTTGTAACGCCCCGCTGCCGAGAATCAGCACCGGGATATACAGCGGCAGAATCAGCAGCGCCAGCAACAGGCCGCCGCGCTTGAGGCCCATCGTCAGCGCCGCGCCCACCGCCCCCAGCAGGCTCAGCACCGGGGTACCGAGCAACAGCGAGAGCAGCAATACCGGCAGGCAGCGCCCCGGCAGACCGAGCATCAGCGCCAGCAGCGGTGCCAGCAGAACCAGGGCCAGGCCGGAAAACAGCCAGTGTGCCAGCACCTTGGCCAGAACCAGAAGAGCCAGGGGGTGCGGCGAAAGGACCCACTGTTCCAGCGAGCCGTCCTCGAAATCACTGCGAAACAGCCCATCCAGCGAGAGCAGCACGGCCAAAAGCGCCGCCACCCACAGCAGTCCCGGCGACAGGCTTTGTAACAACTGGGTCTGCGGGCCAACCGCCAACGGGAACAGGGCGATAACGATGGCGAAGAACACCAGCGGGTTGGCCAGCTCGGCCGGGCGACGGAACAGCAGGCGCGCTTCGCGAGCGAGCAACAGACTAAAAACATTGCTCATGGCGTACGTTGCCCCAGATCAAGCTCGCGATATCCGGCCGGCTTGACCGTCATTTCATGGTGCGTGGTCAGCACCACCAGGCCGCCCTGCTGACAATGCTGTGCCAGATGCTGCTCCAACTGCGCGACAGCCGCCTTGTCCAGCGCAGTAAAGGGCTCATCGAGTACCCACAATGATGGCCCAGGCAGATACAGGCGGGCCAGCGCCACGCGGCGCTGCTGGCCGGCGGACAGGGTATGGCAGGGCACATCCTCGAAACCGCGCAGGCCTACTGCCGCCAGCGCCTGCCAGATCGCCTCGCGCTCGGCGGGATGATGCAGGGCGCAGAGCCAGGTGAGGTTCTCCTCGGCGGTGAGCAGGCCCTTGATCCCGGCGGCGTGACCTATCCACAGCAGGTTGCGCGCCAGCTCCTCGCGATGCTCGGCCAGGGGTTGACCATTGAGGCGTACTTCCCCCGCCGTCGGCTGCATCAGACCGGCCAGCAAACGCAGCAGGCTGGTCTTGCCGCTGCCGTTGGGGCCGGCCACCTGTAGCATCTCTCCGGGAACCAGACGCAGCTCCAGGCGTTCGAAGAGCATGCGCCAGTCCCGCTCACAAGCGAGCGCCACGGCTTCGAGAAGGGGACTGGTCAAGGCATCGGCACCTAAGATGGATGGCAAAAGCTGTTCAAGTCGGCAGAGTCTTGGCCGCTATACTGAGGCAAGCGCAATGCGCAGCCGCCCCCAGAGGGTGCTTACAAAAGTAGCGAGCGATGGTCAGGCAAGGCGAAAACAGCCGAAAAAGCGGAGTGTACGAGTAGTACATGAGCATTTTGAGGCTGGTTTCAACGCAGCATGGCCGAGCGCAGTAATTTGTAAATACCCTCTCAGACGGTGCGCGATTATACATGCCCGGCCCCGCCTCCCGCAGTGGGCATTTTCGACAGGTTGTAACCCGTTCATGAGCGAAATCAGCAGCCCGCGCCCGGTTTCACCGACGCCGCCGAGCAGTCGCGCCAATAACGTACCTGCCGATCTGGCGCTAAAGCTGCTGCAGCCCATGCAGGGGCTGCTGGCCAGTGGCGAAACCGCCAAGGCCGAAGTCATTGCCCTCAAGGAGGTGGCCCAGAGTTTCCAGGTGCTGCTCAAGCTGACCCTGGAGAATGGCCGCCAGACCACAGTCGAAGCCAGCAGCCCACGCCCCCTGGCTCAGGGCACCGCGCTGGCGGTGACCGCCCTCTCGGAAACCCGGCTGGCAGTCCTGCTGCAGACCGGTACCGGCAAGGCCTTGACCAGCCTGGACCTGCAGCAACTGCCCATCGGCACCCTGCTGCAGGGCAAGGTGGAAGCCCGCGAACAACTGCTGCAGGGCAAAACCCAGCAGGTGATCTACAAGGTGGTCCTCAGCCTGCTCAATACGCCGCTGGCCGGCAGTAAGCTGGCCCTGGAAACCCCGCTGCCACTGCCCCTCGGCAGCCTGCTCAGCGCCGAGGTACAGGGCCGCCAGGCGCTGAACTTCCTGCCCCTGAGCAGCCGCCTCGACCAACTGGTGCTCGGTCAGCAACTGACTACCCAGCACAATCGCCAGGGTTCTCTGGAAGGTCTGCTCAGCGCCCTGCAAGGTCTGACGACCAAGCAGGCGCTGCCGGAGGGCCTGCGTACCAGCATCGACAAACTCTTGGGCGGCCTGCCCGATGCCGCCCAACTGAGCACCGCCAAGGGCCTGAGCCAGGCCCTTGGCGACAGCGGCCTGCTGCTCGAAAGCAAACTGCTGAGCGGTCAGGGTCACGCCCTGCCTACCGATCTGAAGGCCAACCTGCTGCGCCTGATCACCCAGCTACTGCCCAATACGCCGAGCGGCCAGCCCCTGGCCGCGGCCAATGCCGGCGCGGTGCTGGCCCAGGCCATGCCGGCTCTGGCGCGCAACCTGCTGGGCCTCGGCCAGATGAGCAGCCGCCAGCAGGCCCTGAACTTCCCCCTGCCCTCGCGCCTGCTGCAGGCCATGGACGGCGAAGCCGATCTGGAAACCCTGCTGAAACTGGCCGCAGCGGCGGTTTCCCGCCTGCAGACCCATCAACTGTCCAGCCTCGCGCAAAGCCAGGTCGGCCCGGACGGCAACCTGCTGACCACCTGGCAACTGGAACTGCCGATGCGCAACCAGCAGGAACTGGTCCCCCTGCAGGTCAAGATCCAGCGCGACGAGAGCAACAAATCGGACAAGCCCGAGAAGAAGGAAACCCTGTGGAAGGTCGAACTGGCCTTCGACCTCGAACCGCTAGGGCCCTTGCAGGTCCAGGCGCAACTGGCCCAGGGCCGGCTCTCGAGTCAGCTGTGGGCCGAACGCGGCAGCACCGTCAGCCTGATCGACGGCGAACTGGACAACCTGCGCCAGCGCCTCAACGGCGTGGGCGTGCAGGTCGGCGAGCTGGCCTGCAACCAGGGCACGCCACCGCGCGGCCCGCGCACGACCCTCGAACAGCGCTGGGTGGACGAAACCGCATGAAAAAGACCGCACCACGCCAGGCCATCGCCCTGACCTACGACGGCCAGAACGCCCCGATCCTCAGCGCCAAGGGCGACGACGAACTGGCCGAAGCGATTCTGGCCATTGCCCGCGAGTATGAGGTGCCGATCTACGAGAATGCGGAACTGGTACGCCTGCTGGCGCGCCTGGAGCTGGGCGACGCGATTCCCGAGCAGCTGTACCGCTGTATCGCCGAGATCATCGCTTTCGCCTGGTACCTGAAGGGCAAGTGCCCGGCCGGCTTCGACCGCGAGCCGGACATCCCCCCCCCCCCTGCCCCTGCTCGACGGCCCACAGCGCTAACAGGCC
>JBFJZW010000089.1:0-15012 GCA_041621875.1 Pseudomonas sp. | reverse complement strand
GATCCTCGGCTTCTGCCAGCTCTACCCGAGCTTTTCCTCGCTGTCGCTCAAGCGCGTGTGGATTCTCAACGACATCTATGTCTGCCAGGACGCCCGCCGCCAGCTGGTCGCCGACCGCCTGATCCAGGCCGCCAAGCAGATGGCCAAGGACACCAACGCGGTGCGCCTGCGCGTGGCTTCCAGCATCAACAACACGGTGGCGCACAAGGTGTACGAGTCCATCGGTTTCGTCGAAGACACCGAGTTCAAGAACTTCGTCCTGCCGATCGGCGAAGACCCCACCGCGCCCTAAGTGCCAGCCCCACGAAGCGCCCTGTCGGTCTGACCCCAAGGGCGCTTCGCAGTTTTAGCAGCCCGTTGAAAAACGTAGGCGAGGCAGGCAAGACAAGGCAAAAACGGCCGAGGAAGCGGAGTTTACTGGCTGTAAATGAGCATTACTCATTTCACTCGCCCTTCGGGCCGCGCTAAAGCGCGTTAGCCGCAGGCGGCCTGCCGAGGCCGCTTTTAACGCAGTATTGCCAACGCAGGTAGTTTTTCAACGGCCTGCTAGAGGTCCAGGCTCAACCAGAGCCCCAACACCAATTGCACCAGCAGCACGCCGATCAAGGCGAACTGCCAGGGCTGCTTGCGCCTGGGCACGTGCAATAGCGCGTGATGCGCCTGCAACGGCTGCTGCAGGGCCTGCTGAAACTCCGAAAGGGCCTCGAAGCGCGCCTCCGGTCGCGGGGCCAGGGCCCGTGCCAGCACCCCATCCCAGCCGGCCGGCACATGCTGGCCATACTGCGCCAGCGGCACATAGCGACTGAGCGCATCGGCATCGGCCCGCGCGGCATCCGGCCAGCGACCGCAGAACAACCAGTAGGCCAGGGCCGCCAGGGCGAACTGGTCGGCGCGGCCATCCGCCGCCTGGCCATGGCGCAGCTCCGGGGCCAGGGGTTGCGCCGCCGCGGGCAAACGCTGACGCGCGACGCCGGGCAGCAGCGCGGCATATTCGGGCAGCACCAGCAGATGCCCGCCGTCGCCGACCAGAATATTGCCCGGATCCAGCCACAAGCCCTGCATGCCGCGCCGTTGCAAGCCGCGCACGGCGGCGATCAACTGTTCCAGCAAGGCCAGCAGGGTCGCCCCGTCCAGCGGGCCATGGGCCGCCGCCCAGTCGACCAGGCTGCGCATGCCGCTGGCCGGCAATTCGAACAGCATAAAGGCATGCCGGCGTGGCCGATGGGACGACAGCACTCGCGGCAAACTCGCCACCGGACTGCGCCGCAGCACCCACTCGCGCTGCCAGAAGGCCTCGTCCGCGGCCTGCTCGACCAGCCACAGCAAAGCCTCCCGACCACCTTCGTCGCGGCCGCGGAACATCCGCCCGGGCGGGCCATAGGCGCAGGGTTCGAGCAGCGTCCAGCCATCCAGTTGCATGCCCGGCCAGGCATCTCCCACCACCGGCCAGGTCTCAGGCGGCGCGGCGGGCGGCATTGCCCCCGGCTTGCCGGGCAATACCAGCACCGCGGCCCCCGGCGCATGCAACCAGGGCCGCAGCACGCTTTGCAGATGCGCGGCACCGAGTTGCGCGCAGGCCTGCCGAAAGCTCTGCAGGTCGGCGACCTCCAGCAAGGGCTGCGGAGCCAGCAACAGGGCCGCACCCTGGCTCAGCGGCAGGCTGTGCTGCACCAGTGCCAATTCGGCCTGGGTTCCCAGCTGCATGCCCTCACGGCCGATCAGGCTCTGCAGACTGCCCGCCTGGTAGCGCAGCAAGCCGATGGCCCCGGCCTGGAGAAACTGCAATTCGTCGCCCTGCAGCAGCAACAGGCCAGCGTCCAACTGGAAGCGGCCGCGCCCGGCCCGGCGCTGGCGAAACAGCTGGGCATTGAGGGCCGCGAGGACCTGCCGGGCGGCCTGGGCTTCACTCCAGCCACCGGGGGTGCTGCTGTAATCGGCAAACAGGGCATCCAGGTGGGCGTCGACGACGCGCACCACATCGGGGCATTCGCGTGCCCACAGCAAGGCGACCAGCAACACCGGCGCACGTCCTTCGCGCCCGGGCAACCAGGCGGCGCGAACCCGCGCGGCCTGGCTGGGCAGGTCCAGGCCATGGCCGTACACCAAACTCACAGCGCAATGATCCAATCGTTCGATCGACATCGGCAGCCCTCCCAGGTCGCTATCAGCCTGGTCTGTGCAGCCTTTATGCCGACTTGCCCCTCACCCCGGCCCGGCTTAAGGTGAGCGCTCCGTACAGCCCGAGCAGAATCCATGTGGTCGTTACGCGCCTGGCGTCGCCAGCGCATCCTTGCCCGCCACCCGGTTGCCGCCGCGACCTGGAACGACGTGCTGCGGCATCTGCCCCTGCTGGATGGCCTCAGCCCGGATGAACTGCAGCGCCTGCAGGCCCGCGCGGTGCTGTTTCTGCATAACAAGCACCTCAGCACCCTGCCCGGCGTCGAACTGGACCACAGCGATCGCCTGCTGCTGGCGGTGCAGGCCGAGCTGCCGCTGCTGCACCTGGACGACCTCGACTGGTACCAGGGCTTTCATGAAATCGTCCTCTACCCGGACGACTTCGTCAGCCCGCAGCGCCACCGCGACGCCAGCGGCGTGGTGCATGAATGGGACGGCCAGCACAGCGGCGAAGCCTGGCAGCAAGGCCCGGTGATCCTGGCCTGGCCCGGGGTGCAGGCCAGCGGCGGCTGGGACGGCTACAACCTGGTGATCCACGAGCTGGCGCACAAGCTGGACATGCTCAACGGCAGCGCCAACGGCCTGCCGCCGCTGCACCGCAATATGCGCATCAGCGACTGGGCCGAGGCCATGCAGAGCGCCTTCGACTCGCTCAATGCCCAGCTGGACGCAGATCCGCAGGCCGAAACCGCCATCGACCCTTACGCCGCCGAAGACCCCGCCGAATTCTTCGCGGTGACCAGCGAATACTTCTTCAGCGCCCCGGACCTGCTGGCCGAGGCTTTCCCGGCGGTCTACGCGCAGCTTGCGCTGTTCTACCGCCAGGACCCGCTGAGCCGGCTGCAGGCGCTGCAGAAGGACCACCCGGACTATCGCGACAGACCAAAAGGCGAACACATCGCGACCAAAGGCTAGGCATCCCGGCATAGCAACGACGGGGGAATATGCCTATAATCGCGCCACTTTTTTGGCCCACCCCTCGGGAGTCGCCCCATGAGCTACAGCAAGATCCCTGCTGGTAAAGACCTGCCGAATGACATCTACGTCGCCATCGAGATCCCGGCCAACCACGCGCCGATCAAATACGAAATCGACCACGACATCGATTGCCTGATGGTCGACCGTTTCATGGCCACCCCGATGTTCTACCCGGCCAACTACGGCTTTATCCCGCACACCCTGGCTGACGACGGCGACCCCCTCGACGTGCTGGTCGTGACCCCCTACCCGGTGGCTCCAGGCTCGGTGATCCGCGCCCGCCCGGTTGGCGTACTGCATATGAGCGACGAAGCCGGTGGCGACGCCAAGCTGGTTGCCGTACCGCACGACAAACTCACCGTGCTGTACAAAGACGTCCAGGAATACACCGACCTGCCCCCGCTGCTGATCGAGCAGATCAAGCACTTCTTCGAGAACTACAAGGATCTCGAAAAAGGCAAATGGGTCAAGGTCGAAGGCTGGGGCGGCGCTGAAGAAGCCCGCGGCCTGATTCTCAAGGCGGTCGCGGCTTACCAAAAATAAGCTGAGACTACCCCCTAAAAACCGGCCACAAGCCGGTTTTTTTATGCCTGCCCCCCACCGCAGTCATTCTTCAGGCCGTCGCTGCACGACGTTAAAAACTGTTCCGGACAGTTTTTTATGCCTGCCTCCACCGCAGTCATTCTTCAGGCCGTCGCTACGCGACGCTAAAAATGGCTCCAGACAGTTTTTTATGCCCGCAATTTGACCCGCCTATACGCCAACGACCTTGGTCGACTTGGCCCCACCGCGCGCGCTGGTTAAGCTGCTGACCTTTTGCCCGAGCCTTTGCCATGCCTGTGTCCGAGATTCTGCTGCTGGTGCTTGCCGGTTTCGCCGCTGGCGGGATGAATGCCCTGGCCGGTGGCGGCACGTTTTTCTCCTTTCCGGCGCTGCTCGCCGCCGGTCTGCCGCCGGTGACGGCCAACGCCACCAATGCCGTGGCGCTGTGGCCGGCCAGCCTGGCCGGAGCCTGGGCCGCGCGGGCTTCGCTGCGACCATTGGGGCGCTATCTGCTGCCCTTGTTGGCGGCCGGACTGGCCGGTGGTCTGCTGGGCGGGCTGTTGCTGCTGGTTGGCGGCGATGCGGTGTTTGCCAAGCTGATTCCCTGGCTGCTGCTGGCCGCTACCGCGCTGTTTGCCGCCAGCCCCTGGCTTAGTCGCTGGTTGGCGGCCCGCCGCGCCGAGGCCGCGCAACCGCCCCACGGCCCGCTGTCACTGGCCGCGCATATCGGCGTGTCGATCTATGGCGGCTATTTCGGCGCGGGCATGGGCATTCTGCAGTTGGCGGCGTTTTCCATCGAGGGCCACCCGCTGGCGCGGGCCAACGCCCTGAAAAACCTGATTTCGGCGGTGATCTACAGCGTCGCCAGCATCACCTTTATCCTCGCCGGGCGAGTCAGCTGGTACGAATTGGCAGTGTTGCTGGTGGGGGCGACGCTGGGCGGTTATGTCGGCGGCGCGCTGGGCCAGCGCCTGCCGGCCAAGCTGCTGCGGGTGCTGGTGATCGGCGTGGGCAGCGGGATGACCGCCTATTACTTCTGGGCCACCTATTTCGCCCAGTAGTCGGTGCGCACCTACTGCATGGGCGGTGGTGCACACGGCGCACCCTACTCGGCCTGGCCGCCCTTGCCGCGCTTGCGAAACTCCACCGGGGTCTCGCCGACCCAGCGCTTGAAGGCACGGTAGAAGGTGCTCGGTTCGGAGAAACCGGTGCGTTCGACTATCACCTCGATGCGCTCGTCGGTATTGAGTAGCAGGTCCTTGGCCAGGCGGCAGCGGTAATCGGTGATCAGATCGTTGAAGCGCACCCCGGCCATGGCCAGGCGCTCGCGCAGCCGCCGCGCCGGCATATTCAGGCGGGCCGCTACCTGTTCCAGGGTGGCACCGCTGTCGACCAACAGTTCGCCGATCAGTTCGCGCACCTTGCGCACCAGGTCCAGCCGTTCGACTTCGGCCAGTTGCCGGCGCGCCAGGGACTCGTGCATGCGCAGCAGTTCGGGCGCGGCGTGGCGCGAGGTCTTGTCCAGCACCGCGGCGTTGAATACCAGGGCATAGCGCTCACAACCGAACCGCCCCGGGCAGCCATAGACCTGCTGGTAACGCTCGGCGGGGGCACCCTCGGCATGGATAAACTGCACTTCATAGGGACTGAAGTCGCCTTCGGTCAGGGCCGCGAACAGGCGGATCACCGCACCGGCGAGCATTTCCGGGAAATGCCGCGGCGTCCCCGGTACCAGGCCGAGCACCAGTACCGCGCGCTCGCCCTGCACTTCCAGGCGGGCATCGAGGGTGTCGGAGAGCAGGCGTACATAGCGCAAGGCATGCCGCAGGCCTTCGCCGAAGGTCTCGCTGGAAAGAAACAGGTATTCCAGCAGCAGGCCATGGAAGGCCGGCAGATGCTGGGCCAGATACAGCCCCACATGCTCTTCGCCGCATTCGTCGATGGCGGCCTTCCAGAACATCGCCTGGGCCGAATGGGGAAAGCGCCCGGCGGGCAAACCACCAGGCGGCAGGCCGACGCGCGCCAGCACCCGATCAGGATCGGTTCCGCTGGCACGCAAGGCATCGAGCACCGGGCGCATCAGCGCCACGTCGTCAGTCAGGTCACGCATTTTTATAGGAGTTCTTATTTTCCGCGAGGCGCGGCCATCTTAGGCGGCTTTAGCCGTCTGGCTCAAGGCGCGATGACGATTGACTGGCCTGCCAGCCAGCGGGACGATGCGGCCAATGCACTCTGCCGCCGGCCGTCTAAGCTGCAGCCACCCGCCCAGAGGAGTTTGCCATGGCCATCGACTGGCTCGATCTACCCGCCCCATCCGCCCTGCCTGGCCTGTTTGCCCGCGCCGCCCTGCGCCGTGGCGTCAGCGGGCGCAGCCTGCCGACTGTCGGCCTGCGCTGCCAGGTCAACGTCGACCCGGCGCACCTGGCGCGCTACCGGCAGATCTGCGGCTTTCGCGACGACGGCCTGCTGCCCGCGCCCTACCCGCACATCCTCGCCTTTGCCCTGCAGATGCAGCTGCTCACCGATAAGCGCTTCCCCTTTCCGCTGCTCGGCCTGGTGCACCTGGAAAACCGTATTCGCGTGCTACGCCCGCTCGGCGGCCTGGGCCCCTTCACGGTCAGCGTGCAGGTGCAGAACCTGCAGCCCCACGACAAGGGCGTGACCTTCAGCCTGATCACCCAGTTGCACGACCAGCTTGGCCTGCTCTGGGAGGGCGACAGCCGCATCCTCTGTCGCGCCTTACGCCTGGACGGCGCGGTGCCCGAACGCGAAGCCGCCGCCGAACTGCCGCAAACCACCCTCGCCCACTGGCAGGCCCCGGCGAATATCGGCCGGCGCTATGCGCGTATCGCCGGCGACTACAACCCGATTCATCTGTCGGCGGCCAGCGCCAAGCTGTTCGGCTTCCCCCGCGCCATTGCCCACGGCCTGTGGAACAAGGCGCGGGCCCTGGCCGAACTCGGCGAGCGCCTGCCCAGCGCCGGCTATCAGGTAGAGGTGCGCTTCCAGAAACCTGTGCTGCTGCCCGCCGCCGTGCGCCTGCTGGCCAGCGAGCCGGCCGCCAGCGGCCAGTTCAGCCTGCTCGGCGCGGACGACCTGCCGCATATGCAGGGCAGCTGGCAGCCGCTTGACTGAAATACCCCGCACGGCTGCCGGTAACTGCCGGCAGCCGCTTGCACCGCGCAGGTGAACCCCCGAAGCTATGCTCCTCTTTGCAGGAGCGCCCGATGAACCTCGCCGAACTGACCACCCGCATGCATGCCATTCGTGATCGCAACGACTGGCGGCAATTCCATAGCCCGAAGAACCTGGCCATGGCCGCCAGCGTGGAAATGGCCGAGCTGGTGGAAATCTTCCAGTGGCTGACCGAGGCCCAGTCACGCCAACTGAGCGCCGAGCAGCTCGCCCATGCCGGCGAGGAAATCGGCGATATCGTCCTCTATCTGGTGCTGCTGTGCGGCGAACTGGGCCTGGATATGCAGCAGGTGGTACGCGCCAAGCTGGCCGATAACGAAAGACGCTTTCTCGGAGACGCGCACAATGACTGATCGGCACTTCGACGAGCTGGCCACCCGCTTCGCCGAGAAGATCTATGGTGGGGCCAAGGGCGCGATCCGCCTGGCCGTACTCCAGGCCGACCTGGCCGAAGCCCTGCCCGACAGGCCGCTGCGGGTGCTGGATATCGGCGCAGGCCTCGGCCATATGTCGCTGTGGCTGGCCCAGCGCGGCCATGAGGTGACCCTGGCCGAACCCGCCGAACCCATGCTGGTCGGGGCGCGCGAACGCTTTGCCGCCGCCGGCCAGCGCGCGACCTTTATCCAGGCCCCCTGGCAGGACCTGCTCGGCCAGCTCGAACGCCCCTATGACCTGGTGATCTGCCATGCCGTGCTGGAATGGCTGGCCCAGCCCCAGAGCATCCTGCCGGTGCTGCACCAGCTCTGCGCGCCCGGCGGCTGGCTGTCCCTGGCCTTCTACAACAAGGACGCGCTGATCTACCGCAACCTGCTCAAGGGCCACTTCCGCAAGCTGCGCAAGGCCGAGTTCGCCGGCGAGAAACAGAGCCTGACTCCGCAGATGCCCCTCGATCCACGCGAACTGGCGGCGCAACTCGAGCCTAATTGGCAGGTCGAAAGCCAGAGTGGTGTACGGGTGTTCCACGACTATATGCCGCAGCCCTTCCAGGCCAAGGCCGAGCTGATCGACCTGCTGGAAATGGAGCTGGCCTACCGTCGCCACCCCAGTTTTGCCGGGCTTGGCCGTTATCTGCACTGGATCTGCCGGCCACGCTGACAGGCCGTTGAAAAGGCGATATACCGATAGCCTGCTGCACTCGGCTATTGCCCCTGAGGGTGAGAAGACCTGAGGCCGTAGGGTGCGCCGTGCGCACCAATGCTCATTGCCTGCGTTGCTGCACACGGCCTGGCCGGCCCCGCGTCACACCCCAGCAGGCCGTTGAAAACCACCTACCAAGCCCCTATTCGAGCAGCAGGAGCAGCATATGAGACAGCTCGGGACTCTACTGCTACTGGCCACTCTGGCAGCCTGTCAGAGCCAGAACCCCTATGTCGCCGACAGCGTACCGCTGCCGCCGGCCCCGGCGCATGTGCCTGGGCAGCTGGACCCCAGCGCCTACCCGGCCGCGCCCCGCGACTATGGCCGCTACCGCACCTGGAGCTGGCGACAGCTGCCCGCGGGCAGCGCCTGGGCCAGCACCGAGCAGGTGCAGGAAGCCCTGAGCAATGCCCTCGACCAGCGTGGCCTGCGCCCGCAGCGGGCCGGTGCCGGGGCCGACCTGCAGGTCAGCGCCGAGCTGCGTCTGGAGCAGCGTATCCGCCAGGTCAGCGAACCCTATGGCAGCTACTACGGCCATGATCGCTACGGCGACCGGTACGGTATGTGGGGCAGCGCGCCGCGGGTGCACAGCTACCGCGAAGAGGTCATAGTGGTACGCATCGATCTGTTCGACGGCCGCGACGGCCAGCCGGTCTGGAGCAGCAGCGCCGAAACCCTCGCCGACGGCAGCCAGGGCGAACGGGCGGCGGCCTTGCGCAACGCCCTGCAACAGGCCCTGAGCAGCTACCCGCCGCACTGATTGCCAGCCTTTTCAGGAGAACGCCCATGCGCTTATCGCTACTGCTCTTGCCCCTGGTGCTGCTACTGAGCGCCTGCCAGACCGCGCAGCTGGAGCGCGACTTCGACCCCAACCGGGACTTTGCCGCCTACCGCAGCTGGAGCTGGCAGGAACCGGCCGTGCAGTACAAACCTGACGATCCGCGGGTCAACAGCGACCTCACCGGCCAGCGGATTCGCGCCGCGGTCAGCGAACAACTCGACCAACGCGGCCTGCGCCCCGCCGCCAGTGGCAGCAGCGGCGACCTCAAGGTGCAGGTGTGGCTGATCGTCGATAACCGCCAGCAGCAGGTCAGCACCCACTTCGGCGGCAGCTGGGGCGACCCCTGGCGCGGCGGCTTCTGGGGTGGCCCCAGCTATGTGGAAACCCGCACCCTGGACTATCAGGTCGGTACCCTGCAGATCGACCTGTTCGACGGCAAGGACGGCAAGCTGGTCTGGCGCGGCAGTGCCGAACAAATACTGCGCAACCGCCAGCCGAGCCCGGCGGAACGCGAAACGGCGATCCGCGCCACAGTCGCCGAGGTGCTCAGCCAGTATCCTCCGCACTGATAGCCAACCCCGCATCAATCAAGGATGACCACCATGCCGCCCAGCTCGCCGTTTGACCATCGCGCCGCCACGGCCGATGACCTGAGCGAGATCGTCACCTTCGCGCAGAACGCCGAGGAACTGTTCTTCTGCTATCCCAAGGCCGACTGGCCGCTGAGTGTCGGCCAGCTGGCGGCGACCATGGCCGAACGCCGCGACAGCACCGTGGCGTTGCTCAATGGCCGGGTCGCCGGTTTCGCCAATTTCTATCAGTGGCAATACGGCGACTACTGCGCCCTGGGCAACCTGATGGTCGCGCCCTGGGCCCGTGCCCAGGGTGTGGCCCATTACCTGGTGACGGCGATGGAGCAATTGGCCCGCGCGCACTACCACGCCAAGCGCATGCAGGTGTCCTGCTTCAACGCCAACAGCGCCGGCCTGCTGCTTTACCCGAAACTCGGTTACAGCCCCAGCGGCATAGTCGAACGCCGTGACCGCCAGCACCAGCGCGTGGCCCTGATCCAGTTCGACAAGGCGCTCTAGTCGGGCGTTGCCAAGGCTATGTGGCCAATACGGATCGTGAGGCGACAAGCCATAGGTAGGGTGCGCCGCGCGCACCTGGAATCTACAGCCGGCGCGGCCTTGTTGATCAGCCTTATGGTCGCCACAAAACCGCGACGACGCCATTCGCGGCCGAGACCGCTCCTACATAGACCGCGCCTGACGCAAGCCCTGTGACAACGGCGAGAGTACCTGATCCTTGGCCGCAGACCGACAGTCGTCAGCAAACCCGTACCGCTACTGATCCTGCGTGTTTCAAGCCAGGTAAAACACAGCGCTAGAGATCCCAGTCCGGCCTATCGACCAGTCGCTCCAGGAGAAAATCCAGCAAAGCGCGCAACGCCGGCGGCATCTGCCGCCGCGAACTGTAGAGGGCGTGGATGCCCAGTTCCTGCGGCTGGTAGTCGGGCAGCAACTGCACCAGCGCCCCGGAGCGCAGGTGCGCGCTGACCGAGTAGCGCGGCTGCAGGCTGATGCCGATATCGGCAAGCACGGCCTCCAACAGCACCATGGATTCATTGGCGCTGAGGTTGCCGCTGACCGCCACGGCATGGGGTTCACCGGCGCGGGTAAATTCCCAGATGCTGCGGCCGAAATAGGCGTAACTCAGGCAATTGTGCTGGGCCAGGTCCTCGGGCCGTAGGGGCGTGCCGTGCTTGGCCAGATACGCCGGGCTGGCGCACACCACCGAGCGACAGACCGCCAGCTGACGGGCGATCAGATTGGGGTCGAGCTGATTGGTGATGCGCAGGGCCAGGTCGATACGCGCCTCCACCAAGTTGACCGCCTGGCTGCCCACCAGCAGATCGACGCTGACCTGGGGATGCAGGCCGATGAAATCGTTCAAGGCGTGCACCAGCCAGGCCTGGGCGAAGGATTGGCTGCAGGCGATGCGCAGGTTGCCGCGCGGGGCTTCATTGCGGCCCTGGCTGACGCTCTGCATGGCTTCGGCCACGGCCAGCATCTCGCGGCACTGACCGAGCAACTGCTCGCCGGCCCCGGTCAGGCTCAACTTGCGCGTGGTGCGGTGCAGCAGGCGCGCGCCAACCCAAGCCTCCAACTCGGCCAGATAGCGCGAAACCATGGCCCGCGACATCTCCAGGGCCTCGGCGGCCGCGGTCTGGCTACCGCGCTCCACCACTTCGACAAATACCCGGGTTGCCATCAGTCGGTCCATAACTAGCTCGATATACGCAACAAATATGCGCAGATTAAGGGGCTTTTTGCTCGATTTAAAGCAACTAAGATCCCCTCACTTACTCAACAGGAGATCAGCATGTCGATTCTCAGCCATATGCGCGGCCTGCTTGCCAGCGCCAGCCTGCTTACCCTTGCCACCACAGCCTTTGCCCAGCCCCTGACCCTGGACGTCTATAACCCGGGCGACAAGGCAATTTTCCCGGTGACCTCGACCCTGATCAGCGGCGAGCGCGATGCCATTCTGGTCGACGCCCAGTTCTCCACCCGCGAAGCCCAGGAGCTGGTCGAGCGCATCCAGGCCAGCGGCAAGAACCTGACCACCATCTTTATCAGCCACGGCGACCCGGATTTCTACTTCGGCCTGGACACCCTGACTCGCGCCTTCCCCAAGGCCAAGGTCTTGGCCACGCCGCAGACCGTCGCCTATATCGAGAAAAGCCGCGAGCCGAAGCTGGCCTACTGGGGGCCGATCCTCAAGGGCAGCGCGCCGGCCCGCACCCTGGTGCCTGAAGCTCTGCAGGGCGACCAGCTGACCCTGGAAGGCCAGCGTATCGAACTGATCGGCCATGACCCCAAGCACCGCAGCCTGTGGATCCCGAGCATCCAGGCGGTGGTCGGCGGCGTGCTGACCTACGCCAATATCCACCCCTGGATTGCCGATGCACAAACCCTAGAGGCCCGTCAGGCCTGGCTCAAATCCCTGGACGAGCTGCAGGCGCTGCAGCCGAAAACCCTGGTACCCGGGCACTTTATGGGCCAGCCCAAGCTCAACCTGGATGACCTGCGCTTTACCCGCAACTACCTCAATGACCTGGAAGCCGCGCTGCCCAAGGCCAAGAACAGCCAGGCGCTGATCGAGGCGATGACAGCCCAGTACCCGGACCTGCTCGACGCCAGCAGCCTGGAACTGAGCGCCAAGGTGCTCAAGGGTGAAATGCAGTGGCCGTAAACCACAGTCGCTGATTAGCAGCGCATCACACGCAAAAGGCCTGGGTCAAAAACCCAGGCCTTTTTGCATGCGCCAAGCGGCAATCCGGCCTGAGCGAGGCTGACTAGACGGACAGCTTTTACGGCATACTCATCCGCCTTTGCCGCCCTGGAGACGCCCCATGCCCGCCCCGATCTGGTGGTTACTCGCCCTGCCCTTTGTCGCCGGAGCCTGCCTGCCGCTGCAGGCAGGGATCAACGGCCAGCTGGCCAAGCAGGTCTCCAGCGTGCTGTCGGCCGCACTGATTTCCTTTGCCGTCGGCACCCTGGCCCTGCTCGTCCTGGTGCTGGCGCAACGCGAGGTGCCCGGCCTCGGCGCGCTCAAGGGGCTGACCTGGTGGCACTGGAGCGGCGGCCTGCTGGGGGTGATGTTTATCGCCACCGCCGCCTTTGCCGGCCCCAAGGTCGGCGCGCTGCTGTTTATGGCCCTGGTGATCGCCGGGCAACTGAGCATGGCCCTGGCGCTGGACCACTTCGGCTGGGCCGGCTTTCGCGAAGCCCCGATCAGCCTGGGCAAAGTCGGTGGCCTGCTGCTGATCGTCGCGGGTATCTGGATGATCCGCCGCGGTTAGTCGCACTTAGCACAGATAAAGCCCAGGGCTGGTGCGCACGGCGCACCCTACCCATGCTAGTCGCGCTCGAAGCGGTAGAACAGATTGGGTTCGCTGACCAGATAGAGGTTGCCCCGGTCGTCCAGGGTCAGGCCCTCGCCCTGGGGCACGCTGTCCTGCAGGCCGGCGAAGCCGCTCAGCAGCGAGCGGAAGCTGATCAGCTTGCCATCCTCGGCATCCAGCTCGATCAGCACCTTGGACTCGTCACTGAGCAGGGCCAGATGCCCGGTCTGCTCGTCGTAGTGCACCGATGACAGGTCGGTGGCAAACACCTTGTGATCGATCCACGCCTGCCGATCGATCACCTGCAGGTTGAAGTCGCCCTGCACGCTGGATTTCAGGCCGCGCACCTCATAGAGCTTGCGCGGCGAATGCTCCTTGACCACATACAGCCGGTCGCCCGCACGGTCGTAGCCAACGCCTTCAAAGCCCTGGTTGTCACCCTGTTCGATCGCCAACGTCAGCGCCCGGTAATCCTCGCGGAACAAGGCACCGGGTTTGTCCGGCACCTCGACCAGCACCAGCGCCTGGTCGCGCTCTTCGGCCAGCAACAGCAGGTTATCGCCTAGGTAGGTGATGCCTTCGACATCGCTGAAACCGCTCAGCGGGTAACGCGCCAGCAGCTCGCCATCCTTGCTCAGGGCCAGCAGCGCCTCGGGGTTGTTGACCACCGCCCACAGGTGGCCGCGGCCTTCGTCGTAGGTCAGCCCGGAAAGATTATCGGCCACTCCGGCGACCGGTAGCGCATCGACGCGCACCCGGTATTCGGGCAGCCACAGGCTGCGATGTTCCCATTCGCTCTCATGCCAGGAGGTCTTGATCCAGAAATACAGACGGTTATCCAGATGCTGCACGCCTATCTGGTAAACCAGCACCAGCGCCAACAACAGCAGCGTCCATTTCCATGGACTGATCAGAGGTAGCCGTCCTAGCCCCCCCTTCGCTGCTGACAGCATAAATAGTCATACTCGCGTGCGTACGGGAAACAGCAGTGTGCTGGGTGAACATGACAGCACGGCTGTGCGGGTGCCGATTGATCGGGCCAGACGCTGGACTGCGGGTTTAGGAGTGCCTGCCTGCGGATGAGTTCAACTCGCAGAGCCAGCTAACCCACGGGGTGCGACGCCGGAGCCCTTATGTTAAGGTGGCCGCCCTTTTCGCCCGATTGGATAGCGACAGGTCGTTATGACACTGGCCCAACCATCCCGCTGGCTGCCTACGCCGCCATAGCGCTTCGCCCCCTCCCCCGCATAGCCCGGCCGGTTTTCCGTTGCCGTCGCATGCCATGCGCGTCTGTGCTTTCGGCTTAGCGTCGCGTTCGCTGCACCCCTTGATGTGTTATTAGCCCCATCCGCTGCCCTTGCGTGCGCCTGCGGATCCCTAGCCTTTGGAATACCCCATGCTGCAAAGCCTGAAAAACACCTGGTTGTTCAATATCCGTGGCGACGTGCTCGCCGGCCTGGTGGTGGCCCTGGCGCTGATCCCGGAAGCCATCGCCTTCTCGATCATCGCCGGGGTCGACCCCAAGGTCGGCCTCTATGCCAGCTTCTGCATCGCCGTGGTGATCGCCTTCGTCGGCGGCCGCCCGGGGATGATCAGCGCTGCCACCGGGGCCATGGCCCTGGTCATGGTGACCCTGGTGAAAGAGCACGGCCTGCAATACCTGCTGGCGGCGACCCTGCTGACCGGGCTGCTGCAGATCGGCGCGGGCTACCTGAAACTGGGCAGTCTGATGCGCTTTGTCTCGCGCTCGGTGGTCACCGGCTTCGTCAACGCCCTGGCGATTCTGATCTTTATGGCCCAGCTGCCGGAACTGACCAACGTGACCTGGCAGGTCTACGCCATGTGCGCCGCAGGTCTGGGCATCATCTACCTGTTCCCCTATGTGCCGAAGCTCGGCAAGCTGATCCCCTCGCCGCTGGTGTGCATCCTGTCGATGACCGCCGTGGCCATGTATTTCGGCCTGGATATCCGCACCGTCGGCGATATGGGCGAACTGCCGGACACCCTGCCGATCTTCCTCTGGCCGGATGTACCGCTGACCCTGGAAACCCTGGCAATCATCTTCCCCTACGCCGCCGCCCTGGCCGTGGTCGGCCTGCTGGAATCGATGATGACCGCCACCATCATCGACGACCTGACCGACACCAGCAGCGACAAGAACCGCGAGTGCAAGGGCCAGGGTGTGGCCAACATCGCCTCCGGCCTGCTCGGCGGCATGGCCGGCTGCGCGATGATCGGCCAGTCGGTGATCAACGTGAAATCCGGCGGCCGCGGCCGCCTGTCGACCCTG
>JBFJZW010000088.1:0-15330 GCA_041621875.1 Pseudomonas sp. | reverse complement strand
GCTTTGGCATGGGGGTTGCGAAAGAGCCTGGACAACATCAATGAATAGAGGTCCTTTCCATGCCCACCGACCTGCCCACCCGCCCCCCGACCCGGGCCTTCCTCAACCGCAAGCTGAAAATGCTTATCGGTGAACAATGGCTGGATGCCGCCAGCGGCGACACCATGACCTTCCGTAACCCGGCCACGGGTGAAGTTCTCGGCGATGTGCCCGCGGCCGGAAAAGAGGATGTAAACCGTGCCGTGCAAGCGGCCCGTCAGACCTTCGATGATTCGCCATGGAGTCGCACCCGTCCGCGTGAACGACAGAATCTGCTGTGGCGTCTGGCCGACCTAATGGAGCGCGATGCCCAGGAGCTGGCCGAACTGGAATGCCTGAACAATGGTAAGAGTGCAGCCGTGGCACGCGTCATGGACGTGCAACTGGCCATCGACTTCCTGCGCTATATGGCCGGTTGGGCGACCAAGATCGAAGGCAGCACCGTCGATGCCTCTCTACCATTGATGCCGGACGATCAGTTTCACGGGTTTATCCGCCGTGAAGCGGTGGGCGTGGTCGGTGCCATTGTGGCCTGGAACTTCCCCCTATTGCTGGCGTGCTGGAAGCTTGGGCCGGCCCTGGCCACCGGCTGCACCATGGTGCTCAAGCCTGCCGACGAAACCCCGCTGACTGCCCTAAAGCTGGCCGAACTGGTGCTGGAGGCCGGCTATCCGGCAGGGGTATTCAACGTAGTCACCGGCACCGGCCTGGGTGCCGGCGTGGCCCTGACCCAGCATCCGGGCGTGGACAAATTGACCTTCACCGGCTCCACCGAAGTCGGCAAGCAAATCGGCAAGGCGGCCATGGACAACATGACCCGGGTCACCCTGGAGCTGGGCGGCAAGTCGCCGACCATCGTCATGGCCGACGCCAACATGCAGGAAGCCGCAGCTGGTGCCGCCAGCGCCATCTTCTTCAACCAGGGCCAGGTGTGCTGCGCAGGCTCGCGTCTTTATGTGCAGCGCAAGCACTTCGACAACGTAATCGCAGACATCGCCAGCATCGCCAATGGCATGAAGCTAGGTAACGGCCTCGATCCGAGCGTGGCCATGGGGCCGCTGATTTCCGCCCGCCAGCAACAGCGCGTGACCGGCTACATCGACCTGGGCCGCGAGCTGGGTGCCACCGTCGCCTGCGGCGGTGAGTCCTTTGGGCCAGGTTACTTCGTCAAGCCGACGGTGCTGGTCGACGTCGACCAGCAGCATCGCCTGGTACAGGAAGAAATCTTCGGCCCGGTGCTGGTGGCCATGCCCTTCGACGACATCGACGAAGCCGTGCGGCTGGCCAACGACAACCGCTACGGCCTGGGGGCAAGCATCTGGTCTAACGACCTTGCAGCGGTGCACAGGATGATCCCGCGCATCAAGTCCGGCTCAGTGTGGGTCAACTGCCATAGCGCACTAGACCCGGCCCTGCCCTTCGGTGGCTACAAGATGTCCGGCATCGGCCGCGAGATGGGCGCGGCGGCCATCGAGCACTACACCGAGCTGAAGTCGGTGCTGATCAAGCTCTGACCCGGCTCATCCGGGCGACGGCAACCGCCGCTCGCCCTTTCACAACAAAAACAATAAGGAAAACGGCATGAATCCTTTCACCCGTGAACGACTTCGCTTGCCTCTCGCTTTTGCTATAGCCATTGGCTGCGCTATGGAGGGTCAGGCCCTTGAACTGTATAGCCAGAACGACAGCGTGCTTAACGCCGACCTCGAGGCCCTCTTTGCGGCGATGAGCAGCAGCGAAAGCTATGACCTGGTGGGCAACCGTAACCAGGGCAGCTCCAGTTGGCGCGAAGGCTATATCAAGTACGGCCTTAGCGGCAGCCAGGGCCTGGCTGGCAATGGCACCCTGTACGGGGCCTTCAACCTGCTCAGCTCCGCCACCTGGGGCGATGGCGATGCCGCGGGCCTGACCGAAGGCAGCGAGCGACGCACCGCAGTAGAGGACGCCTATCTTGGCTGGCGTTCGGGCGATCGACTGCCCTGGTTAGGCGAGGATGGCCTGGATATCTCCGCGGGGCGCCAGGTGCTCACGTTGGGTGACGGTTTCCTCGTCCAGGGCGATCCGGTGAATGTTGGTGATGTGGATCTGGGTGCCGACTTCGACCGTGGCGGTGCCTACTACCTGGCCGGGCGCAAGGCCTTCGACCAGACCGTGGCGCTACGCCTGGGCGGTAGCGAGGGCTGGCGCGGTGATCTGATGTGGCTGAAGTCGGACAACCGCTTTCAGGCGGAAACCGAACTGGCAATTGCCAACCTCGAGCATGTAGGCGATCTCGGCACCCTCGGCATAAGCTGGATCCGCGGCCTGGACGTCAGCCAGCGTTACGCCGAGATCATCGGTCTGCAGGAACGCGACGGTATGGATACCGTCAGCCTGCGCGGCCGCGGCGGCCTGGGTGTGGAGAACCTCGAACTGGCCGGCGAATACGTCACTCAGGATAAGCACAGCGGGCGCGAGAGTGCCTGGTATATGGAAGGTGCCTGGACCTTCGCCGAGACGCCTTGGTCGCCCACCGTCAGCTATCGCTACAGCCGCTTCTCGGAGGCCTTCGACCCGCTGTTCTACGGTGCCAGTCGTGGTTATGGCACCTGGTTCCAGGGAGAAGTGGCAGCCAACTACGCAGGCCCGTTCAACAGCAACAGCAAGGTTCATCACGTCGGCCTGAAAGCCACCCCTCGCGACAACCTGACCGTGGGAACCCTGTATTTCGACTTCGACCCACTGGACCAGACACGAGGCAACCTCGGCGGTCGCGAGTTGGATCTGTACCTGGAGTGGATGGTCAACGATCACCTGCTGATCAGCCCGCTGCTCGGTTTCTATAAACCAGACCGCGGCAGTGACCAGGGTGGCCTGCAGCTGGGGGGCAATAGCACCAACACTTATCTGCAGTTACTTGTCGGGACCTTCTTCTAACTCAAGCCTGCGGCGGCCCGCGCCAGCCGGTGCGGACCGCCTTCGACTGTTGCATCGCCGGACGACGTCATCACGACAGCACCTGCGCACAAGGACTTCTGGTAATGCCCGTCAATCAATTTTCGATCCAGTGGCGAATCACCTGGCTGGTGGGCTTCTGCCTGTTGGCCATAGTCGCTGCACTCACCCTTTTATCTCTTCAGCGCATGAGTGACAACAATGCGCAGATCCAAGCGCGCACCACGCGCATGCTCGAGGCCGAAGCACACCAGCGGCTATTGGCCGAAGGCCGGCTGCAGGGGCTCAACCTGCAGCGCTACCTGCTCACTGCTTATCAGGAGGGCCTTGGGTTACAGCGCTACGCCTTACAGTTACGTCGCATCGCCAGCGAACAGCAATGGCCGCCGCAGCAGCTAAGGCAAGCCTTGAATCGGCTGGTCAAGAGCAACCTGCAAGCCAGTCCTCAACTGCTCAGCCTTTACCTGGTATTCGAGCCCGACGCACTGGATCGTAGCGATGCCGTCTTCGCCGGCCAGAGCGCCCTTGGTAGCAACGAGCAAGGCCGTTTTGCCGCTTACTGGGCGCAACGGGACGGCCAGATCAGCAACATGGCCGTCAGCGAAGCGCTTATCACCGACGCCACGCCAGGCCCCGACGGCAGTCCCTTCAGCACCTGGTTCGATTGCCCCCGGACGACGGCCGAACCCTGTCTGCTCTCGCCCTACATCGATGATGCTTCGGGACAACGCAGCCTGATCACCACCTTGTCTTTCCCGCTGCTCGAGGATGGACGTGTTATCGGCGTTGCCGGTTTGGACATCAGCCTGGAGAACCTGCAGCGACTGACACAGGAAGGCAGTCGCAGCCTCTACGAAGGCGCAGGAAGCATCAGCTTCCTCAGCCCGTCGGGCCTGGTTGCGGGTCACAGTGCCGAGCTTGCCCTACTGGGCCGGCCATTGGATGACAGCGCCCTGGCACTGCAATGGCTGCGCCGTGGCGAAGAGCATGTCGCAGCAGACGACGACCAGTTGCGCGTACTCAGTCCGGTCCGGCCGATACCCGGGTCCGCCCCATGGGCAGTGCTGCTCAGCGTGCCACAGGCCAGGGTCCTCAAACCCGCTCTGGAACTGCAAGAGGATCTCGATACGCGCAATAACCGGGATACCGGACTGCAAATGCTCTACGGGTTGTTAGCCATCATCGCCGGGCTGTTGCTCGCCTGGCTGACTGCCCGTGGCGTCACTCGGCCAATTCTCGGGGTGGCGGCCAGGTTGAGGGATATTGCCAGTGGCGGCGGTGACCTGACCGCACGGCTGAGCTATGCAAAACGTGATGAGCTGGGTGAGCTAAGTGGTGGTTTCAACCATTTCCTCGATCGTTTGCAACCGCTGATCGCCGATCTCCAGGCCCTGGTGCATGACGCCCGCGGCAATGCCAGCCACTCGGAGGTTATCGCCGAGCGTATTTACACGGTCATGCAGCAGCAACTGCATGAAGTCGATCAGGTCGCGACCGCCTCGCAGGAGATGAGTATGACCGCCCATGATGTCGCCCGCAGCGCAGCCCAAGCTGCCGAAGCTACAAGGGGTGCCGATATTGCCACCCGGAAAGGACTACAGATGATCGAACAGACCACTTGCTCCATCGAACTCCTGACGCAGGAGATCAGCGGCACCATGGTCCTAGTAGAGGGCCTGGCTGCCAGCAGCGAACGCATTGGCTCGGTGCTGGATGTGATCCGCGCGATCGCCGAGCAGACCAACCTGCTGGCGCTCAACGCCGCCATCGAAGCGGCCCGGGCAGGCGAAGCGGGACGCGGTTTCGCGGTGGTCGCAGACGAAGTACGCAACCTGGCCAGCAGTACCCGCAACTCGATTGAGGAGATCCGCCAGGTCATCGAATGCCTGCAGGCCAGCACACGTGAGGTAGTAGGTGCCATGCAGCAGGGCACCGCGCGCGCGCACGAAGGCGCTCAGCAGGTAAGCCTAACCGCCGCCAGTCTGGCCAGGATTGGTACTGCAGTCACAGTCATCGGCGACATGAACCTGCAGATCGCCAGTGCCGCCGAACAGCAGAGCACCGTAGCCGAAGAGGTCAGCCGCAACGTCGTGGTCATACGCGACGGCAGCGAGTCTCTCGCTGCGCAGATTGAGGAGGCCCGACGAGTAAGCCAGAACTTAAATGAACAGGCGCAACGACAACAGCTGCTGACCGCGCAGTTCCGTGCCTAGCACGCTTCAAGAAGGAGACGGGAAAATGAAACACTGGCTATTGATCACCGCCTGCCTACTGAGTATGCCCACACTGGTGCACGCTGAAGAAATACTGCGGATCTACAACTGGGCAGACTACATGGATCTTGGGGTGATCGAGGATTTCCAAAGCACCAGGGGCGTGAAGGTCGACTACCACACCTTCACTGATGCCAGCGAACTGATGGATGCCCTGAAACGTGGGGAGCACTTCGATCTAGTGTTCCCCACCGACCACCAGCTGCACGAACTGGTACGCAGCGGTCTGGTCGTCCCGCTGGATCCATCCCAACTGCCCAACAGGGACAACCTCGACCCCTACTTGCTCAAATTACTGGCAGCCAGTGGTGCGGACCACCATGTCGCCCCTTATATGTGGGGCACCGTCGGGCTGATGATCAACCAGCCGCTGGCCGAGCAGCATTACGGCGGGCCCTTGCCCGACAGCTGGAGTCTGCTGTTCGACCGCAAGGCCACGGACAAGCTATCCACTTGCGGCGTCGCCATTCTCAATGCCAGACAGGAAGCCGTTTCTCTGAAAATGACCTACAAAGGTCAGCGTTTGGGCACCAGCGGCGCACGGCGGATTCACAAGGAGGTCGCCGGCCTGCTCAACCCAGGCGTGCGTCTAAGCCCGAGCGACTACTCCCGTTTCAGCGAACAGATGGTCGAGGGTGAACTCTGTGTGGCGATGACCTGGGACGCGCTACTGCGCGGCGAGGATCTGGCACAGCGTGGCCTGCGCTTTAGCATTCCAGAAGAAGGCGGCCTGATCTTTATCGACAGCATGGCCATTCCCAGCACGGCCCAGCAACCGCAACTGGCCCACGCCTTCATCGACTTTCTGCTCGAACCCGCCAACGTCGCACGTAACGCCAGGGTCAGCCATGCCACTCCCGGTATTGGCGAGCACCTGTTGAGCGGTGGTTATGCCGCGCCAGGGTTAAGCATGGACCTGGAGACGCGCCGGCGTCTGTACCTGCTCGATCCGCTCAATGCGAAGCAGCGCGAGGCCTTGCAGGCAGCCTGGCCACCTGCAGCGCCCAAGCCCGACTAGCAGGCCAGGCCCTGGCTCGCCAGCCAGGCTCGGAACATGGCCTGCTGTTGCGTCGGTACCCGATGCAGCACTTGCCTCGCTGCCGTGCCAGCTTGCAGGGCACGCACCAGCGGTGCCAGCTCGAGCCCCTGCAGATGCCAGATACCCAGCGGCTGATCCGCGGTCACCACCACTTCGACCTCCTCGATCGAGTCGCCATGAATCACCGGAGCGCGCTCCACCCGCATCTGGCTGAAATCGGCAGCTGCGTGCATCGGTTCGGCATCCGGCCAGTGGCTACGCGCCTGCCAGAATGGCTGCGCGGCCCAGCGTCGCTCCAGCGCATAGAAATCACGGCCAGTACGGGCGAAGCGCAGAAACAGCTGCGTCACCCGCTGCTGATGGAAGCGTCGTGCCAGCTCGCCGCGCTGCGGGTGGCGCAGCAGGGTGTTGATCACCGCCGGGGCCTGCAGCGCCGAGGAAAGTGACTGGAAGATGCCATTGCCGGACAGCGGATCCACTGCCATGGCAGCATCGCCGATGCGCAGCCAGTCGGGACCGCTGGCCTCATCGCAGAGAATCGCTGTGCTGCTGCGTGCATATAGGCTGGCCGGCTGCAATGCCGCGACACCGAACAGTTCACGCACCAGCAGCGACTCGCCGCGGCGTTGCGCGCACCAGGCCGGCAGCTGCGCCTTACCGGGCAATTCAGCAGCTGCCGCATCCAGAGTGAACTGCCAGTAACAGCGGCCATCGGCCAGGCGTGCCATCCAGCTCCAGCCATCGACCAGACTCTCCACCGCCGATGCCGGACGTCCCGGTGCTTCCTGCCACTGGTTCAACAGGCTAAGGGTTTCCGGGCCGCGCTGGCGCTTACCGGCCAGCGGTGCCTGACGACCGCGGGCCTCGACAAGGAACGCGCCATGCAGCGTTCGCCCCGACTCAAGTTGCACGCGGTGCCCGCCGCTTATGGCCTCGACCGCTCGTACCCGCGCCGCCACCAACTCGATGCCGGCAGCGCGCAGATCCTCACGAATCGCCGCATCGAAGGCAACGCGGTCGATGAGGAACTCCTGATTGACGCGCTGCTCCTCAGCACTCCACTGCACCCGTCGTGGCGATGCCAGGCTGGCACAGGCCAGGGCCCGCAGCAGGCCGGCCTGACGCAGACCGTCGAGCACCCGCTGCGATACCCCCTCCACCGCGGCGAAGCGACGCCAGTCACTGACCACCTGCACCGTATAGCCGAGACGCTGCAGACCCAAGGCCACGGCGGCTCCGGCCGGTCCCGCGCCGAGTATCAGAACACCCTGCCCGCTCATAAACTGGCTCCACGACGTTCCACACCGATAAATGTGGCCCCCCGATGCAAGTACTCGAGCAATGCAGCACGGCTGATGCCGGGATTGCGCTGCAGGAATGCGGCGAGCTGCCCACTGAAGGCCGCGCAGGCCAGACTGGCACCAGCCTGACCGGGTACCGTACGCAGTGATGCGCCGAAATCCGCCTGGGCGCTGTTCAGCCAGGACCACTGCCCCGGAGCACAACGGGCGTCGCCGGTAACGCGCAACACCCCGGGGTAGCTGGCCGGAAACACCGGCTCACCCTGGGCCGGACTGGAGGCACAGAGCAGGATACCGGCCTCGATTGCAGCGGCGCAGGCCTGGCGCAGCAACGGACGGTCCTGGCGCAGGCCGAGGCTAAGGTTGATCAGCGCCACATCCTGCTCGATCAGCCAATGAATCGCTGCGGCCACCTGCAGCGCACTGGTCTGCCCCCGCGCCCCGAATACCTGGGCCAGGCATAGACACGAACTTCCGGCCTCGGCCGTCAGGTTGGCGATTACCGCAGCACCGTGGCCGAGGCTGTCAGCCTCCAGCGGCCCCTGACGCAGTTGCTGATCATCCAGCCAGAAACGGCGAGCGGTGTGGATCAAGGGTGCCTGGGCCGGCGTATGGCCGCTGTCTACCAGGCCGATGCGCAGTTCAGCGGCCATGGCTCAGCACCTCGTCGACCAGAGGCTTGAGCTGGCCGTCAGCCAGATGCAGGCGAAGATCGGCTTGCGCCAGAGTCGAGGCACGGTGGCTGATAATAATGCGGATGCGTCCAGCGAAAAGCTCATCGATAGCGGCAATAACCTCGCGCTCGGTGCTTTCGTCTACCGCCGAGGTAGCCTCATCAAGCACCAGGATCAGAGGAGCTTGCAACAAGGCACGGGCAATGGCGATGCGCTGCTTCTGCCCGCCGGAAAGCTGCTGGCCCCGCTCGCCTAGCAGACTGTCGAGGCCCTGTGGCAGGCTGTCTACAAGGCTGTCGAGACGGGCCAGACGCACTACCTGCTCGATCGCCTCGCGCTCGGCCTGCGGAGCCGCGTAAGCCAGATTGTCGGCCAGGCTGCCACGGAACAGCACGATGTCCTGACTGACGACGGCGATACGTCGGCGCAGCTCGAATAGATCCAGCTCGCGCAGGTCGCAATCATGCAAACGAATACAACCCTGACCAGGATCGTAAAAGCGTTGCAACAGGTCGATCAGGGTCGACTTGCCCACTCCAGAGGCACCGCTAATGGCGACCTTGCACCCCGCCGGAATATGCGCCGTGACGCCACGCAGTACTGGCTGCGCGCGCTCGTCGTGAGTAAACCAGACATTGTCAAAACGCAGGTCACCCGCCCCCGCAGGCAAATCGCTAGGGTGCTCGGGTTGGCTTACCTGAGCAGGTTCACGTTGCAGTTCCATCACCCTGCCGAGGCTGACGGTCATGCGCTGCAGCGCCACATACAAACCCAGCAAGCTCTGTACCGGGCCTACGGCCATGCCGAGGTAGGTGGAAAAGGCGATCAACGCACCCAGCTGCCACGTGCCCTGCACCACCCAGTAGCCTCCGATGATAAAGGCGCAGGCACGCGACAATGACGTAAGGGTGCCGGGCACGGCGTGAGTGAAAAACTCGGTGACCTGCAGTTTGAGTAGTTGATCCATGTAGCCCCGCCCCAGCCCTTCCAGGCGCTCGGACTCTCGCCGCTGCTGGCCGGAGGACTGGATAAACTTCATAGCCGGTAAGGTTTCCACCAGAAAAGAGGACACATCCGCCGAGCGCTCGCGCAGGCCACGCGCATCGCGCTCGACCTTGCGCCGCATCCAGCGCAACCAGACCACCTCGATGGGAATCAATACAGCAACCAGTAGCGACAGTTGCCAGGACAATGCCAGCATCAGAATAATGGCACCGATCAGACCAATCACGCTGGAAACCGCAGAAAACAGCGCGTCCACGGCGAAACGTTGGATCTCGGCCACATCGCCATCCAGTCGCGACAGGAGATCACCGATCCGCCGGCGACCATAAAATGCCGGCGAGAGGCCCTGCAGATGACGGTACAGCGCATCGCGCAAGGAAAAGAGAATACGGCCGGAAAGCCGCGTATGCAGGTAGCGATTGATACCGCCCAGGACAGTGCCGAAAACGCCAACCACGATCATTGCAACGGCTACCTGTACCAGCATGCCGAAGTCCTTGGCCAGCAGGCCATCGTCGATCAGCGTCTTGGTCAGCCAGGGCTGTGCCAGTACCAGCAGGCTGGCGCACAGCGACAGGCCGAGCAACTGGACCACCGCGCGCAGATGGGGGCGCACAAAACCAAACAGCCAGGCTAGCGCCTGGCGCAGCAGTAAGGGGTCAGCGGAGTCAACCAGACGCGATAGCAAGGCGATCATGACGCAGGCATCACTCCCGCTGTTGCTTGAGCTTGCGGTACAAAGTTGCGCGGCTGATGCCGAGGCTGTCGGCCGCCGCCGAAACATTACCCTGGTGTCTATCCAGCGCGGCACGGATCAGTTCTAGCTCGCTCTCGCGGATGCTGCCAGGCTGACGGCAGCTGGCGGTAAGCTCGTCGAGAAGGTTGTCGGTCAGGTGGTCCAGACCCAACACCGTCTCGCCTGGATCACGCATGGCGAGGGCCGAGCGCAACACCATCTCCAACTGTCGAATATTGCCGGGCCAGTCGTAGCCAGCCAACAACTCACTCAGGCCCTTGTCTAGACTCACTTGATCTGCGCCCAGCCTCTCCAGCACCAGGGTGATCATCGCCGATAGCTCGGCACGTTCGCGCAGCGCCGGTAGGCACAAGCTGACGCCGTTGACACGGTAGTAGAGATCCTCGCGAAAACTCTTGTCCTGAACCAGGCGTTTGAGATCACGGTGGGTGGCACAAATCACCGCCACGTCGATGTCCTGCTCCTCGCCCGCGCCCAGCGGTGCCACCTTGCGCTCCTGCAGCACACGCAGCAAACGCGCCTGCAGGGCCAGAGGCATGTCGCCGATTTCGTCAAGGAACAGCGTGCCACCATGGGCCTGCATCAACCGGCCAACCATACCGCCCTTGCGTGAGCCGGTGAAAGCGCCGTCACGGTAGCCGAACAGCTCGGACTCTATCAGCCCCTCGGGAATGGCCGCACAGTTGACCGCAACGAAAGACTTGTCGGCCCGCGCGCTGGCCTGGTGGAGCGCCCGCGCCACCACTTCCTTGCCGGTGCCGGTCTCGCCCAACAGCAGCACCGGCAAGTCGCCAGCTAACCCTAGGTGTGCCATGCGCAGGGCACGCGCGAAGCGGCTATCGCCGGCTGCCAGGTCTTCCAGCAGAGGGGGCCTGTCCGGCACATTGCGAGGCACTTGAGCCGGCATCTGCGCGCCGGCCAAGTTGGCATGGCGCGGTACATGCAGGGCACGGAAGTAGAATTCGCCCTTGGCAGTCTGCACACTGCTGATACCCCCCCTGAGCAGACGGGTAATGAACTGCGGCGAACGGCTGCCGAGCAGGTCGCTACTTCGCCGACCGAGCAGTTCCTCACGGTCGATTTGCAACAGCTCGCAAGCCTGCTGATTGGCCGCCAAGACCTCACCATCTAGCGCCAGGGCCAGCAGACCGTGCCAGGCCGAGCCGAGATACTGCGGGCGGGCGTGGAAGGCCAGAACTAGGTGCTCGGGATAGCAGCTGCTAAACAGTCGGCTTTCGATATTGCTGGCCGCCAGCAGCAGGGTCGAGAGGTTGTCCTGCGGCTGGCTCATCAAGCCGTCGCGGGTCAGGTCGAGCACGCCGATCACCTGCCCGCGGGGATCTCTAATCGGCACAGAAGTACAGGAAAAGCGACTGAGACGATCAAGGTAGTGCTCACCGCAATTGATCAGAGTTGGTTTACCCTCCAGAACCGCGGTGCCCAAGGCGTTTGTACCACGCAGGGACTCGCTCCAGCAGCTGCCGGGGCGCAGATCACACAGACCGAGATCCTTGAGCAGGTGGGTCTGGCCTTCGAGGGCGAGGATGTTGGCCTGGGCGTCGCCAAGTATCACCAGGCCGGCCTTGCCCTGCTGACTGATCAAGTACTCCAGTTCAGGCGTCGCAACATCTATCAGCAGACGATTGCTGTCCAGCAGCAACTGCAGATCGTTGCTTTGTTGCAAGCCGGGCACCTCGTTCTCCAGGCAATTGAGACCGTGGTCGAGGCTGCGTCGCCAGGAAGCGTGGATTTCCTTACGCAGTAGGCCTTCAGGCACTTCACCATCGTGTAGCAATTTGAGACGCACCTGTCTCGCTTCGTGCAATGGATCGGCAGCCGTTGTTATTTGAGTATGCTGTGCCATCGTCGCTCCCACCTGAATCCGTGCACCGTCGCCAGCACCTGGCGGCCATGATCATGACGATGCCCCTGCTGTTGTCGCTTGTCCAGCTTCCGCCTGCAGCGACGCACAGCGTGCAATAGACCAGCAAACCCCGTGCCGTATCGCTCAGCGAGGCGGCAGATAGCTCATCTCGCAGGATTCGCCCATCAACAGCGACTGGTTGAGCTCGGCGCAGGCGCGCAGGTATTCGGCCGCCAGGGTGACCCGCTTGAGCCTGCGCAAGTCCTCGCTGTAGGACAGCCAGAACTGGCGGATCACGTCCACCTCGCCCGGCAGCACCTCGCACAGACGCGGGTCCGGGCCGGCCAGGAAACTCGGCAGGATGGCCATCGCCCGGCCCTGCAGCGCGGCGTGATATTGGGCAATCACGCTGGTGCTGCGCAGGCGGCTGCTGGCCCCCGGTAGCAGGTCGTTGAGGTAGAGCAGTTTGGAACTGAAAGCCAGGTCATCGACATAGGTGACGAAGGGGTGGCCGGCCAGATCCTCGCGCGTGTGGATCGGCGCATGGCTGGCCAGGTACTCGGGGGTGGCATACAGGCGCAGGCGGTAATCGCACAGCTTGAAGCAGACATAGGGCCCGCGTTCCGGGCGTTCCAGGGTGATGGCGATATCCGCCTCGCGGCGCGACAGGCTGACGAAATGCGGCACCGGCATAATATCCAGGGAAATATGCGGGTAACGCTCGAGAAAGCCGCTCATCTGCGCACTGACAAAGCAGCAGCCGAAGGCTTCGGTGCTGGCGATGCGCAGGTGCCCGGAGAGCCCCAGGCTGGTGCCTGAGACCTGCTCGCAGGCAGCCTGCAGGGTGCTTTCCAGCGTCTCGGCATGGCCCAGCAGGCGCTGGCCCTCGACGGTGAGGGCGAAGCCGGCGGCGCGCGATTTCTCGAACAGCAGCGCCCCCAGGCTCTGTTCCAGCGCGCGGATGCGCCGCGACACCGTGGTGTAGTCCACCCCCAGGCGGCGCGCGGCGGCGCTGGCCGTGCGGGTACGCGCCACCTCGAGGAAGAAACGCAGGTCGTCCCAGTTGAGTTTTTCGCCCATCGTGCCTTTTTGCATATCGGTCCGCGCTTTTGTGGTTATGCCTGACGCAATCCCGCATAGGTATACGCCAGGACCCGCGCCCTGACCAGCCTCCCGGGGCGAGCTTCGTGCTGACGCTAGCGAGCGCTTTGCGGCGCACCTGGCAACGCCGGCGGCCTTTGCGCAATAAGGACTTTTTTGCATATCCATTCGGATTTTTTGCACCTTCTTGTTACGCAAACGCCTATCTATACTCGAACCACAGTTTGATTGCGCCGTACCCCCACAACAACAAGACAGGGCCGGAACCATGAACAGCAACTGCCTCACCTTTCTCGCCGCCCGCGACTTCCTGCTGGCCCACCGCAACGACTACGCCACCGCGGTGCGCGACTTCCGCTGGCCGCAGTTCGATGAGTTCAACTGGGCGCTGGATTATTTCGACGCCATGGCCGCGGGCAACCAGGCCCCGGCGCTGTGGATAGTCGAGGAAGACGGCAGCGAACAGCGCTACAGCTTCGCCGAACTGGCCGAACGCTCCAACCGCGTGGCCAACCACCTGCGCGAGCGTGGAGTGCGCCGCGGCGAGCGCATCCTGCTGATGCTCGGCAACCATATCGCCCTGTGGGAGACCATGCTGGCGGCCTTCAAGCTGGGTGCCGTGGTGATCCCGGCCACCGCCCTGCTCACCGCCGACGACCTGCGCGACCGTCTCGAGCGCGGCGGCGTGCGTCACCTGGTGGTGGGCAGCGAGCATGCCGGCAAATTTGCCGGCCTGGCCGAGGGTTGCACACGTATCTGCGTCGGTGCGCCGGTCGCGGGCTGGATCAGTCATGACAGCGCCGCCGACTATCCCGCCGAGTTCCAGGTCGATGGCCCGACCCGCGCCAGCGATCCGCTGCTGCTGTATTTCACCTCCGGCACCACCAGCAAGCCGAAGATGGTCCTGCACAGTCATCAGAGCTACCCGGTTGGCCACCTCTCGACCCTGTACTGGATCGGCCTGCAGCCAGGCGATGTGCACCTGAACATCTCCTCGCCGGGCTGGGCCAAGCATGCCTGGAGCTGTTTCTTCGCCCCGTGGAACGCCGGAGCCTGCGTGTTTATCCATAACACCGCGCGCTTCAATGCCAAGGCCTTGCTCGGGGTGCTGGAGCAATACGGCGTCACCAGCCTGTGCGCGCCGCCCACGGTGTGGCGCATGCTGATCCAGGAGGACCTGGCCGGCTGCCGCGAGCGTCTGCGCCTGCGTGAGCTGGTGGGTGCTGGCGAGCCGCTCAACCCGGAGATCATCGAACAGATCCAGGAGGCCTGGGGCCTACCGCTGCGCGACGGCTTCGGCCAGTCGGAAACCACCGCACTGGTTGGCAACACCCCCGGCCAGCCGCTCAAGCCCGGCTCCATGGGCCGTCCGCTGCCCGGCTACAGCGTGTGCATGCTCGACCCCGACGGTGCACCTGCCAGCGAAGGCGAAGTCGCCCTGCCACTGGATCCGCAGCCACTGGGGTTGATGCTCGGTTACGAGGACAGCCCGGAGAAGACCGCCGAGGTGATGCGTGACGGTTACTACCGCACCGGCGACACCGCGGCCATCGACGCCGACGGCTATATCACCTTCGTCGGCCGCGCCGACGACGTGTTCAAGGCCTCCGATTACCGCATCAGCCCCTTCGAACTGGAGAGCGCGCTGATCGAGCACCCGGCGGTGATGGAAGTGGCCGTGGTGCCCAGCCCCGACCCGGTACGCCTGGCGGTGCCCAAGGCCTTCGTCATCCTCACCCAGGAACAGACCGGCGACGCCGTCCTGGCCGAGCAGATCTTCGCCTTCGCCCGCGAGCACCTGGCCCCCTACAAGCGGGTGCGCCGCATCGAGTTCGTCTTTGAGCTGCCCAAGACCATCTCCGGCAAGATCCGCCGCGTCGAGCTGCGCCAGCTCGAAGTGCAGCGCCGTCAGGGCGACGGCCGCGCCGCACTGGAGTTCTTCGAGGAAGACTTCCCCCAGCTCAAGGGTTGACCCGCAGACGCGGCAACCGCCACCGCCTCCCCTTACACGTCCCGCGCGGCCATGCTGCCGCGGGACCCCGTTCGACTCACTAAAACCAGGCAGGAACCCCAGATGACCGCTCATTCCTCCATTCCCAACGTGAAACTGCTGATCGCTGGCGAACTCGTCGAATCCAAGACCACTCAATGGCGCGACGTGGTCAACCCGGCCACCCAGCAAGTGCTGGCCCGTGTGCCCTTCGCCACTGCCGAGGAAATGGACGCTGCGGTGGCCAGCGCCGCCGAGGCCTTCAAGACCTGGCGCAAGACCCCGATCGGGGCCCGCGCACGGATCTTCCTCAAGTACCAGCAGCTGATCCGCGAAAACATGAAGGAGCTGGC
>JBFJZW010000087.1:0-15510 GCA_041621875.1 Pseudomonas sp. | reverse complement strand
CCCCCCTTCCCCCTTCCCCCGCGCTGATGCTGCAACCGGCGCTCTGCGCGCTGCTCGGCTGGCGCTAGACAACACCTGGCGGCCATGGCCCAAGGGATGCCGTGGCTGGCCCTGCCCCGGCGCATCGCGCACCTGCCTCTTTTGTCGCCCCTGCGCCGCGCTGGCCAGGGGCACGCTTTTTCCTCGCCAACGAGCACAAAAATCATAATTTCGCGATTGCCCTGCGCCACCCAGAATGCGGCCAACACCCCACAGACAGCCGCACCTGCAGAACAACAACGATCGGTAGCAGAGGAAATCAACCATGACCGACCTGAACCAACCCGACCTCGCCCGCATCAACGCCATGCCCACCCCCGGCAGCAGCATCGACACCCTGGTGGTCGGTGCCGGTCAGGCCGGCGTGGCCATCAGCGAGCACCTGAGCAGCCTCGGCGTGCCGCACCTGGTGCTGGAGAAAAACCGCATCGCCGAAGCCTGGCGCAGCGGCCGCTGGGATTCGCTGGTGGCCAATGGCCCGGCCTGGCACGACCGTTTCCCGGGCCTGGCCTTCGAGGATCTCGACGCCGACGCCTTTGCGCCCAAGGAGCGCGTGGCCGCCTATTTCGAAGCCTATGCGCAGAAGTTCAACGCGCCGATCCGCACCGGCGTGGACGTACGCAAGGTGACGCGCAATGCCGAGCGTTCGGGCTTTACCGTGGAGACCTCCGAGGGGGTGATCCAGGCCAACCGCGTGGTGGTCGCCACCGGCCCCTTCCAGCGCCCGGTGATCCCGGCGCTCGCGCCCACGGATGAACGCTTCACCCAGATCCACTCGGCGCAGTATTACAACCCGCAGCAGTTGCCCGAGGGCGCGGTGCTGGTGGTGGGTGCCGGCTCGTCGGGGGTGCAGATCGCCGACGAGCTGCAACGCGCCGGGAAAAAGGTCTACCTCTCGGTGGGCCCGCACGATCGCCCACCGCGCGCCTACCGCAACCGCGACTTCTGCTGGTGGCTGGGGGTACTCGGCGAATGGGACGCGGAAATCGCCCAGCCAGGCAAGGAGCACGTCACCATCGCCGTCAGCGGTGCCCGGGGCGGCCATACGGTGGATTTCCGTCGTCTGGCCCAACAGGGCATGACCCTGGTCGGCCTGACCAAAGCCTTCAACGACGGCGTGGTGACTTTCCAGCAGGACCTGCTGGAAAACCTCAAGAACGGCGATAAGAACTACCTGGCACTGCTGGATGCGGCCGACGCCTATATCGCCCGCAATGGCCTCGACCTGCCGCACGAACCCGAGGCTCGCAGCATGCTGCCGGACCCGCAGTGCGTGACCCAGCCCATTCTCGAACTCGATCTGGTCGCAGCCGGGGTCACGTCCATCATCTGGGCAACCGGCTACGCCGTGGACTTCAGCTGGCTGCAGGTGGATACCTTCGACGCCCAGGGCAAGCCACAGCACCAGCGCGGCGTGTCCCGCGAGCCGGGGGTGTACTTCCTCGGCCTGCCATGGCTGTCACGCCGCGGTTCGAGTTTTATCTGGGGTGTATGGCACGACGCCAAGCACGTGGCCGGGCATATCGCCACCCAGCGCAGCTACCTGGCCTATCAGGACGCCGCGCAGCGTCAGGACGCTTGACCCAGCCCGCTCCAACCACCAGATCGAAGGAAGCACTTGATGCCTACCCATACCCGTATCCGCATGTTCAACACCAAGGACACCTACCCCAACCAGAGCCTGGACAATGACCTGTGCCAGGCCGTGCGCGCCGGCAATACCGTGTATGTGCGCGGCCAGATCGGCACCGATTTTTCCGGCAAGCTGGTCGGCCTCGGCGACCCGCGGGCCCAGGCCGAGCAGGCGATGAAGAACGTCAAGCAACTGCTGGAAGAATCCGGCAGCGACCTCTCGCACATCGTCAAGACCACCACTTACCTGACCGACCCGCGCTACCGCGAGCCGGTCTACCAGGAGGTCGGCAAGTGGCTCAAAGGCGTCTTCCCGATCTCCACCGGCCTGGTGATCAGCGGCCTCGGCCAGCCCGAGTGGTTGATGGAGATCGACGTAATTGCGGTTATCCCGGACAGCCAGCCATAAGCGAGATTAAGTAGGGAGGACGGCGCGTTTCCCATCCACCGTGTGGCGCATGGTGGATGGATAAAGCGTCATCCGCCCTACCAATGCCAAGGAGTAAGCCATGACCTTTTCCATAGTCGGCCGCTGCGCCGAAACCGGCCAGCTGGGCATCGCCATCAGCTCGTCGAGCATCGCCGTCGGTGCCCGCTGCCCCTGGCTGCGCGCCGGGGTGGGCGCGGTGGCCAGCCAGAACATCACCCTGCCGGCCCTCGGCCCGCAGATTCTCGACGCCCTGAGCAACGGGCTGGAGCCGGCGGCGGCGCTGGACCAGGCGCTTAGCCGCAATGGCTACAGCCAGTATCGCCAGGTCGCGGTGCTCGATGGCCAGGGCCGCAGCGCGCTGTTCTCCGGCAGCGAGGCGCTCGGCAGGCATAACGCTCTGGCGGGCGAGCAATGCGTCGCGGCCGGCAATCTGCTGGCCTCGCCTGCCGTGATCGAGGCGCTGGTGACGACCTTCGAACAGACGCCGGGACAACTGGCCGAACGCCTGCTGGCGGCCATGCACGCGGCCATGGCCGCCGGTGGGGAGGCGGGACCGGTGCATTCGGCGGCGCTCAAGGTGGTCGGCGACCTCACCTGGCCGATCATCGACCTGCGCGTGGACTGGGCCGAGGACAACCCCATCGCTGCGCTGGATCGGCTCTGGCAGGCCTACCGGCCGCAGATGCAGGACTACCTGATCCGCGCCCTCGACCCCACCGCCGCGCCCAGCTATGGCGTACCCGGCGACGAGTGACAGGTCATCCCGCTCGGTGCACACGGCACGCCCTACATCGCGCCGCGTAGGGTGCGCCGCGCGCACCAATTGCCCCCTCCATGGAGACATGCCCCATGCCCAGCAGCCGCGACCTCCTGGCCCAGCTGATTGCCTTCCCCACCGTCAGCCGCGATTCCAATCTGGCGCTGATCGAATTCGTGCGCGACTACCTGAATGAGCTGGGCGTGGCCTGCGAACTGGATTACAACGACGTCCGCAGCAAGGCCAATCTGTTCGCCACTATCGGCCCCACCGACCGTGGCGGCGTGCTGCTGTCCGGGCACAGCGACGTGGTGCCGGTGGAGGGCCAGGCCTGGACCCTGCCGCCCTTCACGCTCACGGAGCGCGACGGCAAGCTGTATGGCCGCGGCAGCGCCGATATGAAGGGCTTTATCGCCTGCGTGCTGGCCGCCGTGCCACGTTTTCTCGCCCAGCCGCTGCGCCTGCCGCTGCATATCGCCCTTTCCTATGACGAGGAAGTCGGCTGCCTGGGCGTGCGCTCGCTGCTGGCCGAGCTGCAGCGGCGGCCGAACAAACCGGCGCTGTGCATTATCGGCGAGCCCACCGAGCTCAAGCCGGTGCTCGGGCACAAGGGCAAGCTGGCCATGCGCTGCCAGGTGCAGGGCGCGGCCTGCCACTCGGCCTATGCGCCGCTGGGAGTGAATGCCATCGAATACGCCGCCAAACTGATCAACCACCTCGGCGAGATCGGCCAGCGCCTGAGCGCCGTCGAGCGCCAGGACGTGCGCTTCGACCCGCCCTACTCCACGGTGCAGACCGGGCTGATCAGCGGCGGCCGCGCGCTGAATATCGTCCCGGCCGACTGCCAATTCGACTTCGAGGTACGCGCCCTGCCCAGCGACGACCCGCAACGGGTCGCCGAGGAACTGCGCGCCTACGCCGAAACCGAACTGTTGCCGCAGATGCGCGAACGCAGCGCTGCCAGCGCCATCGAATTCCAGGCGCTGTCGGCCTATCCCGGCCTGGCCACGGAGCCCCATAGCGAGGCCGCCGAGCTGCTGGCACTGCTGGCCGGCAGCCGCGACTTCGGCACAGTGGCCTTCGGCACCGAGGGCGGGCTGTTTCATCAGGCCGGCATCCCCACGGTGGTCTGCGGCCCCGGCAGCATGGAGCAGGGCCACAAGCCGGACGAGTTCGTCAGCTGCGCGCAACTGGCCGGCTGCGACGCCATGCTCGCGCGCCTGGCCGACTGGCTGCAGCTGGATAACTGAGTCACCCCTTGCCCGTCCTGCGCGGCAGATGCGCAGGACGGGCTTTTTTGTGTTCTAGGGCAAGGCTGTGTTGCACGCTTGTACGGCTTGCATCGGTCAGTTCCCCCGCCCCGTTGCGGAGAGGGGCTCCAGGCGAAATGATCATGCCGACCTTGCCCCCTCCCCCTGCCCCTCTCTTATGGGCCGAGGGGAGCAAACCGCACCATACAGACCCCAGCTAAAGCCCCCCGTTGCGTTCGTCAGCGCTGGCCTCTAGCCCTGCGCATCGCGGTGTGTGCCTGGGGGAAATAGCGCCAGCGCTGTGGCAGCACCTTCCACAGGTTCCTAACCACCCAGGCCAGGCCATTCAAACGCCGCTGGTCTTTCGCGGTCCACGGCAGTTCCAGGCGCTGACGCAGGTCCATAGGCAGGGTGCCCACCGCCAGCCAGCGCGCGCCACGGTCGAATAGGGGCCGCAGCACCCACCACAGCGGACCGCGCATCCAGGCATAGGGCGGCGGCAGATTCGGGTTGCCGGCCAGAAACCAGCGGGCTACTTCGGTCATTTCCAGGCGGTTATCGAGCATGCCTTGCCAGTAGACCCTGAACGCCGCGTAGTCGGCCGGCACCGTCGCCACCGGTAGCCCGTAGAGGGCGTACCACTGGATCGACTCCTGATACAGACGCTCCTGCGTGGCCGCATCCAGAGGCGTGCCGAAGATGGCCTGCATGGCGATCTGTCCTTCGAAGAAGGTGGCGTGGGCCCAGTAGAAGAGTTCCGGGCTGAGGGCGTGATAGCGCTGACCATGGCCGTTCACGCCCTTGATCTGGCGGTGCCAGTCGCGGATCTGCTGACCGGTCGCCGTCGCCTGCTTGCCGCCATAGACCACCGCGAGGATCGGCGGGATGGAGCGAAACAGGCGGTTCCAGGGATTGAGGAACAGGTCGGAATGGTCCTGCACGCCAGCGGCGAGGCTCGGATGCAGGTTCTGCAACAGGCCGACGCGGCTGATCAACAGCAGCCCGCGCAGATCACCGAAATATCGCCACGTCAGCGAGTCCGGCCCCAGGGGGTGTAGCTGCTGCTCGGTTGGAATGGAACAGGTGGCCTGCATGCTCGGTCGCTCCCATGCGATTGTGTGCCACCGATGTTAATGCGAGTATCTGCTCGCATTAAATTCGCAATGGAGCAGTCATGCGCAAGCGCCCCGGCCAGCAACGCTCGCAACAGATGGTGGATATCCTCCTGGAGGCCAGCGGCCGGGTGATCGCCCGCCAGGGGCTGGCCAGCCTGACCACCAACAGGGTGGCCGCCGAGGCCGGCGTGAGCATTGGCTCGCTGTACCAGTACTTTGCCAACAAGCAGGAGTTGCTGGAGGGGCTGCTCGAACGCATGGCGCTGGACATGACGCGCTTGATCGATGCGCGCATGACGCAGCTGCTGGCAGCCGATGTCAGAACGGCGGTGAAGATGCTGCTGGGCGACATGCTCGCATTTATCCGCGGCGGCGACGGCCGCTACCTGGAGGTGGTGCGGCACTGGCAGCAGCTACAGACCCTGCAAGTGGTCGATCGACTGGAACAGCACCTGTCCGAGGTGTGCCGACGCTACCTGCTGCGCCATGTCCGCGAGTACCCCATCGAAAACCCCATCCCGGTACTGTTCGTGATCATCAACGGCACCCTGATGACCCTGGTGCGTTACCTGGCGCTGGAGAACCCACCCCTGAGCGAAGAGGAATTGATCGATAGCCTGACCGAGATGCTGGCCGCCTACCTGGCCTCTGCGGCGCAGCGCAGGGCCAGCCCGCCGCTGGCAAGGGCACCCGACTGAGCGCGCCGGCGCTTCAGAACGAAGGTGCCAGGCGCTCGATTTCTCGCCTGGCGGATTCGCCATGGCGTTACCGATGACCCTCGCCACCGGCTTATCCATACGCCCCAGCTGAACGGCGCGCGCCCGGGAGCCAGCAAGGCCGCGCGGTAGCCCTATGCGGACTATGGCGGCTTAACTACGCCGACTGCTCCTCCCCCGGCCAGCCCGCCTTGCCCAGGGCCGCCAGCAAGGTTTCGCGGTCCAGCCCCGGGACCCGGTGGCCATTGCCCTCGAGGGTATTGGCCGCCAGCAAGGCATTGATAATGGCTTCCTCCACGGCCTCCGAAGCAGCGAGAAACAGGTCGCCGATATGGTCGTTGTTGACCATACGCAGGCCGTCGCAGGTAAAGGCCCCCTTGCGTTCGTAGGCGGTGGCCTCCAGCTGCTGATTGCCGGTGGAGAAGGCGACGAAGATATCGCCGCTGCAGTCCTCGTTGCCGCCGCCGGTGCGGGCGATGCCGATGCTGGCGCGCTGGGCCAGGCGCGTGCACTGGTGCGGTAGCAGCGGCGCGTCGGTGGCCAGGCAGACCACGATCGAACCCATGCCAGGATAGGGCAGACTGGCACGCAGAAAGGGCGAGGTGGCCTTTTCCATATAGCGCCCCACCGGGTAGCCATCGACCCGCAGCTCGCGACGCGTGCCATGGTTGGCCTGGACGATGGCCCCCACTGTCCAGCCGCCCTGGGCCGCGCTCAGGCGGCGCGAGGCGGTGCCAATGCCGCCCTTGTACTCGTGGCAGATCATGCCGCTGCCGCCGCCCACCGCGCCCTCTGCCACCGGGCCGCTCCTGGCGCGGTCCAGGGCCTCGGCCACATGCTCGGGGCGCACATGGAAGCCGTTGATGTCATTGAGCAGGCCGTCGAAGGTTTCCAGCACCACCGGCATGTTCCAGTACAGGCGCCCGTCGGCGGGCTGGTTCTGCCGCTCCAGGGCGATCAGCGCATCGCGCACCACGCCGACGCTGTGGGTGTTGGTAAAGGCGATCGGGCTGGTCAGCAGGCCGGCCTCGCGAATCCACTCCAGGCCCGTGGCATCGCCGTTGCCGTTAAGGATATGCACACCGGCGAAGCACGGCTGCTCGGTGGTGGAACCGGCACGCGGCTCGATCAGGGTGACCCCGGTGTTGATGTCGCGGCCGCCCGCCGTACGCCCGCGCACATCGCTGTGGCCGACGCGCACGCCGGGTACATCGGTGATGGCGTTGAGCGGGCCGGGTTGCAGTTGGCCGAATTGAATCTTCAGGTCACGGGCACGTGGTTTCATCGTCTCTCTCATGGTCTTTCTCACTGCTCTTTATCAATAGCGGGGTTGTTGCAGGACAGGCTCGAGGATTTATTGGCCGCTCTTGACCTTGCTCCATACGCGGGTGCGGATGCGCTCGATCTTCTTCGGCAGCGGCTCCAGGGTGTACAACCTGGCCAGGGTCTCGGCCGACGGGTAGACGGCCGGGTTGTTGCGGGTCTCGGCGGCTAACAGGGCGGTCGCGCCGAGGTTGCCGTTGGGGTAGCGCAGGTAGTCGGTAATAGGCGCGATCACTTCCGGGCGCATCAGGTAGTCGATAAAGGCCAGGCCCTGCACGGGATGCGGCGCATCCTTGAGCAGCACCAGGGTGTCGAACCACACCGGCGCGCCCTCCTTGGGCAGGCTGTATTCGATCTGCACGCCATTGCCGGCCTGCTCGGCGCTGGCCTTGGCGTCCAGCATGCCGCCGGCCCAGCCCAGGGCCACGCAGATATCGCCATTGGCCAGATCGGTGATGAACTTGGACGAGTTGAAGTAGGCGATATGCGGGCGCAGCTTGAGCAACAGTGCCTGGGCCTGCTGGTAATGGGCCGGGTCCTGGCTATTGGGCGGCAAGCCCAGGTAGTGCAGCACGACGGGCAGGATCTCGGAGGGCGAGTCGAGCAGGGCCACGCCGCATTGGCTGAGCTGGGCCAGGTTCTCTTCCTTGAACAGCAGGTCCCAGGAGTCCACCGGGGCCTGTTCGCCAAGCACCGCACGCACCTGCTCGACGTTGTAGCCGATACCGTTGGTGCCCCACATATAGGGCACGGCATAGCGATTGCCCGGGTCGTTGCTGGCCAGCTTGGCCAGTAGCTCCGGATCCATTTGCGGGTAATTCGGCAGCTTGGCCGGGTCCAGGGGTTCGAGCACACCGGCCTTGATCAGGGTCGGCAGGCTGAAGTTGCTGGCCACCACCACGTCGTAGCCGCTGCGCCCGGTCAGTAGTTTGCTTTCCAGCACCTCGGCGCTGTCGAAGGTGTCGTAGATCGGCACGATACCCATATCGCGCTTGAAGTCGGCCAGGGTGGTGGGGCCGATATAGTCGTACCAGTTGTACACATGCACGGTTGGCGCATCCGCTGCTGCGAGCGTTATCGATGCCGACAGGCAGGCCCCGATTCCGAGGTTGAGATACAAGCGATGTCCACGCATGATGCGGCACTCCTGGCCTGCTACAGGCCCGTTGGTTCAGGAGTTCCCAGGCTAGTGCTGCGCCTGCGGCAGACCAATTCCCACCATGGGTTACGCGAAAGGGGTAGAGAGTGGACGCCTTGTTGAAAGAATTGCCCATGCATCAGAGCCTGGCGCGGATGTTTACCAGCGTGGGCCAGGACGGTTTCTGGCGCAGCCTGGTGGACTGTCTGCGCCTGCTGGTGCCGCTGGACAACGCCCTGGTGACCCTGATGCAGGCGGGCCGGGTGCCCACTCTGCTGGCCGACTTCGAGTTCTGTGCGGCGGCCGGCGAAGGCGAGGATCTGGCCGATTACTGTGCCGGCATGTACCTGCTCGACCCCTTCTACCAGGCCGCCTGCGCCGGTATCGCCGATGGCCTGCACAGCCTCGAGTCGGTGGCCCCGGATCAGTTTCAGCACAGCGAGTACTACCTGCGCTACTTCCGCCCGGTGATCGGTATGGGTGAGTTGCAGTTCTTCTGCACCCTGGACGGCGTGGTGCTGGGCTTGTCCCTGGGGCGCGCCACGGCCTTCAGCGCCGAGGAACAGGGCCGCTTGCTGTGCGTGCGCGACTGGGTGTTGGCGGCCATGCGCCGGCATGTGCAGCTCTGCGCCCTCGAGGTGCCGGCCAACCAGCCGGTGGCGGGCGACTTCGCGGCGATGCTGGAGCACCTGGGCGCGCGGCTGTCCGAGCGCGAAAGCGAAACCGCCCAGCTGATCCTCCAGGGTTTCTCCAGCAAGACCATCGCCCAGCGCATGGGCATCTCGCCGGAAACGGTCAAGGTGCACCGGCGCAACCTCTACCATAAACTCGGCGTCAGCGGCCACGCCGAGCTGTTTGCGCGGCTGCTGCAAACCTCGCCACCTACTGTCTAGTTTCAGGAGTACTCAGTGACCTTTGCCATTCGCCCGGCCGTGCCCAGCGACGCCGCGCTGATCCATGCCTTTATCACCGATCTGGCGATCTACGAAAAGGCCGAGCACGAAGTGCTGGCCAGCGTCGCCGATATCGAGCAGAGCCTGTTCGCCGAGGGCTCACCCGCCCATGCACTGATCTGCAGCCGCGACGGCGTGCCGATTGGCTATGCGGTGTATTTCTTCAGCTACTCGACCTGGCTCGGCCGCCAGGGCCTGTATCTGGAAGACCTGTATATCGCCCCCACACAACGCGGCGGTGGTGCCGGCAAGCAGCTGCTGCGCCATCTCGCGCAACTGGCCTGCGCCCGCGGCTGCGCGCGCCTGGAATGGAGCGTGCTGGACTGGAACGAACCGGCCATCCAGTTCTACCAGAGCCTGGGGGCCAAGCCTCAGGACGAGTGGATTCGCTATCGCCTGGCCGGCGAGGAGCTGCGCAGCTTCGCCGAGGGCTGAGACTATGCCGGGCAAACCCCGGCGCTTTTCTTGCTAAACTGCGCGCCTTCCTTTTTCCGAGCCGCCGCGCATGCCTGCTCTCGACCAGGCGCTGCGCGCCGCCCTCGCCCATCGCCAGCCCCTGCTCAATGAGCTTCACGCTCAGGGCACCGACTGCTACCGCCTGTTCCACGGCAGCCAGGAGGGTGCCGGCGGCCTGACCATCGACCGCTACGGCCCACAATTGCTGGTGCAGAGCTTTCACCAGAGCCTCGAGCGTGACCAATTGCTGCAGCTGGCCGAGCAGTGCCAGGCCAGCCTGGGTGAAGAGCTGCTGCTGGTCTACAACGACCGCTCCCAGGGCAACTCGCGGATCGACCGCAGCGATGCGGTCTACCAGGCCGAGCCTGCGGCGCTGGCAGACCTGATCGGCCATGAGTGGGGGCTCAACTACCGCGTACGCGGCCGCCATGCAGGGCAGGACCCGCTGCTGTTTCTCGACCTGCGCAACGCCCGCGGCTGGGTCAAGGCGCACAGCGCCGGCAAGTCGGTGCTCAACCTGTTCGCCTACACCTGTGGCGTCGGTTTGAGTGCCGCGGCCGGCGGCGCGCGGGAAGTGGTCAATCTGGATTTCGCCGAGGGCAACCTGGCGGTGGGCCGCGAGAATGGCGCGCTCAACCCCGAGTTACCCGCCATGCAGTTTGTCCAGTCGGACTATTTTCCGGCGATCCGCCAGCTGGCCGGCCTGCCGATCAACACCCGTCGCGGACAAAAACTGCCGCACTACCCGCGTCTTGCACAACGCCAGTTCGACCTGGTGCTGCTCGACCCGCCGGCCTGGGCCAAGAGCGCCTTCGGCACCGTCGACCTGCTGCGCGACTACCAGAGCCTGCTCAAGCCGGCGATCCTCGCCACCGCCGAGCATGGCGTGCTGATCTGCTGCAACAACCTGGCAAAGGTCACCATGGCCGACTGGCGCGACCAGGTGCTGCGTTGCGCGGAAAAGCTCGGCCGCCCGGTGCGCGACTGGCAGATGCTGGCACCGGCGGCGGACTTCCCCTCCCTGGACGGCCAGCCGCCGCTGAAGACCCTGATCCTGCAATTCTGAGCGCCCCCACAGAAAATCCCGCCCAGAGCCTCTGTGGAACCGAGTGCGCATGCCATACTCCAAGGCATTTCTCGTCGGGATAGATGACGTTTTTATGCTTAAAGGAATAAAGCGCGCTGCCAGCGCAATCGTTATAGCCGTGGCCCTCTACAGCCTGCTGGGCTTTCTGATCCTGCCCGGTATCGGTCTGCGCATCGCCAACCAGCAACTGGCCCAGTACGCCACCGGCCCTGCCAGCCTCGAGCGTCTGCAACTCAACCCCTTCAGCCTGGAGCTCAGCCTCTGGGGCCTGCGCATCGGCGAAGCCGGCCAGGAGCAGGTTGCCTTCGAGCGTCTGTATAGCAACCTGCAACTCGACAGCCTGTGGACGGGCGTATTGCACCTGGCCGCGATCGAACTGGACAAACCGCACAGCGAAGTGCAGTTCGGCAAGGACGGCACGCTCAACCTGACCCAGCTGTTCAGGCTGCCCGCCAGCCCGCAGCCGGAGGCCGAAGAGCCTGCCGGCGAGCCGTTTCCGCTACGCGTCGCGCGGATCAAGCTGAGCGGTGGCAACGTTCACTTTCAGGATCTGCGCCCCAGCGAGCCGATCGAGTTTATTTACGACGACCTCAGCTTCGAACTGCACAACCTCAGCACCCTGCAAGGCGACAGTGCCGAGATGACCCTGATCGCCACCGGTCCCAACGGCGGCCGTATCGACTGGAGCGGCAACCTCAGCCTGGTGCCACTCAGTTCCAGCGGCAGCCTGAAGGTCACGGACGGCAAGCTGAAAGCCTTCTGGCCCTATGTGCGCGATGCCGTACCGCTGACTCTGGAAGACGGCAGCCTCAACCTCAGCAGCGACTACAACCTGAACCTGGCCACAGACACCGAGCTGCTGCTGAGCAATACCCAGCTCAGCGTTAGCAACTTCGCCATCAAGAGCCCGACCGAGCAACCGCTGCTGCGCCTGGAAAGCCTGGATATCAGCGAAACCAGCGTGGACTTGGCCAAACAGCAGATCATAGTCGGCAAGATTCGTAGCCAGAAGCTGGAAACCTGGGCCGCCCGCGAGGCCGATGGCCAGCTCGACTGGCAGAAGCTGCTGGCCAGCCAACCTGCCAAACCTGCTCCAGCTCCAGCTCCAGATGAGAAGGGCACAGGCTCCACCGCGACAACAGAACTCGAGGCAACAGCAGACACCGCCGAGGCGACCAGCGCGGAGCAATCCACGGCACCGGAAACGGCCAGCGCTGGCCAGTCAGACGCGCCAGGCAAGCCCTGGCAGGTGCTGCTGCGCGATGCGCAACTGCGCGACTACCGGGTGCATCTGGCCGACCGCGTGCCGGAGCAGGAGGTGGCCATCGAGCTCGGCCCGCTCAACCTCGACCTGGAAGATTTCGACAGCCTCGGCACCTCGCCCTTCAGCCTCAAGCTGGATACCGGCGTCGGCAAGCAGGGCAAGCTGCAGGCCAGCGGCCAGGTCCAGCTGAACCCGACCACGGCCAGCCTGAATGTCATCAGCAGCGCCATCGACCTGCGCGTGGCCCAGGCCTACCTCAGCCCCTACGTGCGCATCGAACTGCGCAACGGCCTGCTCGGCAGCGACCTCGACGTCCAGCTGAGCAGCACCGAGCCCCTGGTTCTGAGCATCAGCGGCAAGGCCCAGGTCAGCCAGCTGCATAGCCTGGATACCCTCAAGGAGCGCGACTTCCTGCGCTGGCAGCAACTCGACCTGCTCGGCCTGAACTACCAGCACGGCGACCGCCTGAGCATCGACAAGGTGCAGCTGGACCAGCCCTATGCGCGCTTTATCGTCAACGAAGACCTCAGCACCAACGTCAGCGACCTGATAATTCCACAACCGGCCACGCCGCAAAGCACTGCACAAAGTGCTGCCAGAGCGACGGAAAAGCCACTGGCGATTCATATCGGCGAAATCAGCTTCAAGGACGGCTCGGCCAACTTTGCCGACTTCAGCCTGACCCCCAACTTCGCCACCGCCATCCAGCAACTCGAGGGGCGTATCGGTACCCTCGACAACCAGACGCAGAAACCCGCCAGCGTGGACATCGCCGACAAGGTCGACCGTTATGCCCCGGTCAGCGTCAAGGGCAGCCTGAACCCCTTCGATCCGCTGGACAGCCTGGATATCCATACCCAATTCAAGCAGGTCGAACTGACCACCCTGACCCCCTACTCCGGCAAGTTCGCCGGCTATCGCATCCGCAAGGGCCGGCTCAACCTGGACCTGCATTACCAGATCAGCAAGGGCCAGCTGACGGCCGAAAACAGCGTGGTGGTGGAACAGTTGCAGCTCGGGGAAAAGGTCGACAGCCCCAGCGCGGTGGACCTGCCGATTCGCCTGGCGGTGGCCCTGCTCAAGGACACCGAGGGCAAGATCGCCATCAGCCTGCCCGTTAGCGGCGACCTGAATAGCCCGCAATTCAGCGTGATGCCGATTGTCTGGCAAACCCTGCGCAACCTGGTGCTGCGCGCCGCTCAAGCGCCCTTCAAATTTATCGGTGGGCTGGTCAGCGGCGGCTCGCAGATGGACCTGAGCACCGTGCGCTTCACCCCTGGCAGCAGTGCCCTCGACGAAGCGGCGCAGAGCGCCCTGAACACCCTGGCCAGCGCCCTGCAGGAGCGCCCGGCTCTGCGCCTGGAGATCGAAGGCCTGAGCGCCCAGAGCAGCGATGGCCTGCCCCTGGCCGAGCAGCGCCTGCAGCGCGAATACCAGAGCATCTACTACCGCATCCTGCAACGTCGGGGTGATACGGTGCCGGAGGAAACCAGTCAGTTGCAGGTACCGGAGGATGAACAGGGACCATTGCTCGAAGGCATTTACCGCACCCGTCTGAAACAGCAACCACCGGCCGAATGGAAGGAATTGGACGACGAAGAACGCATGGCCAAGCTGCGCGAAGCCGTGGTGCAGTCCTGGGGAAAAAGCCAGTTATTGCAACGCCAGTTGGCCCAGACCCGGGCCGCGGCGATCAAGGACTATCTGGTCGATCAGGGCGGACTGGCGGGCGAGCGCATCTACCTGCTCGATGTTAGTCTGGGCCAGGCAGACAGCGATGGCCGCGTGGCCACGCCGCTGCACCTGGACAGCGAATAAGGTAAGCCCCCATGCGCGTCTCACTGGCAACCCTGACGATCCTACTGGCGCTCTGCGCTCCGTTTGCCGCCCAGGCCGACACCCTGCGTTGCGGCAGCCAGCTGATTTCCCTAGGCGACCGCAGCTTCGAGGTGCAGCAGAAGTGTGGCGAACCGGCCTTCCGCGACTTGGTCGGCTATAGCCTAGGGGCCTACGAGCGACGCGAATACAAGATCGAGGAATGGGTCTACGGCCCCGACAACGGCATGCTGAGCATTCTCACCTTCGAGGGTAACCGTCTGCGCTCGATCGAGCGCAGACGCACCCGCTAAACCCTAACGGCGATCACTCTGGACATGCATTAGCGATGAAACGACTGCTCAGTGCCCTGCTGATCCTCCTGCCGCTCTGCGCCCAGGCTTCTTCGACCCTGCGCTGCGGCCAGGGCCTGATCAGCACCAACGATTCCACCAGCGTGGTCAGCAGCAAATGTGGCGAGCCCCTGAGCCGCGACTTTCTCGGTTACCGCGAGGTGATCGACGAGTACGGCTTTCGCAACGAGGTCAGTGTCGAAGAGTGGTCCTACGGCCCGCGCAACGGCATGTACCACTACCTGCGCTTCGAAGGTAACCGCCTGATCAAGATCGACAGCAAGCGCGGCAATTAAACACGCCCTGCGGCTGACTGAGCCCAGACGCGCAGCGCCCCCGGCAAAGTAATCCAGCCACGCCAAAGCCCCGCGGGCAGAACCGGCAGGGCCTGGTTATTGCGGACTGCGCTTACAGCTTGCTGCTGAAGTCGCGCAACTCCTCCTGGGCTTTTTCCTTGGTCCAGCCGTAGCGCTCCTGCAGCTTGCCGGCCAGGTATTCGCTATGGCCTTCGGCGACATCCAGATCGTCGTCGGTCAGATTGCCCCAACGCTCCTTGATGCGGCCATTGATCTGCTTCCACTTACCTTTGATTACATCGGCATTCATTTGTCTGTCCTTATCCTTGAGTAACGCCGGACCGACAGGTCCGGCGTGCATCGATTACCTTATTGCTCGGTTTTCAGACCGTCGGCGGAAACCGCAGTAACGCCTTTGATCTCGCTAGCCTTGGCAATTGCCAGCTCACGCTCGGCATCGCTGGCCACAACCCCCGAGAGCGAGACCACGCCCTGATTGGTTTCAACCTTGATGTCCATACCGCTCAGGCCCGGCTCGGCGAGAAAGCTCGACTTCACCTTGCTGGTGATCCAGGTATCAGTCACCGCTTCCCCGGCCTGATCCATGCTGCTGTTTTCTGCCACTTGAAGCGGCTGCAGCGCGGAGTTGTCGGCGGCGAAGGCAGCACCAGCCAGGGATAGACTGAGGACGCCCGCACTTACGGCGGCAACGACAAAATGGCTTATTGGCTTTTTCATGGGTAGGGCTCCTGTTTCGTTAGGGATCATCTGCAACCATTCCAAGCTGCAGCCTCAACAGGGCTATCGCAACTCCTGTGCCAAGCCAAAAACATAATTTAAATCTATATAAATCAATGGCTTGTAAATAAAAGCAAAACCTCGCTTT
>JBFJZW010000086.1:0-15534 GCA_041621875.1 Pseudomonas sp. | reverse complement strand
CACGGTGATGGCCAGCATGCTGCCCTTGAGCTGGAATACGGGGTCTTGCGCGAGGAGATCGGCTTGGCTCATGGTCTGCCTGGTGCGGCCTTATGCGGCTTTATAAAAGTAGCCCGGACTTATAGCGAGAACGCCGCTCGCTCGCAAGTTGAGGCGTGGGCAATCCGCCGCCCGGGCCAGTGCTCGGCAAACTCCTGATAGAATGCCGCGCTTTGTTGGGGCATTGGACCTGTTTATGGAACGTCCGGTTTTTCGTGCTGCGTTTTTGCATCCGCGTTTCTGGTTGCTATGGCTGGGCCTGGGCCTGCTGTGGCTGATCGCCCTGCTGCCTTATAAAGTGCTGCTGTGGCTGGGGCGTGGCCTGGGGGCGCTGATGTATCGCCTGGCCAGCTCGCGGCGCAAGATCGCCGCGCGCAACCTGCAGCTGTGTTTCCCGCAGATGTCGGCGGCCGAACGCAAGATCCTGCTCAAGGAGAACTTCGCCTCCACCGGCATCACCTTCTTCGAGATGGCCATCGCCTGGTGGTGGCCTGCCGCGCGTCTGGCGCGCCTGGGGACCATCGAGGGTCTGGAGCATCTGCGCCAGGCCGAGGCCGATGGCCAGGGTGTGATTCTGATGGCGCTGCATTTCACCACCCTGGAGATGGGCGGCGGTCTGCTCGGCCTGCAACAGGACATGTACGGCATGTACCGGCCGCACAAGAACCCGCTGTTCGACTATATCCAGCGCCGCGGCCGCGAGCAGCGCCTGCTCGGGGTGATCGGTCGTGACGATGTGCGCGGCATGCTCAAGCTGCTGCGGGCCGGCGGCGTGGTCTGGTATGCGCCGGATCAGGATTACGGCGCGCAGCGCAGCGTGTTCGTGCCGCTGTTCGGCGTGCCGGCGGCCACCGTTACCGCCACCAGCAAGTTTGCCCGCATGGGCCGGGCCAGGGTGATTCCCTTTACCCAACAACGCTTGCCCGGCGGCCAGGGCTATCGCCTGACCATTCATCCGCCGTTGGTCGACTTCCCCGGCGAAAGCGAGGAGGCCGACTGCGTGCGGGTCAATCAGTGGATCGAGCAGGCGATCACGGCCTGTCCCGAGCAGTACCTGTGGGCGCACCGGCGCTTCAAGACCCGCCCGCCGGGTGAAAAGAAACTCTACAAGAAGCGGCCGGCCTGAGTTCGTACGCCTGAACCCGGTCCGCCGCGGGCGCTTCGATCCTGCCCGGTCGCGTTTCTTCCGCGCGGGGTCGCTCCTATACTGGCCATAAACCTTCGGATAAGCCTATGTCGCAGTTCGCCCCTTCCAGCCAGCCGGTGACCGGGCTGATCCTTTCCGGTGGCGGCGCGCGTGCGGCTTATCAGGTGGGGGTGCTGGCGGCCATTGCCGATCTGCTGCCCGATGCGGCGCACAATCCCTTTCCGGTGATCGTCGGTACCTCGGCCGGGGCCATCAATGCCGTCGGCCTGGCCTGCGGGGCGCTGCATTTCACCGAGGCGGTGCGCCGCCTGACGGCTGTCTGGCAGGGTTTCCATACCCATCAGGTGTACCGCAGCGACTGGCCGGGGGTGCTGCGCCAGGCCAGTCGCTTTATCGGCCATAGCCTGCTCGGATTGGGGGGCGATATCCCGGTGGCACTGCTCGACAGCTCGCCGCTGGCCGAACTGCTGCGCCGCGAACTGGATTTCACCGGGATCGCCGCCGCCGTGCGTCAGCGCCAGCTGCGGGCCGTGGCGGTGACCGCCTTCGGCTATGAAACCGGTCAGGCGGTGACCTTCTACCAGGGCCGCGCCACCATCGACCCCTGGTTCCGCCATCGCCGGGTCGGCGTGCCGACCCGGCTGGGTCTGGAGCACCTGCTGGCCAGTGCCTCGATCCCGTTGATCTTCCCGCCGGTGAAGATCAACCGCGAATACTTCGGCGATGGTGCGGTGCGCCAGCCGGCCCCGATCAGTCCGGCGCTGCACCTGGGGGCGAACCGGGTGCTGGTGGTGGGGGTCAGCGGCAGTCCGGCGGCGAACGCCGTCGAAGACGTGCCGCGCCCGCAGCATGTGCGCCCGCCCAGTCTGGCGCAGATCGGCGGGCATATGCTCAACAGCACCTTTATCGACAGCCTGGAAAGCGATATCGAACTGCTCGAGCGTCTCAACCAGATGAGCCGCCTGATTCCGCCCGAGCTGCATCCCCGCGGCCTGGGCCTGAAGCCCGTGGAGGTGCTGGTGATTGCCCCGAGCCGGCCGCTGGATGTGATCGCCGCACGCCATCGCCGCGAGCTGCCCAGGGCTCTGCGCCTGTTCCTGCGCGGGCCGGGGGCGACCCGGGCCAGTGGCGCGGGGGTGCTCAGCTACCTGCTGTTCGAGCCGGGCTACTGCAACGAACTGATCGAGCTGGGTTATCAGGACGCCATGGCGCAGCAGAGCGAACTGGTCGAATTCCTCAGCCTGAGCAGTCCACCGGTGCCGACCGTGATGCCGGTCCCCGCCTGAAAAAATGGCCGGGAGTCATTTTTAATGTCGCATAGCGACGGCCCGCAGGGCGCGCCTCTATGACGGCAGGCCATAAAAATCCTTTTCCGCACCCTTGATAAATCCGCGCCAAGCGGGCTGGCTGCATTTAAACTGCGCCTTCCCGACGCTTTCTGTCGCATATCTGAAAACGCCGGTTTTCCTCGGGTTGGCGCTATAAGAAGTTGTCGCATGGCGGCAATGCCAAGCCCGGATCAATCCCTACAATCCTTCACATCGCCTGCTAGCCAATGCAGGTGTTCCTTGTCAGGAGAGCCCAGATGTCCGTTCAGCACGACCCGGTGCAACGCGCCGATTTCGACCAGGTGATGGTGCCCAACTATGCCCCCGCCGGCTTTATACCGGTGCGTGGAGCCGGTTCGCGAGTCTGGGACCAGAGTGGTCGCGAGCTGATCGATTTCGCCGGCGGCATCGCGGTCAACGTCCTGGGTCACTGCCACCCGGCGCTGGTCGGGGCCCTGACCGAGCAGGCCAACCAGCTGTGGCACGTGTCCAACGTGTTCACCAATGAACCGGCCCTGCGCCTGGCGCACAAGCTGGTTGACGCCACCTTTGCCGAGCGCGCGTTCTTCTGCAACTCCGGGGCGGAAGCCAACGAGGCGGCGTTCAAGCTGGCCCGGCGCGTGGCCTTCGATAAGTTCGGCGAGGACAAGCACGAGATCATCGCGGCCACCAACAGCTTCCATGGCCGCACCCTGTTTACCGTCAGCGTCGGTGGCCAGCCGAAGTATTCCGATGGTTTCGGGCCGAAGATCCAGGGTATCAGCCACATTCCCTATAACGATATCGAGGCGCTGAAGGCCGCGGTATCGGACAAGACCTGCGCCGTGGTGCTGGAGCCGATTCAGGGCGAAGGCGGCGTGCTGCCGGCGGACCTGGCTTACCTGCAGGCCGCCCGCGAGCTGTGCGACAAGCACAACGCCCTGCTGGTGTTCGATGAGGTGCAGAGCGGCATGGGTCGTAGCGGTTCGCTGTTCGCCTATATGCATTACGGCGTCACGCCGGACATCCTCTCCAGCGCCAAGAGCCTGGGCGGCGGTTTCCCGATTGGCGCGATGCTCACTACCAGCGAGCTGGCCAAGCACCTGGCGGTCGGCACCCACGGCACCACCTACGGCGGCAACCCGCTGGCCTGCGCGGTGGCCGAGGCGGTGATCGACACCATCAACACCCCTGAAGTGCTGGCGGGCGTCAACGCCAAGCACCTGCGCTTCAAGACCAAACTGGAGCAGATCGGCCAGCAGTACGGCGTGTTCAGCCAAGTGCGCGGCCTCGGCCTGCTGATCGGCGCGGTGCTCAGCGATGCCTGGAAGGGCAAGGCCAAGGCGATTCTCGATGCCGCCGCCCTCGAAGGGCTGATGGTGCTGCAGGCCGGCCCGGACGTGGTGCGTGTTGCCCCGAGCCTGGTGGTGGAGGATGCCGATATCGATGAAGGTCTGGCGCGACTCGAGCGGGCCGTGGCCAAGCTGACTCAAGCCTGAGTCGTCGGCCTGGCATGACCCGCTGCGGGCCTGCCAGGCCGGACATGCTCGAGCCACGGAGGGCTTGAGTCGAATCCAGGGAAGACCCTCTCTGTGTGTGCTGCGGCCCTTGTCCGCGGCGTTTTCCAGGTCGCGCGCAGGTGCCGCCTGGAGCTTTTCTCGAAAGGAGTGACACCATGCTGGTGATGCGCCCCGCGCAAATGGCCGACCTCGCTGAAGTGCAGCGTCTGGCCGCGGATAGCCCGGTTGGTGTGACTTCGCTGCCGGACGATGCCGGCCGCCTGCGCGAAAAGATCGCGGCCTCGGAGGCCTCGTTTTCTGCCGAGGTCAGTTTCAATGGTGAAGAAAGCTACTTCTTCGTCCTCGAAGACAGCGAGAGCGGTCGCCTGGTCGGCTGCTCCGGCATCGTCGCCTCGGCCGGCTATTCAGAGCCGTTCTACAGCTTTCGCAACGAAACCTTCGTGCACAACTCCCGCGAGCTGAAAATCCACAACAAGATCCACGTGCTCTCGCTCTGCCACGACCTGACCGGCAACAGCCTGCTGACCAGCTTCTATGTCGATCGCTCGCTGGTGGACACCGCCTGGTCCGAGCTGAACTCGCGCGGTCGTCTGCTGTTTCTGGCCAACCACCCGGAGCGTTTCGCCGATGCCCTGGTGGTGGAAATCGTCGGCCACAGCGATGAGGCCGGCGACTCGCCGTTCTGGGATGCGGTGGGACGCAATTTCTTTGATATGAACTACACCGAGGCCGAGCGCATCTGTGGTTTGAAGAGCCGCACCTTCCTCGCCGAGCTGATGCCGCATTACCCCATCTATGTGCCGCTGTTGCCGGACGATGCCCAGGAGGCCATGGGCCAGGTGCATCCGCGGGCGCAGATCAGCTTCGACATCCTGATGCGCGAGGGTTTCGAGACCGACCACTACATCGACATCTTCGACGGCGGCCCGACCCTGCACGCGCGCACCTCGGGCATTCGCTCCATCGCCCAGAGCCGCGTGGTGCCGGTGCGCATTGGCGAGCCGGTGAAGGGTGGTCGGCCCTACCTGGTCAGCAACGGCCAGTTGCAGGATTTTCGCGCCATAGTCGCGGACCTCGACTGGGTGCCGGGCAAGCCGGTGACCCTGAGTTTTGCAGCCGCCGAAGCCCTGGGCGTCGGCGAAGGCGTCAGCGTACGCCTGGTGGCGGTTTAAGGAGTGAGTGCATGATCGTTCGTCCCGTATGTAGCGCCGATCTTCCGGCCTTGCTCGACCTGGCCCGCAGCACCGGCGCCGGCCTGACCACCCTGCCGGCCAACGAAGCGCGCCTGGCGCACCGGGTGGCCTGGGCGGAAAAAACCTTCCAGGGCTGCGCCGAGCGCGCCGATGCCGACTACCTGTTCGTGCTCGAGAACGATGCCGGCGAAGTGGTCGGTATCTCCGCGGTGGCGGGGGCCGTGGGCCTGCGCGAGCCCTGGTACAACTACCGGCTCGGTCTGACCGTCAGCGCCTCCAAGGAGCTGAATATCCATCGGCAGATTCCCACTCTGTTTATGGCCAACGACCTGACTGGCAACTCCGAACTGTGCTCGCTGTTCCTGCGTGCCGATCACCGCAGCGGCCTCAACGGCCGTTTGCTGTCCAAGGCGCGCCTGCTGTTTATCGCCGAGTTCCGCGAGTTGTTTGGCGACAAGGTGATCGCCGAGATGCGCGGCATGTCCGACGACAATGGCCGCTCGCCATTCTGGGAAAGCCTCGGCCGGCACTTCTTCAAGATGGAGTTCAGCCAGGCCGACTACCTTACCGGCGTCGGCAACAAGGCCTTTCTCGCCGAGCTGATGCCCAAGTTTCCGCTCTATACCTGCTTTCTCTCGGAGGATGCGCGCAACATCATCGGCCGCGTCCACCCCGACACCGAGCCGGCCCTGGCCATGCTCAAGGGCGAGGGGTTCAGCTACCAGGGCTATGTCGATATCTTCGACGCCGGCCCGGCCATCGAGGCGGAAACCGCGAAGATCCGCGCCGTGCGCGACAGCCAGGCGCTGATCCTGGCCATTGGCACCCCCGGCGATGACGCCACCGCCTACCTGATCCACAACCGCAAGCGCGAAGGCTGCCGCATCACCGCCGCGCCGGCGCGTCTGGCCGCCGGCAGCCTGGTGGTCGATGCGCAGACCGCCAAGCGCCTGCAGTTGTCGGCGGGCGACCAGGTGCGCGCCGTGCCGCTGTCCGCCCGCGGCTGATTCCGAGCCTGGCGCGACCTCAATGCGCGCCTCGCTGTAGTAGCTGCCCGGTACCTGGCCGGGCCCACACCTTGCTGGGAGTGATAAAACAAGATGAGCACTCATTACATCGCCGGTGCCTGGCATGCAGGCCTGGGCGAACCGCTGCAATCGCTGAACCCGGTGAGCCAGGCGGTGATCTGGCACGGTCAGGCTGCCAGCGCCGCGCAGGTCGAGGCCGCCGTGCAGGCCGCCCGTGCCGCGTTCCCGGCCTGGGCCTCGCGTTCGCTGGATGAGCGCATCGCCGTACTCGAGCAGTTTGCCGCCCGCCTGAAAAGCCAGAGCGAGGCGCTCGCCCACTGCATCGGCGAGGAAACCGGCAAGCCGCTGTGGGAAACCGCCACCGAAGTCGCCAGCATGGCGGCCAAGGTGGCCATCTCCATCCAGAGCTACCGCGAGCGCACCGGCGAGAAGAGCGGCCCCCTGGCCGACGCCACCGCCGTGCTGCGGCACAAGCCCCATGGTGTGGTGGCGGTGTTCGGCCCCTACAACTTCCCCGGCCACCTGCCCAACGGCCATATCGTGCCGGCGCTGCTGGCGGGCAATTGCGTGGTGTTCAAGCCCAGCGAGCTGACCCCGAAAGTCGCCGAGTTGACGCTCAAGTGCTGGATCGACGCCGGCCTGCCGGCGGGCGTGCTCAACCTGGTGCAGGGCGCGCGGGAAACCGGCGTGGCCCTGGCCGCCAATCCGGGCATCGATGGCCTGTTTTTCACCGGTTCGAGCCGCACCGGCAACCTGCTGCACAATCAGTTCGCCGGTCGCCCGGAGAAGATCCTGGCCCTGGAGATGGGCGGTAACAACCCGCTGATCGTCGATCAGGTCGAGAATATCGACGCCGCGGTCTACACCATCGTCCAGTCGGCCTTTATCAGCGCCGGCCAGCGTTGTACCTGCGCCCGTCGCCTGCTGGTGCCCCAGGGCGCGTGGGGTGATGCCCTGCTGGCGCGCCTGGTGCAAGTTGCCGGGCAGATTCGGGTCGGTCGTTTCGATGAGCAGCCCGCGCCCTTTATGGGCTCGGTGATTTCCCTGGCCGCGGCCCAGCAGTTGATTCAGGCGCAGGCCCAGTTGCTGGCCCGGGGGGGCAGCGCATTGCTGGCGATGACCCAACCCGAGCCGAACGCCGCGCTGCTGACTCCTGGCATCATTGACGTCACGGCCGTGACCGAGCGCGCGGATGAGGAGTTTTTCGGCCCGCTGCTGCAGGTGATTCGCTATGCCGATTTCGCGGCGGCCATCGCCGAGGCCAACAGCACCCAGTACGGCCTGGCCGCCGGTTTGCTGTCCGACTCCAGGGCGCGTTATGACGAGTTCTGGCTGCAAAGCCGCGCCGGCATCGTCAACTGGAACAAGCAACTGACCGGTGCCGCCAGCAGCGCGCCCTTCGGCGGCGTGGGGGCCTCCGGCAACCATCGCGCCAGTGCCTATTACGCGGCGGATTACTGCGCCTACCCGGTGGCCTCGCTGGAAGTCGAAAGCCTGAGCCTGCCTGCCACCCTGACTCCCGGAGTAAGCCTGTGAGCCACGCATCCAACGCGACTGCATTTGAAGTGAATTTCGATGGCCTGGTCGGGCCGACCCACAACTACGGCGGCCTGTCCTATGGCAACGTCGCCTCGCAGAGCAACAGCCAGGTGGCGTCCAGCCCGAAAGAGGCGGCCAAGCAGGGCCTGGCCAAGATGAAGGCGCTGATGGACATGGGCTTCAAGCAGGGCGTGCTGGCCCCGCAGGAACGGCCCAATGTCGCCGTGCTGCGCAGCCTGGGCTTTACCGGCACCGACGCCCAGGTGATTCAGAAGGCGGCGAAAGAGGCCATGCCGCTGCTGGTGGCCAGCTGTTCGGCCTCCAGCATGTGGACCGCCAACGCCTGCACCGTCAGTCCCAGTGCCGATACGGCCGATGGTCGCGTGCACTTCACCGCGGCCAACCTCAACTGCAAGTTCCACCGCTCCATCGAACACCCGACCACCAGCCGCGTGCTCGCCGCGATGTTCGCCAGCGAGCAGCACTTCGCCCACCACGCCGCGCTGCCGGCGGTGGCCCAGTTCGGCGATGAGGGCGCGGCCAACCACACGCGCTTCTGCAAGGGCTATGGCGATGCCGGGGTGGAGTTCTTCGTATTCGGCCGCAGCGCCTTCGACAGCCGCTTCCCGCAGCCGGGGCGCTACCCGGCGCGGCAGACCCTGGAAGCCTCGCAGGCGGTCGCCCGCCTGCATGGCCTGAGCGAGGAGGGTGTGGTCTACGCCCAGCAAACCCCGGATGTGATCGATCAGGGCGTGTTCCATAACGATGTGATCGCCGTCGGCAATGGCGAGGTGTTGTTTCATCATCAGGACGCCTTCCTCGACACCGACAAGGTGCTGGCCGAGCTGAGTGCCAAACTCGCCCGCCGCGGCGGCAACTTCCAGTCCGTGTGCGTGCCGCGCGAAGCGGTGACGGTGGAGGATGCGGTGCGCTCCTACCTGTTCAACAGTCAGCTGCTGAGCCGCGCCGATGGCGGCATGCTGCTGATCGTGCCGGAAGAGTGTCGCAACAACAGCAATGTATGGAACTACCTGCAGCAGCTTACGGCTGGCAGTGGGCCGATCCGCGAGGTCAAGGTGTTCGACCTCAAGCAGAGCATGCAGAACGGCGGCGGCCCGGCCTGCCTGCGCTTGCGCGTGGCGCTCAAGGAGCAGGAGCTGGCGGCGGTCAATCAGGGCGTGATCATGACCCCGACTCTGCACGACAGCCTGAGCCTCTGGGTCGACAAGCACTACCGCGATCGCCTGAGCGAAAACGACCTGGCTGATCCACAATTGCTTAACGAGTGCCGCACGGCCTTGGACGAACTGACCCAGATCCTTAAACTGGGCGCGGTTTATCCCTTTCAATTAGCCTAAGTGGCACGGTCGTAGGGTGGATGTCGCTTTTTACATCCACCATTCTCTCGCCATGGTGGGTCGATAAAGCGCGATCCACCCTACGTCCAAACCTGTGGAGATTTTATGAGCGACGCCCTGCAACTGATCCTCGAAGACACCGACGGCACCCAGCTGGAAACCTCCTGTACGCGTTTTGCCGTGATCTGGCAGGGCCAGGAAATCTGGTTCCAGCAGGTTGGCAACAACCAGTTGATGATCGGTGTGGATGTGGAGGAGGGCGCTAGCGAATACGCCAACCTGTTGCTGCGCCCGCTGGCCACCAACCTGGTCAGCCTGGAGCTGGAGATGGAAGCCGCTGGTCTGGGGGAAGACGACGATCACGTGCACGGCCCTGACTGCAATCACGATTGAGGAACCGCCCATGCTTGCCCTCGGCAAACTGCTTGAACTGACCCTGGCCGGCCATGAGCCGGCAGCGAAAATTCAGCTGACCCCCGAGGGCACGCGCCTGCGCTGGCTGGCCGAGGGCGCGCTGGAGGTTACGCCGCCGGTGGCCAGCGACAATGGCCAGGACCTGCTGCTCTCGGCCGGTATCCATGGCAATGAAACCGCCCCCATCGAATTGCTCGACCGCCTGCTGCGCGGCATTGCCCGCAACGAGTTGAAGCCGCGGGCGCGCATTCTCTTTCTGTTCGGCAATCCCGAGGCCATGCGCCGCGGCGAGCGCTATGTCGAGCATGACATCAACCGCCTGTTCAATGGTCGCCACGACCAGCACACCGGGCCCGAGGCCCTGCGCGCCTGCGACCTGGAGCATCTGGCGGCGACCTTCTTCGGCAAGGCGCAGCGCTCCCGCCTGCACTACGACCTGCACACGGCTATTCGCGCGTCGAAGATCGAGCAGTTCGCCCTCTATCCCTACCAGGAAGGCCGGCCGCGTAGCCAGCGCGAGTTGGCACGCCTGAGTGCGGCGGGGATCGAGGCGGTGCTGCTGCACAACAAGAGTTCGATCACCTTCAGCGCCTACACCTATGCGCAGCTGGGGGCCGAGGCCTTCACCCTGGAACTGGGCAAGGCGCGCCCCTTCGGGCAGAACGAGCTGGTCAATCTGGACCTGCTGGAGCGGCACCTGCAGGGCCTGATCGAAGGGCGCGAGGCCGAGGCCGCCGGCGATGGCCTGGGCGATTTGAAGCTGTTCGCCGTGGCCCGCGAGGTCATCAAGCACAGCGATGCATTCAAGCTGCACCTGCCGGCGGATATCGAGAATTTCAGCGAATTGCCGGTCGGCTACCTGCTCGCCGAGGACCTGGCCGACACCCGCTGGGTGGTGAATGAGGCCGGAGCACGGATCATCTTCCCCAACCCCAAGGTGAAGAACGGCTTGCGTGCCGGCATTCTGATCGTGCCGGCCGAAGACGTGCAGCTGGCTTGAGCCCGTAGGGTGGATGGCGCTTTATCCATCCACCAATTGATGCACGCCAGGTGGATGAAAAAGGCGTCATCCACCCTACGCAGCTGTCCTGCGCTTTATCGCCTGATCTGTACCTTGTTCGCTGATCCGCGGCGCTTTAGCATCGGGCTTTTCGCAATGTTAAGGAAAACCCGCCATGGCCGTTATCGATCTGCGCAGCGACACCGTCACCCAACCTACCGCGGGCATGCGCGAGGCCATGCTGGCCGCCGAACTGGGTGATGACGTGTATGGCGAAGACCCCACGGTCAACCGCCTGGAGCAGCACCTGGCCTCTGAACTGGGGTTTGCCTGCGCCTTGTTCGTGCCCACCGGCACCATGAGCAACCTGCTCGGGCTGATGGCCCATTGCGCGCGTGGCGACGAATATATCGTTGGCCAGCAGGCCCATACCTATAAATACGAAGGCGGCGGCGCGGCGGTGCTCGGCTCGATCCAGCCGCAACCCATCGAGGGCGAGGCCGATGGTTCGCTGGCTCTCGATAAGGTCGAGGCGGCGATCAAGCAGGATGACTTCCACTTCGCCCGCACCCGCCTGTTGGCGCTGGAAAACACCATGCAGGGCAAGGTGCTGCCGCTCGACTACCTGGCCGCCGCCCGTGCGCTGACCCTCAAGCATGGCCTGGCCCTGCATCTGGATGGCGCGCGTTTGTACAACGCTGCGGTCAAACTGAATGTGCCGGCCAGGCAGATTACTCAGCATTTCGATTCGGTCTCGGTCTGTCTGTCCAAGGGCCTTGGCGCGCCGGTGGGCTCGGTGCTCTGTGGCAGCCCGGAACTGATCGGCAAGGCGCGGCGGCTGCGCAAGATGGTCGGCGGCGGCATGCGCCAGGCCGGCGTGCTGGCTGCCGCCGGGTTGTATGCCCTGGAGCACCAGGTGGCGCGTCTGGCCGAGGATCACGCCAATGCCGGACGGCTGGGTGCCGCCCTGAGTGAGCTGGGTTATGGGGTCGAGCCGGTGCAGAGCAATATGGTCTATGTGCAGATCGGCGAGCGGGCCGGTGCGTTGAAGGCCTTCTGCGCCGCGCGCGGGATCAGCCTCTCGGCCGCGCCGCGTCTGCGCATGGTTACCCATTTGGATGTCAGTGCCGACGATATCGAACAGGTGATTCAGGCGTTCGCCGATTTTGCCCGTGGCTGATGAGGGGGCAGGGTGGAGCCTGTCCACAGTCCTGTAGGATGGGTTAGCCGCCAATCAGAGATTCGGCTGGGCATCCGTAGATGTGCGGCATAACCCATCATGGCCGCCCCGTGGATACTGTTGCGGGTGATGCGGCGGCATGAATGGTGTCGCGGCAAAGGGCGGGCCTGCTTCCGCTAGCCTACGCGGTCCGACCCCGTCTAGGCTTCGTGGTTTTTCGCCCGGTGCGGCGTTATGGCCGCTATCTATTGATAAACACGCTGTACCGATGCTACAGGCCCGATATAATGCGGCCCTTTGCCGGCTTTGCCGTGGCCGCCTGTTTCCGTGGATGATCCTATGAAAAGCGCAGAAATCCGTGAAGCCTTCCTCAGCTTCTTCGAAGAGAAGGGGCACACCCGTGTCGCTTCCAGCTCCCTGATTCCGGGCAATGACCCGACGCTGCTGTTCACCAATGCCGGGATGAACCAGTTCAAGGACTGCTTCCTCGGCCTGGAAAAGCGCGCCTACACCCGTGCCGCGACCAGCCAGAAATGCGTGCGCGCCGGCGGCAAGCACAACGACCTGGAAAACGTCGGCTATACCGCGCGCCACCACACCTTCTTCGAAATGCTGGGTAACTTCAGCTTCGGCGACTATTTCAAGCGCGACGCCATCCACTTCGCCTGGGAGTTCCTCACCGGCGACAACTGGCTGAAGCTGCCCAAGGACAAACTCTGGGTCACCGTCTACGCCACCGACGACGAGGCCTACGATATCTGGACCAAGGAAGTCGGCGTGCCGGCCGAGCGGATGATCCGTATCGGCGACAACAAGGGCGCGCCTTACGCCTCCGACAACTTCTGGACCATGGGCGACACCGGCCCGTGCGGCCCCTGCACCGAAATTTTCTTCGACCACGGCGAGCATATCTGGGGCGGCCCGCCCGGTTCGCCCGAGGAAGATGGCGACCGCTATATCGAGATCTGGAACAACGTCTTTATGCAGTTCAATCGGACTGCCGATGGCGTGCTGCACCCGCTGCCGGCACCGAGCGTGGACACCGGCATGGGCCTGGAGCGCATCAGTGCGGTGTTGCAGCACGTCAACTCGAACTACGAGATCGACCTGTTCCAGAGCCTGCTGGATGCCGCGGCCAAAGCCATTGGTTGCGCCAACGAAGGTCAGGCGTCGCTGAAGGTGGTGGCTGACCATATCCGTTCCTGCGGCTTCCTGATCGCCGACGGCGTCACCCCGTCCAACGAGGGTCGCGGCTACGTGCTGCGCCGCATCGTCCGGCGCGCCTGCCGGCACGGCAACAAGCTGGGGGCCAAGGGCAGCTTCTTCTATCAGATCGTCGCCGCCCTGGTGGCCGAAATGGGCGACGCCTTCCCGGAACTCAAACAGCAGCAGGCGCATATCGAGCGCGTGCTGAAAACCGAGGAAGAGCAATTCGCCAAGACCCTGGAACAGGGCCTGAAGATCCTCGAGCAGGATCTGGTCGAGCTCAAGGGCAGCGTCATTCCCGGCGAGGTAATCTTCAAGCTGTACGACACCTACGGCTTCCCCATGGACCTGACCGGCGATATCGCCCGTGAGCGCGAGTTGACCCTCGACGAAGCCGGCTTCGAGCGCGAAATGGAAGAGCAGCGCAAGCGCGCCCGCTCCGCCAGCGCCTTCGGCATGGACTACAACGCTTTGGTCAAGGTCGACAGCGACACCAGGTTCCTCGGTTACCAGGGCACCAGCGGCAGCGGCAAGATCGTCGCGCTATTCGCCGCTGGCCAGGCGGTGGACAGCCTGAAAGAAGGCGAGGAGGGCGTGGTGGTCCTCGACCAGACGCCGTTCTACGCCGAGTCCGGCGGCCAGGTCGGCGACTGCGGTTTCCTTGAAGGTGCAGGCGTGCGTTTCGATGTGCGCGACACCACCAAGGCCGGCGGTGCCTTCCTGCATCACGGTATCGTGGCCAAGGGCGGCTTGAGCGTTGGGGCTTCGGTCAAGGCCGAGGTCGACGCCGGCGTGCGTCAGGCCACTGCGCTCAACCACTCGGCCACCCATTTGTTGCACGCCGCGCTGCGCCAGGTAGTGGGTGAGCACGTGACCCAGAAGGGCTCGCTGGTCGACAGTCAGCGTCTGCGCTTCGACTTCAGCCACTTCGAGGCGATCACTCCGGCGCAGCTGAAAGAGCTGGAAAGCATCGTCAACCGCGAAGTGCGCGGCAACACTGAAGTGGAAACCCTGGAAACCGATATCGAAACCGCCAAGGCCAAAGGTGCCATGGCGCTGTTCGGTGAGAAATACGGCGATCAGGTGCGCGTGCTGAGCATGGGCGGCGATTTCTCCGTCGAGCTGTGCGGCGGTACCCACGTCAAGCGTACCGGCGATATCGGTCTGTTCAAGATCACCAGCGAAGGCGGTGTAGCAGCAGGCGTGCGGCGTATCGAGGCGGTCACCGGTGCCGCGGCCTTCGCTTACCTGAATGGTGCCGAAGAACAGTTGAAAGAAGCGGCTGCGCTGGTCAAGGGCAGCCGCGACAATCTGCTGGACAAGCTCGCCGGGGTGCTGGAGCGCAACCGTCAGCTGGAAAAGGAGCTGGAGCAGCTCAAGGCCAAGGCCGCCAGCGCGGCGGGCAATGACCTGGCCGGCTCGGCTGTCGAGGTCAAGGGCATCAAGGTGCTCAGCGCGCGCCTCGATGGTCTGGACGGCAAGGCACTGCTGGCCATGGTCGATCAGTTGAAGAACAAACTCGGCAGTGCGGTGATCCTGCTCGGCGGCGTGCAGGACGACAAGGTCGTGCTGGTGGCCGGCGTGACCCAGGACCTGACCGCCAAGCTGAAAGCCGGCGAGTTGATGAAGCAAGCGGCTGCGGCTGTTGGCGGCAAGGGCGGTGGTCGCCCGGATATGGCCCAGGGCGGCGGCACCGATGCCGACGCACTGGATAGCGCCTTGGCGCTGGCCGCGCGTTTCGTCGAGCAGGGTCTGTAAGCACCGTGGCCGGCCGGGGGACGCGGCGGGGCGGCATTACGCCCGGCGGCCCTTGGCAGTCAATCGAGTTGTATGTTTAATGGGCGCCCTTCACGGGCTGAGGCGGCTTTGAAATGGCTTTGATCGTACAGAAATTTGGCGGCACCTCCGTCGGCACCGTTGAGCGGATTCAGCAGGTGGCCGACAAGGTGAAGAAGTTCCGCGAAAACGGCGATGACATCGTGGTCGTGGTTTCCGCCATGAGCGGTGAAACCAATCGCCTGATCGAGCTGGCCAAGCAGGCCAGCGATGATCAGCCGGTACCGCGTGAGCTCGACGTGATGTTGTCCACCGGTGAACAGGTGACCATTGCCCTGTTGACCATGGCCCTGATTCGCCGCGGCGTGCCGGCGGTGTCTTACACCGGCAATCAGGTGCGCATCCTCACCGACAGTGCGCACAACAAGGCGCGCATCCTGCAGATCGATGACCAGAAGCTGCGCGCCGACCTCAAGGCCGGCCGGGTGGTGGTGGTCGCCGGTTTCCAGGGCGTGGACGAGCACGGCAATATCACCACGCTTGGACGTGGCGGCTCCGACACCACGGGCGTGGCCCTGGCGGCGGCGTTGAAGGCCGATGAGTGCCAGATCTACACCGATGTCGATGGCGTCTATACCACCGACCCGCGTGTGGTGCCCCAGGCTCAGCGTCTGGAGAAGATCACCTTCGAAGAAATGCTGGAAATGGCCAGCCTGGGTTCCAAGGTGCTGCAAATCCGCTCGGTGGAATTCGCCGGCAAGTACAACGTCCCGCTGCGCGTATTGCACAGCTTCAAAGAGGGTCCGGGCACCCTCATTACCCTTGAT
>JBFJZW010000085.1:0-15591 GCA_041621875.1 Pseudomonas sp. | reverse complement strand
TTTCGCAAGCAGAGCAAGAAGATTCAGCTGGCGATGGGCGACGTGACCCATGTCGCCTCCGAAACCATTCACGGTTACCGGGTGGTGCGCAGCTTTGGCGGCGAAGACTACGAGCAGCAGCGTTTCTGCGATGCCAGCACCGAGAACCGGCAAAAGCAGCTGAAAATGGTGAAGACCAACGCGGTCTATACCCCGAGTCTTCAGCTGGTCATCTACAGCGCCATGGCGGTGTTGATGTTCCTGGTATTGCTGCTGCGCGGGGATGCCTCGGCCGGCGATCTGGTGGCCTATATCACCCTGGCGGGGCTGTTGCCCAAGCCGATCCGGCAGTTGTCCGAGGTCAGCTCCACGGTGCAGAAGGGCATTGCCGGTGCCGAAAGCATTTTCGAGCAGCTCGACGAAGCTCCGGAGATCGATCGCGGCACCCAGGAGCGCGAACGCGTCAGTGGGCGGCTGGAAGTGGTCAACCTGAGCTTCCAGTACGAGGGCACCGACAAACCGGTACTGGACGACATCAGCTTCGTTGCCGAGCCCGGGCAGATGGTGGCGCTGGTCGGCCGCTCCGGCAGCGGCAAGTCGACCCTGGCCAACCTGATTCCGCGTTTCTACCACCACGATCAGGGACAGATCCTGCTCGACGGGGTGGATGTCGAAGACTACACATTGCGCGACCTGCGGCGGCATATCGCCCTGGTCACCCAGCATGTGACCCTGTTCAACGATACGGTGGCCAACAATATCGCCTACGGCGACCTGGCGGGCGCGCCGCTTGACGATGTGCGCAAGGCCTCGGAGCTGGCCTACGCCGCCGAGTTTATCGAACAGATGCCGCAGGGCTACGCCACCCTGGTGGGCGAAAACGGCGTGCTGCTGTCCGGCGGCCAGCGTCAGCGCCTGGCGATCGCGCGGGCCCTGCTCAAGGATGCGCCGCTATTGATTCTGGACGAGGCCACCTCGGCCCTCGATACCGAGTCCGAGCGGCATATCCAGGGCGCGCTGGACGAAGTGATGAAAGGGCGTACCACTCTGGTGATTGCCCACCGCCTCAGCACCATCGAGAAGTCCGACCTGATTCTGGTGATGGACAAGGGGCGGATCGTCGAGCGCGGCACCCATGCCGAGCTGCTGGCGCTCAATGGCTATTACGCGCGCCTGCACGAGAAGGACTTTGTCGATGCGCTGCAGCCGCTCCCTGAGTCGGCGACCTGAATGTCCGCGGGCTTGTGTGGCCGGTGGCTGCCGGGGGCTTGGCGGGTGTGACCAATGTTATGATTTGCGCAGATTTTCTGCTGCTTTCGGGGTGTTTATGAAATTGTCCATGCCGCGTTTCGACCAGGCCAGCGTGCTGGTGGTGGGCGATGTCATGCTCGATCGTTACTGGCATGGCGGCACTTCGCGGATCTCCCCGGAAGCGCCGGTGCCGGTGGTCAAGGTTGAGCAGATCGAGGACCGTCCGGGCGGTGCCGCCAACGTCGCGCTGAACATCGCCGCCCTGGGCGCGCCAGCCGTGCTGGTGGGCGTGACCGGTCGCGATGAAGCGGCGACGAGCCTGAGCAACAGCCTGCAGGCCGTGGGGGTCAGGACCCACTTCCAGTCCATCGAGAACCAGCCGACCATCGTCAAGTTGCGGGTCATGAGCCGCCATCAGCAATTGCTGCGTATGGATTTCGAGGAGCCCTTCAATACCGACAGCGCGGCCATGGCCGCCAGCGTCGAGGCGCTGCTGGACGGCATCAAGGTGCTGGTGCTGTCCGATTACGGCAAGGGCGCGCTGCAGAACCACCAGGCCCTGGTGCAACTGGCGCGTGACAAGGGCATTGCGGTGCTGGCCGACCCCAAGGGCAAGGACTTCTCGATTTACCGCGGAGCCAGCCTGATTACCCCGAACCTGCACGAGTTCGAAACCATAGTCGGGCATTGCCGCGATGAAGCCGAGCTGGTGGCCAAGGGCGCGGCGCTGATGACCGCGCTGGAGCTCGGTGCGCTGCTGGTGACCCGCGGCGAACACGGCATGACCCTGCTGCGTCCGCAACAGCCAGCGCTGCATCTGCCGGCCCGGGCCCGTGAGGTGTTCGACGTCACCGGTGCCGGCGATACGGTGATTTCCACCCTGGCCGCCAGCCTGGCGGCGGGCGAAGAACTGCCGCAGGCGGTGGCCCTGGCCAACCTGGCGGCCGGCATCGTGGTCGGCAAGCTCGGTACCGCGGCCATCAGCGCACCGGAGCTGCGCCGCGCGATTCAGCGCGAAGCCGGTTCCGAGCGTGGGGTGCTGGGCCTGGAGCAACTGCTGCTGGCCATCGAGGATGCCCGCGCCCATGGCGAGAAGATCGTTTTCACCAATGGCTGCTTCGACATTCTGCATGCCGGTCACGTGACCTATCTGGAGCAGGCCCGGGCTCAAGGCGACCGTCTGGTGCTGGCGGTCAACGACGACGCCTCGGTCAGCCGGTTGAAGGGGCCGGGGCGGCCGATCAACTCGGTCGACCGGCGCATGGCGGTGCTGGCCGGTCTCGGCGCGGTGGACTGGGTGGTGAGTTTCAGCGAAGACACCCCGGAAAATCTGCTGCGCGCGGTCAAGCCGGATGTGCTGGTCAAGGGCGGCGACTACGGCCTGGAGCAGGTGGTCGGGGCCGAAATCGTCACCGCCTACGGCGGCGAAGTGCGGGTGCTGGGGCTGGTGGAAAACAGCTCGACCACGGCCATAGTCGAAAAGATTCGCGACCGCTCCCGATGATGTCTCTGCGCACCCACCTCTGCGGGTGCGCGACTGCATGGCAGGGCGCTGCTGCACCCCAGCCGCCCTGCGTCTTGACCCATACCCACAGACTGGCTGCTTCGGCGGGTACTTGCCTTTTTATCCCTAATCGCTCGGCGGGCTTCGGCCCGCAGGCAGCCCAGGCCAAGGGGCAAGTCCTGCATGAACACTGGCTTTCGTAGCGACATCAATGGTTTGAGAGCCTGGGCCGTAATGGCCGTGGTGCTTTATCACTTTGCCGTGCCGGGCCTGGTTGGCGGCTTTGCTGGCGTCGATGTGTTCTTCGTCATTTCCGGCTTTCTGATGACCTCGCTGGTCTTCGTGGGCCTGGAAAACCGGCGCTTTTACCTGTGGCGCTTTTACCTGGCCAGGGCCCGGCGGATTTTCCCGGCCTTGCTGGTGGTATGCCTGGTGGTGCTGGCCGTGGGCTGGTTTGTGCTGATGTTGGACGAATACCAGCAGCTGGGCCGGCATGTACGCGACAGCCTGCTGTTTATGTCCAACATCCGCTACTTCAAGGAGTCGGGCTACTTCGACGCGGCCTCCCATGAGAAGTGGTTGCTGCATACCTGGTCGCTGTCGGTGGAATGGCAGTTCTACATGCTGTTGCCGGTGTTGCTGCTGCTGGTGTGGAAGCTGTTCCCGGGTCGCCGCGCGGCCTTTATCGCCCTGGCCACGCTGTTTGTCGCCTCATGGCTGGTGTGTCTGGTCTGGACCCTGAATGAGCCGGACCGGGCCTTCTATCAGCTACAGGCGCGGGCCTGGGAGATGGCGGCCGGCGGCTTGCTGTTTTTCCTTGCCCAGCGCTTCCGCCCAAGTGCCGCCGTTGCCAGGGCGGCCGAGTGGTCAGGTTTCGCGATGATCGTCGCGACCGTTCTGCTGGTCGATGCGCAGGCGCTCTGGCCGGGCTGGCTGGCGCTGTTGCCGGTCGGCGGCACCTGCCTCGTGCTACTGGCGGGCCGCGAGCGCTCGTGGCTGAGCGGCACGGTCCTGGTGCAATGGCTGGGCAGTCGCTCGTACTCGATCTATCTGTGGCACTGGCCGCTGGTGGTGGGGTTGGCCTATATGGGGCTGCTGGAGCAGCCGCAATGGCTGGTGGCGGGTGTGTTGCTGAGTGTGCTGCTTGGGCATCTCTCCTACGTGCTGATCGAGGAGCCGGTGCGCAAGGGCGGACGCGTCTGGGCACCGCGGCGGGAGGTGCTGGTGCTGTGCTGCAGCCTGCTGCTGGTGGCGCTGATGGGCCAGCTGGTGCGCAAGACCGGGGTGCCCGAGCGCTTGTCCGCGGCGGTTATCGAGCTGGAGGCGCAGCGACAGAACCGCAATCCGCGCCAGAAGGAATGCCTGGATTCGGGCGAGCCCTGTCTCTACGGCGGTGAGCGGGTCCGCCTGTTACTGCTGGGCGACAGTCACGCCGATACGCTAGTCACGGCCATCGTCGACAGCCTGCCGAACGCGCAGGATGGCCTGTTCTTTCGCGGCCTGCCGGGGTGCCTGATGATCACAGGGGCGAAGGATATCGATCCTGAGCGCACGGGCTGCCTGCAGCTCAACCAGTGGATGATCGCCGAGCAGGAGTCACTGTATCCGGGTGTGCCGATGCTGCGTGTGGAGCGAACCTCGTTCCATGTATGGGGCGGGCTTGACCCGGATGAGGAACAGCCCCTGGGCAGCCCCGGGGTGTATTTCTCGCAGAAGCACGAGGAAACCACGCCCGAGTTCCTGGAGGAGTTTCGTCAGGAGTATGTGGCCACGGCGTGTCGCCTCACGGCCATTCGGCCCCTGTACCTGATGCGCCCGCTCCCGGAAATGGGCATCAATGTGCCGCTGGCCATGGGACGGGCGCTGCTGCTCGGCAAATCCCGCGAGCCGTCCATCAGCCTCGAGGCCTATCACCAGCGCAATGCCTTTGTCTGGGGCGTGCAGGATCAGGCCCGCGAGCAGTGCGGCGCGCAGATCCTCGACCCGCTGCCCTACCTCTGCGATGAACAGCGCTGTTATGGCAGCCGTGATGGCAAGCCGCTGTACTACGATGACGATCACCTCAGTGAATACGGTAATCGGCTGCTGCTGCCGCTGTTCAAAACGCTGTTCGACTGATTGCTCTGCTGGCTTTGCTGCCGTAGCCAGGTGGCGCGGCGGTCATAGCCGCTCGCTGTGCCGGCGCGCATTATCGTGGCATCCCCCGTATGGAGCGAGATGTCATGACTGCCGATATCCAGGGCCGTGCCCTGGCCATGTTGAATCGATTCGCCCAGGCCGACTGGCCGGATCGTCTGAAACTGCGCAAGCCCGTCGAGAAACTTATCTACAGCGGTAGCCGCGCGAGTTTTCGCGCCGCCGCGCAACGTACCGGTAAAGCGGGCAGTACGCCGCGGCCGGTTGCTCCGGATAGCCTGTTCGACCTGTCGCTGTCCGACGAGCAGCAGATGCTGGTGGAGATGCTCGAAGCCTTCGCCAGCGAAATACTGCGGCCCCTGGCCCATGATGCCGATGCCCAGGCGGCGCTGCCCGCCGCGTTGCTAAATCAGGCCCATGAGCTGGGGCTGACCCATTACGCGGTGAGCGAGGCCCAGGGCGGCATGGCCGGGGAGCGTACCACCCTGAGCAATGCCCTGATCGCCGAGGCCCTGGGCAAGGGCGACCTGTCCCTGGCCGCGGCGCTGCTGGTGCCGCTGTCGGCGGCCAACTGCATCCGCCGTTGGGGCGATGCCGCACAGCAGGCGCGTTGGCTGCCGGCCTTTGTCGCCGATGAGCCGGCCCCGGTGATGGCCATTGCGGTCAATGAACCCACGCCGTTATTCGACCCGCAGCAGTTGCAGACCCGCGCGCACAAGCGCGGCAAACACTATGTGCTCAGTGGCGAGAAGTGCCTGGTGCTGCGCGGCCTGGATGCCAGTCAGTTGATCGTCGCGGCCCAGGCCGCCGATGGCCCCGGGTTGTTTATCGTCGAGGCCGGGGCCAAGGGGCTGCAGCGCAGCCCGCAGCCGGCCATGGGTCTGAAAGCCGGCAGCACCGCGCGTATCCGCCTGAACAAGGTCAAGGTGGCGCAGGAGGCGCGCCTGGCGGGCGAGGGGTTCGACTACCAGAGCTTTGTCGATCACGCTTCGCTGGCCTGGTGTGCCCTGGCCGTCGGCACGGCCCAGGCGGCCCTGGACTACGTGATTCCCTATTGCAACGAGCGGGTGGCCTTCGGCGAGCCGATCAGCCATCGCCAGGGTGTGGCCTTTATGGTCGCGGATATGGCGGTGGAAGTGGACGCCATGCGTCTGATGGTCTGGCGTGCCTGTGCCCGTGCCGAACAGGGCCTGGCGTTCCAGCGCGAGGCCTATCTGGCGCGCCTGCTGTGCAGCGAAAAGGCGATGAAGATCGGCACCGATGCCGTGCAGCTGCTCGGCGGCCACGGCTTCACCAAAGAACATCCAGTCGAGCGCTGGTACCGCGATCTGAGAGCGCTGGCAGTCATGGCCGGCGGCCTGCAACTTTGAAGGGGCACAACGCATGAATCTGGAAACCCCAAAGAAATTCCAGGGCCTGGTCAACCAGGCCCATCAGGTGGCGGAGAATTATTTCCGACCGATTTCGCGCAAGTACGACAAGGCCGAGCATGCCTACCCCAAGGAGCTGGATCTGCTCGCGGCCCTGCTCGACGGCATGAACGCCGGCTCCCCGGACGCCATCGGTGCCACCTCGGCAAGCAAGCGTGGTGCGGCCCGCGAGCAGCAGGAGGGGGTGAAGAACGGCGGCAATATGTCCGCACTGCTGGGGGTGATGGAGCTGTGCTGGGGCGATGTCGGCCTGCTCCTGGCCATGCCGCGCCAGGGCCTGGGCAATGCGGCCATCGCCGCGGTGGCCAATGACGAACAGCTGGCGCGCTTCGGCGGCACCTGGGCGGCCATGGCGATTACCGAACCGGGCTGCGGCTCGGACTCGGCGGCGATTCGCACCACGGCGATCAAGGATGGCGATCACTACGTGCTTAACGGCGAGAAGATCTTTGTCACCTCTGGCGAGCGTGCCGATTCCGTGGTGGTCTGGGCCACCCTGGACAAGGGCCTGGGCCGAGCGGCGATCAAGTCCTTTGTGGTCGAGCACGGCACCCCAGGCATGAGCGTAACGCGGCTGGAGAAGAAGCTCGGGATCAAGGCCTCGGATACCGCCTCGATCAGTTTCAGCGACTGCCGCGTACCGGCGGCCAACCTGCTGGGCAACCCCGAAATCGATGTGCAGAAGGGTTTTGCCGGGGTCATGGAGACCTTCGACAACACCCGTCCGCTGGTCGCCGGCATGGCGGTGGGCGTGGCCAAGGCCTCGCTGGATCGCACCCGCGAGCTGCTGAATAAGGTCTGCAAGCTGGATTACCGCACACCGCTGCTTGGCGTCAGCCATGCCGAGGCAACCCTGTATCGCCTGGAGGCCGAATGGGAAGCCGCGCGCCTGCTGACCCTGAAAGCCGCCTGGATGGCCGACAACAAGCTGCCCAACTCCAAGGAGGCGTCTATCGCCAAGGCCAAGGCCGGACGGGTGGCCAACGAGGTCACCCTCAAATGTGTGGAGCTGGCCGGTGCTCTGGGCTACGGCGAGGATGAACTGCTGGAAAAGTGGGCGCGCGACTCGAAGATTCTCGACATCTTCGAAGGCACCCAGCAGATCCAGTTACTGATCGTGGCGCGGCGGCTGCTGGGCAAGAGTTCCAGCGAGCTGAAATAGCCGGCGCGCCCGGCAGGTTTTTAGCCGTCCCTGTTTGCCCCGTGTTGACGGTCATGCCGTTCACTTAAAACGAGTGAGCGGCATTTTTTTAGCCGCCATGCTTATACCTCCCAGGCCAGCGCTTCCTAGGCCTTGGCGGTGCGTTTGGCTGGCTGCAGCTTCTGCTGGCCAAGCCAGTCCTTCCAGCTGATCCGCTCGTCGCGTACCAGCCAGCCGTCCTGGGGCGCGAAGCTTTCCGCCAGCCACAGGCCGCGGGTGCTGGCCGGGCGCAGCTGGCCTTGGCTGAGGGTGAAGAGTTCGGCGCTGGGCTGGCCCTGCACCAGGGGCAGCAGAAACAGGTCGGGGCGCGCGCGGTCGAGGCGGGCGATCAGCTGGCCATCCTCCATGTGCTCATCGACGTGCAATAGGCTCGGTTGGCGGATTTCCTTGGGCAGTTGCAGGTGCAGGTCGTACACCAGTTGCAGCGAGGCGGTCGGCAGGTGCACGTAGGCCCGCGGCCGTTCCAGCAACTTGAGGTTGCCGCATTGCACGGGCCGCGCCGCGCCGGACAGCGGGCTCAGGTTGAAATGGGCTGTTTCCCGGTAACGCAGGCTGGCCTGATAGGGGGTTGGCAGCCAGGTGCTGCCGAAGCGGCCGCTCAGCCAGCCTTCCGGGGTTTCCAGCAGGCATTCTTCGGCCACCTCCTGGATGGCGGTGAGCAGCGGCAGATTGAGCTCGTGGGCCGGTACATAGCCGGAGATCAGCTTGAGCACCACATCGCCGCGGTCGGCGCGTCGCTGGCGCACCAGCAGCCAGTAGTCGCGGCCCTGCCAGCTCAGGGTTAGGCGCACCGAGACACCCAGGTTGGCCAGTTCCACGGCAAAGCGTTGGCTATCGTCGACCGTCACCGGCTGGCGTTTTTCCAGCATCTGGCTGAAATTCAGCGGTCTGCCCAGGCCCTGGTAGCACAGGCCCTCGGGCGTGGCCTCGACGAACAGCTGCAGGGTCTTGAAGCTGCTGGGGTCCTTGCGGATCAGGTCGCGCGGCATGGCAACTCCTAGCTGGCGTGGCTGTGGCCGGACAGCTTGGCATAGTTGGGCAGGCGTGAAAGCTTAGGCAATATCCTGTAGCACAGCCGCCGCGGTGGCGACGTTTTGCGTCAGGTGTTCGGGGTTGATGGTGCCGATAATCGCGCTGCTGACCGCCGGGTGGGCGAAGATCAGCTCGAAGCTGGCACGCACCGGGTCTTCCCCGGCCTGCAGGGCATGCCCGCTGGCCAGGGCCTTCTTGATCAGGATGCCTTTGCCGTGGGCCTCGGCGTAGTCGAGCACCGGCAGTTCGCTCTGCTCGCTCAGGTTATAGGTGACCATGGCGCAATCGCCCTGCTCCAGGGCCAGCAGGCCGCCTTCCACGGTCTTGCCGGAAAGGCCGAAGGCGCGAATCTTGCCCTCGCGCTTGAGCTCGGCCAGGGTTTCGTACACCCCGCTGTCGCGCAGGATGGCGACATCGTTGCCGTCCGAGTGGACCAGCACCAGGTCGATAAAGTCGGTCTGCAGGCGATTGAGGCTGCGCTCCACGGAGAAGCGCGTGTGTTCGGGGCTGAAGTCGAAGCGCGACTGGCCGTTTTCGAACTCTTCACCGACCTTGCTGACGATCACCCACTGCTGGCGCTGGCCGCGCAGCAGGGGGCCGAGGCGGGTTTCGCTGGTGCCATAGGCCGGGGCGGTGTCGATCAGGTTGATGCCCAGGTCATGGGCCAGGGCCAGCAGCTGCCGCGCCGCGGCATCGTCGGGAATGCTGAAGCCGTTGGGGTATTTCACCCCCTGGTCGCGGCCGAGCTTGACCGTGCCCAGGCCCAGCGGCGAAACCAGCAGCTCGGTTGCGCCCAGCGGGCGATGCAGGTTGTGCAGGCTATGCAGTGCGTGCATTAGAACAGTTCCTCCCAGGCGGCGGGGGCGACGGCCGGACGCGGCAGCGCGGGCAGCGGCCGGTGGCTGGCGGGCTGGATGGCATCGCGGGCCAGGGCGGCGAGCACGCGGTCGGCAAAGTCCGGGGCTAATGCCAGTTTAGTCGGCCAGCCGACCAGCAGCTTGCCCTGTTCGTCGAGAAAGGCATTGTCCGGCCGGACCAGGCCCGACTGCGCCGGCTCGGCGCGCTCGACCCGCAGGGTGGCCCAGTGTGCGGCGGACAGGTCGACCCAGGGCAGCAACTCGCTCAGCTCACGTTGCGCAGCCTTGATCTGCGCCGCTTCGTCACGGGCCACGCCCTCGGCTTCGGCCAGGTCGCCGCCCAGGTACCAGACCCATTCGCCGTCGGCGGCCGGATGAGTGGTGACGGTGACCCGCGGCTTCGGCCCGCCGCCCAGGCAATGGGCGTACAGAGGTTTCAGGGTCGGGCCCTTGACCAGCACCATATGCAGTGGGCGCAGCTGTTGTGCGGGCTGGTTCAGACCCAGGGCCGCGAGCAGCTCGGCATTGCCGCGGCCGGCACTGAGGACGATGCGCTGGGCGCGAATCTCGCGGCCATCGACCCGCAGACCGACCAGCTCGCCCTGCTCATGCAGCGGCGCGATGCGTTCGGCGGCCAGCAGGCCATCGCCGGCCAGCTCGGCCAGGCGCTCGATCAGGCTTGGCACATCCAGCACCAGCTCGGCCAGGCGATAGACCTTGCCCTTGAATTTGGGGTGTTGCAGGGCCGGCGGCAGTTGCGCGCCCTTGACCTGATCGACCCGGCCGCGCACCGCCTTGCTGGCGAAGAAACTGGTGATATTGCCGGCCAGGCTGCCGGGGGACCACAGATAGTGGGCGTCGGAGAGTAGGCGCACGCCGGCAAGATCCAGCTCGCCGCTGCCTTGCAGGGCTTCGCGCCAGCGCCGCGGCATATCGGCGATGGCCTCCGAGGCCCCGGTCAGTGCGCCGTGCAGGGCGTATTTGGCACCGCCATGGATGATTCCCTGGGATTTCACGCTCTGCCCGCCGCCGAGCCGGGCGTTTTCCACCAGCAGGGTGGCAAAGCCCTGGCGGCGCAGGCGCGCATTTAGCCAGAGGCCGGCAATACCGCCGCCAACGATCAAGACATCAGTGCTCAGGGCCAGGGACATGCGCGAATCTCGCCGGGAAAACAGGCGCGCAGTATAACGGCAAGCAGTCAGGGGTAAGCCATACGCGGCAAGTTTGACGGCGCAGTGGGGTTGCGGGCCGCTTGCCGCTTAACGCGCCGTCAATGCCCCACGTTGTGCGAGAACAGCTGGATCACCACCACGCCAGCGACTATCAGGCCCATGCCGAGCATGGCCGGCAGGTCCAGGCGCTGCTGGTAGAGAAACACCGCGGCGATGCTGACCAGGACGATACCCAGGCCCGCCCAGACCGCATAGGCGACGCCCACCGGGATGGTTTTCACCACCAGGCTGAGCATCCAGAACGAGATGCCGTAGCCGACTACCACCAGCAGCAGCGGCAGGGGTTTGCTGAAGCCGTCCAGGGCCTTCATCGAGGTGGTGGCGATGACTTCGGCGGTAATGGCGATGGCGAGATAGAGATAGCCGCTCATGGTGGGCCTCCTTGGATAAGCTGCCGGCTATTCTAGTGGTCTGGTCGATGGGATAAAGTGATTACCTATCTGTAAAGGAGATGGCTTGTGCAGTGGAATCTGGAGCAGATCCGTCTGTTCGTCGGCGTGGCCGAAGGTCAGTCGTTTTCCGCCGTGGCGCGGCGGATCAACCGCGCGCAGTCGGCCGTGAGCAGTGCCATCGCCATGCTGGAAACCGATCTCGGCGTGCTGTTGTTCGAGCGCAGCAGCGGCCGCCAGCCGCGCCTGACCGCCGCCGGTGCGGCCTTGCTGGAAGAGGCCCGCGAGGTGCTGCGCCAGTGCCAGCGTCTGGATGGGCGGGCGCTGGGCCTGGCCCGCGGCGAGGAAGTTCGCCTGCGCCTGGCCCAGGATGAGGCCATGCCCTATCAGCCGGTGCTCGACAGCCTGGAGGCGCTGGCCCAGGCCTTTCCGTTACTGGAGGTGCAGCTGGCCAGCGGTGCCCAGGGCGATGTGGCGCACAAGCTGCTGGAGCGCCGCGCCGATCTGGGGCTGCTGTTCCATCATGAACAGATGCCCGAAGCCCTGGAGCGCCAGCGCCTGGGCACCATCGAGATGGTCACGGTATGCGGTGCCGGGCATGCGCTGGCGGCGGCCGGGCATGTCGATCGGCGCGAGCTGGCGAGGCATCGCCAGCTGTTGATGGCCCCGCAGTACCCCGGCGGCGAGCAGATCAGCCCATCGGTGTGGCGCACCGACAGCTTCTACGCCATGGCCGAGCTGTTGCTGCGCAACCTCGGCTGGGCCTGGCTGCCGCGCCATGTGGTGCAGTACCCGACCTACCAGAGCCAGCTGGTGGAGCTGAGCAGCGACTGGACCCCGCCGCCGCTGGTGGTGGAGCTGGTCTGTCGCCGCGATGAAGCCCTGGGGCCGGCCGCGTTGTGGCTGGCGGAGTGTTTTGCCCAGCATCTGCAGGCCATTGGCTGATGCGGTCTGCGCGTTACTCGACGATATTGGCCAAAGTGCATAAGCTGCGCCCCCATGAATAGAAGCCTCTACACCCTGCTGTTTCATCTCGGTCTGCCGCTGGTGGCCGGGCGTCTGGCCTGGCGTGCCTGGCGGGCACCGGCCTATGCCAAACGTATCGGCGAGCGCTTCGCCCTCGGCCTGCCACCCCTCAAACCGGGCGGGATCTGGCTGCATGCGGTGTCGGTGGGCGAGAGCATCGCCGCCGCGCCGCTGGTGCGCGAGCTGCTGGCGCGCTACCCGCAGCTGCCGATCACCATCAGCTGCATGACGCCGACCGGCTCTGAGCGCATCCAGGCGCTGTTCGGCGGCCCCGAGTACGCCGGGCGAGTGCAGCATTGCTACCTGCCGTACGACCTGCCCTGGGCCGCGGCGCGTTTTCTCGACCGGGTGCAGCCACGGCTGGCGGTGATCATGGAAACCGAGCTGTGGCCCAACCATATCCACCAGTGCGCCAAGCGCGGTATTCCCGTGGCGCTGGCCAATGCGCGGCTGTCCGAGCGCTCGGCCCGCGGCTATGGGCGCTTCGCCAAGCTGACCGCGCCCATGCTCGCCGAGCTGAGCCTGATTGCGGTGCAGACCGCTACCGAGGCCGAACGTTTTCGCAGCCTGGGCGCGGGGCCCGAGTGCGTCGAGGTCACCGGTTCGATCAAGTTTGATCTGCGTATCGATCCCGAGCTGCTCGGCCGCGCGGCTGCCCTGCGCGGGCAATGGCAGGCCGAGTCGCGTCCCGTGTGGATCGCCGCCAGCACCCATGCCGGTGAGGACGAAATCGTCCTGGCTGCCCACCGTGAGCTGCTCAAGCTGAACCCTGACGCCTTGCTGATCCTGGTACCGCGCCATCCCGAGCGCTTCGGCTCGGTGTTCGAACTGTGCCAGCGCCAGGGTTTTAGCACGCGTCGCCGCTCCAGCGGCGAGCCGGTGCTGGCGGGCGATCAGGTGCTGCTGGGCGACACCATGGGCGAGCTGCTGTTTCTCTATGCCCTGGCCGATATCGCCTTTGTCGGCGGCAGCCTGGTGGCCAATGGCGGGCATAACCTGCTGGAACCGGCGGCCCTGGGCAAGCCGGTACTCAGCGGCCCGCACCTGTTCAACTTCCTCGAGATTGCCGCGCAGCTGCGTGAGGCCGGGGCGCTGCGCGAAGTGGCGGATGCCGACGGTCTGGTGCAGCAGATCGAGCAGCTGCGGCGTGCGCCTGAGGCGGCGCAGACCATGCGTGCAGCCGGGCTGGCGGTGATGCAGGCCAATCAGGGCGCGCTGGCGCGTTTGCTGGCGGGGCTGGAGCGTCTGTTAAAGAACAAGCGGTAGAGGGTGTAGGAGCGGGCCATGCCCGCGAAATTGCAATCGCGGGCATAGCCCGCTCCTACGGACTGTTACGCCACAAAAAAGCCCGCTGAATTCAGCGGGCTTTTTCGTCTTGCTCAACTCAGTACTGCGGGTTGCCGCGCAGCTGGGCTTCGGCGGCCTTGGCCAGGTCCGGCGGGAGGAAGTCGCGGTCCGGGTCGTAATCGGATTTCAGGTACTGCTCCAGGGCTTCCAGGTCGGCCGGGCTGAGGGTGCCGGCGGCCTGCTTGAGGCGCAGGTTGTTGATGATGTAGTCGTAGCGGGCGTTGTTGTAGATGCGCACCGAGCTGTACAGCTGGCGCTGGGCATCCAGCACGTCGACGATATTGCGGGTGCCGACCTGATAGCCGATTTCGGTGGCTTCCAGGGCGCTCTGGCTGGAGATGATCGACTGCTTGCGCGCCTGTACGGTTTCCACGTCGGTGTTGATCGCGCGGTGCAGGTTGCGGGTGTTCTGCACCACCTGGCGGCGCAGGCTTTCGCGCAGCTGCTCGCTCTGGTTGACCCGCTGGTAGGCCTCGCGCACCTGGGAACTGGTCAGGCCGCCGCTGTATAGCGGGATATTCAGCTGCAGGCCGATGGAGCGCTGCTCGACATCGCCGCTAAAGGGATCCGGGCCGGGCAGCCGGCTGCCCGAGTTGCTGAAGCCGAGGCTGTCGTTGTCGCCTTTCTGGTAGCTGGCCACCGCATCCAGGGTCGGTGCGTGACCGGCTTTGCGCTGGCGCAGGGTCTCTTCGGCGGCGTCTACCGCATAGTTGCTGGCTTGCAGATTGAGGTTCTGCGCCGCTGCAGTGTCGACCCAGGCCTTGGCGTCATTCGGCGTCGGGGCGAGGATCGGCAGGCTGTGCTCGATACCTTCCAGGGCGGCGAAGTCGCGGTTGGTCAGGGTGATCAGGGCCTGGAAGGCATCTTCCACTTGCTGCTGGGCGATGATCCGGTTGGCGCGGGCGGTGTCGAAACCGGCCTGGGCTTCGAGCACGTCGGTTTTATCCGAGAGGCCGACATCGAAGCGCTCGTTGGCCTGGTCCTGCTGGCGCTTGAACGCCGCTTCCTCGGCCTTGGTCGAGGCCAGGTTGTCCTGGGCGCGTAGCACCGCGAAGTAGGTTTCGGCGCTCTGCAGAATCAGGTTCTGTTCGGTGGCCGACAGCTCCAGGGCGGCCTGCTCATCGGTCGCTTCGGCGGCCTGCAGCTGGAACCAGCGGTCGGCGCGGAACAGCGGCTGGCTGAGGTTGGCCTGATACACCGTGCCGCTGCGCGAGACGGTGTTGGCGGGGGAATCGATCTGAGTGCGGGTGTCGCTCAGGTTGGCACCGGCAGACAGGTTCGGCAGCAGGCCGGCGCGGGCCTGGGGTACCACTTCGCGGCGTGCTGCATAGTCGGCGCGAGCGGCGGCCAGGTCGGCATTGTTGGCGGCGGCTTCCTGGTAAACCGTGACCAGGTCGGTTTTGCTCGATGCGGGGGCTTGTTCGGCCCAGGCAAATCCGCTGGAGGCGGTGGCCACGGCTAAAGCCAGAGAGAGTCTGCGCAACATTAGGGAGATCCTGAATTTGGCGGTAATCGGCAAGGCTAAGGGGCGCTGCCTGGAGGGTCAAGATTTGTCTGAAGCGCAGCCAGTGTAGTTTGCAACAAGCCATGGCGTGCAGCGTCGGGTTTCTCGTGTCACGTCACTTTCCGACGCATGGGTCATGCAAAATTGACTCGCGGGTTGGTTTTATTGGCGGGGGTTGATTAGACTGGCCGGGTTCTTGTCGGGGTGCCCCAATTGCGGGGCTGAGATTGGCAGCTGCCGGATCCCGTTGAACCTGATCGGGTTAAGGCCTGCGTAGGGAACAAGATGTGCTCGCCTTTCCCTCTGGCGAGCCTCTGGCACCGCCTCAGGTGCGCCTCGCACCGCTCATCCGTCCAGGTTCGCTCCGACATATAGCCCTGGAGAGCCGCCGATGAGCACACAAGAAAAAAACCTCAATCCGATCCTGAGTGAGTCAGCCCAGGTCGACCAGCAGTCGATCCAACCCTTTCCGCGTTCGCAGAAAGTCTATGTGCAGGGTTCGCGCCCGGACATCCTGGTGCCGATGCGCGAGATCAGCCTGGATGTCACCCCCACCGACTTCGGCGGCGAGGTCAACGCGCCCGTGGTGGTCTACGACACCTCCGGCCCCTACACCGATCCCAATGTGATCATCGATGTGCGCAAGGGCCTGGCCGATGTGCGTTCGCCGTGGATCGAAGCGCGTGGCGACACCGAGCGCCTG
>JBFJZW010000084.1:0-15746 GCA_041621875.1 Pseudomonas sp. | reverse complement strand
GCAGGGGCGCATCGTGGTCGATGGCACCGAACTGACCCATGACCTCAAGCACATCGAGGCGGTACGCCGCGAAGTGGGCATGGTGTTCCAGCACTTCAATCTGTTCCCGCACCTGACCGTGCTGCAGAACTGCACCCTGGCCCCGATGTGGGTGCGCAAGATGCCCAAGCGCAAGGCCGAGGAGATCGCCATGCATTTCCTCGAGCGGGTGCGCATTCCGGAGCAGGCCAACAAGTATCCGGGGCAGCTTTCCGGTGGCCAGCAGCAGCGCGTGGCGATTGCCCGGGCGCTGTGCATGAAACCGAAGATCATGCTGTTCGACGAGCCGACCTCGGCCCTCGATCCGGAAATGGTCAAGGAAGTGCTGGACACCATGGTCAGCCTGGCCGAAGACGGCATGACCATGCTCTGCGTGACCCACGAGATGGGCTTTGCCCGCACCGTGGCGAATCGGGTGATCTTCCTCGACAAGGGCGAGATCGTCGAAGAAGCCGATCCGGAGACCTTCTTCACCAGCCCGAAGAACGAGCGTACCCAACTGTTCCTCAGCCAGATCCTGCACTGAGTCGTAGCCGTTACCAGAGAGGGGGCCTTCGGGCTCCCTTTTTTATGGCCTTGGTTTACTGCTGAGCCCGCTCGCAGCTGTAGGCGCTGCCTGTGATTACGCGGCGCTCTGCCGCTGGCGGGTCAAGCCTGGCGCATACGTCGGCGAAAGGCCCCAGGCGTCTCCCCGCACAGCTGCTTGAACAGCTTGGCGAAGGTGGCGCGGTCGGCGTAGCCAACCTGGGCGGCCACCTGTTCCAGGGAGTCGGCTGGGTTGAGCAGGGCCTGTTGCGCTGTGCTGATGCGCAGGCGTTGCAGGTAGTCGTTGGGCGTCAGCCCGGTGCCGGCCTTGAAGCGGCGCAGCAAGGTGCGCGGCGAGCAGTTGGCCTGTTCCGCCAGGCGCTTGAGGTCGATGCTCTGGCCCTGGTGGCGCTGCATCCACTGCAGCAAGGTGGCCAGCTGGCTGTCTTGGACGGCCTGGGTGGGCAGTAGTGGCGCATAGCGTGCCTGGCTGCCGCGCTGGCTGTCGAATACCAGGGCGTTGGCCACCTGCCTGGCCAGTTCGGCCCCCGCCTGCTGGCCGATCAGGTACAGACACAGGTCCAGCCCGGCTTGGGCACCGCCCGAGCTGAGCAGGTTGCCGTCGTGACAGAGCATTTGCTCGATCTGCAGTTCCACTTGCGGGAAGCGCCGGCGGAACTGCCCGGCCAGGGCCCAGTGGGTGGTGGCGCGGCGGCCGTCGAGCAGGCCGGCGGCGGCGAGCAGAAAGGCGCTGCTGCACAGGCTGGCGAGCTGTTGGCTGGCCGGGCGCTGGGCCAGCCAGGGCAGCAGCGCGGCATTGGCGCTCAGGGTGCTGTCGATGGCGCTGCCGGTGGCCGGCAATAACAGGCAGTCGGCCGCGGCGGCCAGGCTCAGGTCGCCGTCGACCTGGACCCGGGCGAAGCCGAGATCGACCGCCTGGCCATCTAGGCTGAAGCGCTGCAGCTCGAATGCGGAGCGCCCGCACAGGCTGTTGGCCAGGGCAAAGGCGTCCATGGCCATGCTCAGGCTGGAGCAGCGGGTTTGCGGGCAGACATACAGGGCGATCTTCGGCATGGCAGCGGGCCGGGTAAAGAGTTTGGCGATTATTGACACAAAATTGTCTTTAGCGCCAATCGCGCGCCGGGGCTTTCGGCGCAATACTCAATCCAGTCCTAATCCGGAGCCTTACCCCATGCGCCATGCCAACGCCGAATTGATCACGCGTTTCTATCAAGCCTTCCAGCAACTGGATGCCGAGACCATGGCCAGCTGTTATGCCGAGGATGTGCGTTTCAGCGACCCGGTATTTACCGACCTGCGCGGTACGGACGCCGGCGATATGTGGCGCATGCTCTGCGCCAAGGCTCAGGGCTTTACCCTGACCTTCGAGGGCGTGGCGGCGGACGAGTACTCCGGCCGGGCGCGCTGGGTCGCGACCTATATGTTCAGCCAGACCGGCAGGACGGTGGTCAACCATATCGAGGCCAGTTTCGTGTTTCGCGACGGCAAGATAGCCGAGCACCACGACCGTTTCGACCTATGGCGCTGGGCCGCCCAGGCCCTGGGCCTCAAGGGTGTGTTGCTGGGCTGGGCCCCGTTTGTGCAGAAGGCCGTTCGCCGGCAGGCAGCCAAGGGGTTGGCGGCTTTTCAGAAGAGCCATTAAGCTCTGCGGCCATCTCTAACGGCCTGCCGATTTCCCCGATGCCCGATTCGTCCCCTGATCTGAGCGCCGCGATGCCCAAACCCTGGTTTGTCTACCTGGTGCGGGCGGCCAATGGCGCGCTGTACTGCGGCATCAGCGACGACCCGCACAAGCGCTTTACCAAGCACCAGAGCGGCAAGGGCGCGCGTTTCTTCCATTCCAGCCCGGCCCAGGCGCTGGTCTACACCGAGGCCTGCGCCAGCAAGGGCGATGCCCTGCGCCGCGAGCGGGCGATCAAGGCGCTGGCCAAGGCCGCCAAGGAAGCGCTGGTGGCGGCCGTCGTTATCGGCGTGGCTGATGACAGCCTATCAGGCTAAGCGGGTAGGCTGGCCGGGGCTGGCAGGGTTAAGCTGCGGTCTTACCTACAGTGGCGGAGCCCGTTATGCATGAGTTGATCCTGCACCATTACCCGACTTCACCCTTCGCCGAAAAGGCCCGCCTGATGCTGGGCTTCAAGCAGCTGTCGTGGCGCTCGGTGATGATCCCGCCGATCATGCCCAAGCCGGACCTGACTGCCCTGACCGGCGGCTACCGCAAGACCCCGGTGTTGCAGGTGGGGGCCGACATCTATTGCGATACCGCACTGATCGCCCGCCGCCTGGAAGCGGAAAAATCCACCCCGGCGCTGTTTCCGGAAGGCCAGGAATTCAATGTTGCCAGCTTCGCCCAGTGGGCCGATACCCAGGTTTTCCTGCATGCGGTGAGCCTGGTGTTTCAGCCGGAGTCGATTGCCGCACGCTTCGGCAAACTGCCGCCGGAGTTTCTCAAGACCTTTATCGCCGACCGCTCGACGCTGTTCAGCGGCGGCCTGGCCAGCCGTATTCCGTTGGACGTGGCCAAGCATCAGTGGCCGACCCTGATGGCGCGGCTGCAGCAGCAGCTCGAGCGCGAGGCGGGGGACTTCCTGTTCGGCGAGCCGTCGCTGGCCGATATCGCCATGGCCCATCCGCTCTGGTTCCTGCGTGGCACCCCGGTAACCGCAGGGCTGGTCGACGACTACCCGGCAGTGGCCACCTGGCTGGCCCGGGTGCTGGATTTCGGCCATGGGTCGTTCAGCGAGATGAGCGGCGAAGAGGCCGTCGCCATCGCCCGCGACGCCAGCCCGGCGGCCCTGCCGGAGCAGGCTCTGGGCGACCCCAATGGCTTTGCCGTCGGCCAGCAGGTGGCGATTTCCGCCATCGATTACGGTGTCGACGCGGTGGCAGGGGAGCTGGTGTTCAGTGGCACTGAAGAACTGATCCTGCGCCGCGAAGACCCCCGCGCCGGCACCCTGCATGTGCACTTCCCGCGCATGGGTTTTCGTATCGAAGCGCGTTAGCGGCAGGCCTGGCATAGCGCCGGAGCCGGGGTCTGGCGTAGGCGTGGCAGTTGTGCGGCGAGCGCATGGAAGTAGGTCAGGCGCTCGTAGCACAGCACCAGCTCGCCGCCGGTACGGCTGTACCAGGCGTCCGCTGCGCCGCAATTGCTCAGGCGCAGCACCAGATCGCGGGGCAGGCGGTAGGCTTCGCTGGCGCGGGCGGCGATGGCCTCCACTTCGCCCGAGCGGCGGATCTGCGCGAGCAGGTGCTGGCTATCCTCCAGGTGCTGGCTGAGCGGCTCGTAGATCACCTGGATGCGATGGCGGATCGGCTCGTTCGCCGTACGGCCGTGCTGCTGCTCGACCCAGGCCAGTGCCTTGCGCACCTGGGCATACTCCTGGTCGCAGTAGAGCGCGCGTTCCACCGGCAGCCCGGTGACCTTGGGAACCCACTCCAGTTGGTCCGGGTCGCTGCCGTAGATCAGGCAGGCCAGGTTATAGAACCGCTGGGCGTCGAGACCATGGCTGGCCCAGGCATACACCTCTTCCTCCGCCGGCTTGATCCGTTGCCATTCCAGTCGCCAGTAGTCGGCGATATCCAGCAACTTGGCATAGAAATCGGCATCGCGTTGGCGGCCGTAGGAGAGGAACAGGCTGATAAAACCAAGCTGATCGGCGGCATCCTCCTCGCGGCCGAGCACCGGCAGATCCAGCTCGGCGATCAGCAGATGACCCATCTCGTGCAGCAGGGTGAACTCGGCATTGGCCGCCACGAAGCGTCCGCTATCGCTGCGCAGCGCTTGCGGCGGCGGCTGCTCCGTGGCCATGGCCAGCGTGGCGGCCAGCAGGACCAGGCACAGCGCCACACGTGCACGCCCGGGGCGGGCGCAGGGAAGCGGGCAGGACGGGCTGCGAAGGGAAGCCATTGTCGGCTCCTGGCGGCTGGGGCAACCTACTCTATGACTCTAGTCCAGTCGTCACTGCATGCGCGCGCGGGCCCGCGATTCAGTAAGCGGCGCGCATGGCCTGCGGGTTGTAGCCGTGAATGATAGTGCCCCTGATATTCAGCAGGGGCACGCCGCGCCCGCCCAAGGCCTTGAAGCGCGCCTGGCCTGCGGCATCCTTTTCGATATCGACTTCGCGGTAGGCCACCCGGTCGGCCGCCAGCAGCTCGCGCGTTTTGGCGCAGTAACCGCACCACTGGGTGGCGTACAGCACCACCTCGCCCGGCTGACTGGCCTGCGCCGGTTGCAGCCAGTTCTGCAGTTTGTCCCAGTGCTGATAGAGCGCCAGACAGGCGAGCAACAGGATGATCTTTTTCATGGGCACTCCTTGGCCTGATCCAGATCGTCGAGACTAAAGGGTGGCGGGCTATCCGGCCAGTCCAGTTGCAGGCGTTGCAGTTCGCGGGCGAGCAGGCTCGCCACCAGCCAGTCGCGCAGCCAGCGATGATCCGCCGGGATCACATACCAGGGCGCTGCCGGGCTGTGGCTGGCGCTTAGCTGTTCGGCCCAGCGCTGCTGGCGCAGGTCGTATTCACGGTAGCTCTGCAAATCGTTGGCATGCAGCTTCCAGCGCTTGTGCGGGTGTTGCAGGCGCTCGAGCAGGCGTCGTTGCTGCTCGTCGCGGGATATCTGCAAAAAGCATTTCAGCGGGCGGATATGCAGGGTGGGCAGCCGCGCTTCGAAGGCCAGGATGGCCTGGCGGCGCGCGGGCAGCTCGGCGTCGCGGCACAGCCCATCCAGCGGGTCGCTGATCAGGCCTTCGTAATAGCTGCGGTTGAACACCCCGAGCAGGCCGGGGGCGGGCAGGTGGCGCTGGTAGCGCCAGAGGAAATCATGGCGCTGCTCGCAGGCGTCGGGTTGCACAAAGCCGTGGATGCGCAGCCCTTGCGGGTCGAAGCTGCTGATCACCCGGCGAATGACGCCGTCCTTGCCCGAGCAGTCGGTGCCTTGCAGGATCAGCAGCAGGGCGTCGCGGCGGTTGGCCCAGAGCATGCGTTGCTGGCGGTTGAGCCAGGGCCGCAGTTCGGCCATGGCCTGCTGGGCGCTGCACTTATCCAGACCGAAATCCCGCGCCGGGTCCTGCCCGAAGGGGGCCGCCGGGTCGCACAGGCAGGCGTCCAGCAGGCTGTCGGGCAGGCGAGTCATAGATGTGACAGACCGTTTAAAAACGTAGGCGAGGCAGCCGAGGCAAGGCGCTACGTAGTAACAGCCTCCGGCTGGTCAAAGCGGCGAGAAAGCGGAGTTTACTGGTGTAAATGAGCATTACTCGTTTCACTCGCCCTCCGGGTCGCGCTAAAGCGCGTTAGCCGCATGCGGCTTGTTGAGCCTGTTTTTAACGCCCCTTTCTTTTATTGAGAGGGGCAACGTAGGTAGTTTTTAAGCGGCCTGTTAGTTCTTGCGGCGCTTGAGTTGATCGGTGAGCTGGGTCGGCAGGTTACGGATCACCAGGGTGTCGCTGCCTTCGTCGTACTCGATCTTCGAACCCAGCAGGTGCGCCTCGAAGCTGATCGACAGGCCTTCGGCGCGCCCGGTAAAGCGCTGGAACTGGCTGAGGGTGCGTTTGTCCGCCGGGATCTCCGGCGACAGGCCGTAGTCCTTGTTGCGGATATGGTCGTAGAAGGCCTTGGGCCGCTCTTCGTCGATCAGCCCAGAGAGTTCGGTCAGGGTCATGGGCTCGCCCATCTTGGCCTGGCTGCTGGCGTAGCCAACCAGGGTCTTGGTCTTCTCGCGGGCCTGCTCTTCCGGCAGGTCTTCGCTTTCGACGAAGTCGCTGAAGGCCTTGAGCAGGGTGCGGGTCTCGCCCGGGCCGTCGACGCCTTCCTGGCAGCCGATAAAGTCGCGGAAATACTCCGAGACCTTCTTGCCGTTCTTGCCCTTGATAAAGGAGATGTACTGCTTGGAGTGGGCATTGTTCTGCCACTCGGAAATATTGATCCGCGCCGCCAGGTGCAGTTGGCCCAGGTCGAGGTGCTTGGCCGGGGTCACGTCCAGCGCCTCGTTGACCGCCACGCCTTCGCTGTGGTGCAACAGGGCGATGGCCAGGTAGTCGGTCATGCCCTGCTGGTAGTGGGCGAACAGCACATGGCCGCCGGTGGACAGGTTGGATTCCTCCATCAGCTTCTGCAATTGCTCGACTGCCTGACGGCTGAAGGCGGCGAAATCCTGGCCGCCGTCGAGATAGTGCTTCAACCAGCCGCTGAACGGGTAGGCCCCGGACTCGGCGTGGAAAAAGCCCCAGGCCTTGCCCTGTTTGGCGTTATAGCTCTCGTTGAGGTCGGCGAGCATGTTCTCGATGGCCTGGGACGCGCCCAGCTCGGTGTCCCGGGCATGCAGCACGGCGGGCGTGCCATCGGGCTTCTTGTCGATCAGGTGGACGATGCAGTGGCGGATCGGCATGCAGGTTCTCTTCAAATAGCGTGAGCGGTGAACAGGGGCGTTGCGCCGCCGCTTCGGCGGGGCAACGGCCAGGGAGTGCCGCGCAGTTTACCTGACTGGCTGGCCCGGGGGCGTCCGGCGCTGTTGCAGGGTATGCAGACGCTCGATCACATAGCGCAGGTGTACATGCAGTTCGTACAGCTCGTTGGAGTAGGACAGTGGCACATCGACCTTGGCCAGCTCGTCTTCCAGCTGCTCCAGGCGTTCCACTTCGGCGTCCAGGCGCTCTGGCAGGGTGCCGGCATCCAATTGCCGGTCGACTTCGCGCAGGTGCTTGTACCAGCGGTAGATACGCGCACGAATGCGCCAGCGATACAGTGGGCCAACTGCCTTGAGCAGCGGAATCAGCACCACCAGCAGGGGGATCAGCAGGATGATGTAGCGATCGGCCAGGGAGGCGATGCGAAACGGCAGGTAGCGCTGCAGCAGCGGCAGGCCGTTCTTGTAGTAATGCTCGGCATCGCCGGACAGCTCGAAGGTCAAGGGCTCGGCGCTGGGAAAGGCCCCGGCCTTGTCGAGCAGGGTGCCGTTCTTCATCACTTCGCGGCTGGCATCGAGAAACAGCGGCACCAGGCCCGGATGGAAGTTCTGGTTGATCACCAGGGTGGCGACCGGGGAGAGGATCTGGGTGTCCCGGGGCGGGCTGTTCTGCGCCAGGTTGAGCAGGCCTTCGCCCACCGTGAGGCGATTGAAGAACGGCAGGCGCGCCTCATAGGCGGCCGCGCGGCGGAAGTTCGCCAGGCGCAGCGCGGGGTTGGCAGCCAGCTGCTGCACCTGAGCACTCTCCGCCGGGCCGACGAAGAAGGCAGCGTCCAGTTCGCCGGCCATCAGGGCGGCCACGGCTTTGCTGCCACCGCTGGCTTGCCAGGTGAGGGGATAGTGTTCGGGGTCGATCGCATTGGCTGCGAGAATGGCCGCGGTGGCCGCCTGGGTGCCGCCACCGGCGCTGCCGAGAGCCAGGCGCAGGGGCAGCAGATCGGCGATGCGGTCCAGGCTGAGCTCGGCGCGGTAGAACAGCCACAAGGGCTCCTGGTAGACCGCCCCCAGGCTTTGCAGGCGCTCACGGTCGGCCTGGACTAACTGGCTCTCCATACCGCTTTGCACCAGGGCGATTTCGACCGGGCCGTCCGCGGCCAGCAGCTGTTCCAGGTTATCCCGCGAGCCCTTGCTCGGTACCAGCTCCAGCTCGAAGCCTTGCTTGGCCAGTTCGTCCTTGAGCCGCGCGGCGAACAGGCGGTAAGCCCCGCTCTCTGTACCGGTGGCCATGACGGCGCTCATCGGCGGTGGCGGGGCGACGAAGTAGAACACCGCGCCGACCAGGGCGGCCACCACCGGCACTATCCACAGATTGGCCAGCAGCATGATTTTCAGGTCATTGAGTACGCGGGGCATGGGGCATCCTTTCTCGTTATTCAGAGCAAGGATAGAAGGATGTGCGGCCTCAGGTCACCTTTAGCAGGCCGCTGAAACACGATCCGCGTCGGCAATACGGCATTGCAACCGGCCTCGCCTAGGTTGCTCAGTGGCCTGCTAGCGGCTGTTTGCGCGGGCTGCGCAGATAGTCGAGGCCGCTCAGTAGCACCAGCAAACCCAGGGCATACCAGGCATCCATGCCGAGCATCAGCAGCACCAGGGTGCACAGCAGCGCGCTGAAGGCGGCCAGCCAGCGCCAGACGCCACGCAGCAGCACCCAGCCTGCGGCCATGCTGAGCAGGTAGATGACCACGAAGTTGCCGTTGGCGTAGCGGATCAGGTCGTCCACGGTCAGGTCGAGCACGCTGGCCAGGCCGGTGCACAGGGCGCAGGCGATTATCACCAGCAGCAGGGCGCGGGCCGGTACGCCGTGCTGGTTGCGTTGGGCCAGGCTGCTTGGCAGTTTGCCCTCGTCGGCCAGGCTCCAGATCAGTCGGGCGAAGCCCTGCATATAGACGTTCATCGAGGCGAAGCAGGCCAGATAACCCACAGTGGCGGCAATCCAGCGCGCCTTCTCGCCCAGCAGCAGGTCGAGCATGCGCGGCAGGGACGCGGCATCGCTGGTCACATCGCCGTAGGCCTGAAAGCTCAGCACCGCCACCGAGCAGGCCCAGTACACCAGGCCGGCCAGCAGCACGCCAAACAGCAGGGCCAGGGGGAAGTCGCGCTCGGGGTTCTTGAACTCCTCGCCCATATGGGTAAAGGCCTCGATGCCGACAAAGCACCAGAACATCACCCCCAGCGCCGCCGGCAGCAGATGCCAGGAGCCCTGGATGGGCGGCAGCAGCGGCTGGCTGCCGACGGGCAGCTCGCCGACCCACCAGATCAGCGCGATGGTGGCGATGATCGCCACGGCGATCGCGCCCTGAATCATCCCGCTGGCTTTGGCCGGGCGCTGGCCGAGTAGCAGCATGGCGACGAGCGTACCCAGCTGAATGGCCAGGGCCTGGCCGCGGCTGAGATCGAACAGCGCCTGCCAGAAGCCGCTGGCGATATTCAGCGCCGCCGGCAAACCCACCGGCAGCACGGCGAGAAACAGCAGGGCGCTGAGGCGCTCCATGCGTGCCCCGAAGGCGCGGCCGATCAGGTGCGGCGCGCCGCCGGCATGGGGGAAGTGGCGGCCCAGCTGGGCAAAGGTAAAGGCCACCGGCAGCACCAGGGCGATCAGCAGCATCCAGGCCCACAACGAGGCCTCGCCAGCGGCGGTAGCGGCCAGCGCCGGGATCACGAAAATCCCGGTGCCCAGCAGCGAGGTACTCAGCAGGCCAATCCCTTGCAGCAGGCCCAATTCCTGGTTCAGACGGCTCATGTTGTATGCTCTGCGGTTTCGTTCGCCATGTTAAATTGCCCAGCTGTTGCAGGCTGCTGGCGAAGCGTCGGCTTTGACCGACGAACTGGCGCAATTGCCCGTCAATTTGCCTTTTTCGAGAGCCCCGCGTGGACAAGTTCGACCAGCAGATACTCGCCCTGTTGCGCGCCGATGCGCGCTTACCCGTCAGCCAGATCGCCCGCGAGGTCAACCTGTCGCGCTCGGCGGTCAGCGAGCGGATTCGTCAGCTGGAACACAGCGGGGTGATCGGCGGCTATCACGCCCGGGTGGCAGTGCCGGGCGATGGGGCGATCAAGGCCTATCTGGAACTGTTCTACCAGGGCGGGCGTTGCGAGCACTATGTCGAGCTGATGCGCGTATACCCCGAGGTGCGCCGCTGCAGCGGCATCAGTGGCGAAACCGATATGCTGGTGGTGATCGAGGCCGCGTCGATGCAGCGCCTGAGCGAGATTCGCGGCGAGATCGAAAACTTCCCCGGTATGCAGAAAGTGAAGACCCATATGGTGGTCAAGGATTGGGTGTTCTAAGCATGCGCATTCTGCACAGCTCCGACTGGCACCTTGGCCAGCACTTTATGGGCAAGACCCGCCAGGCCGAGCATCAGGCGTTCTGCACCTGGCTGATCGAGCAGGTGCGCGCGCATGCCGTCGATGCCGTGCTGATCGCCGGCGATATCTTCGACACCGGCGCGCCGCCCAGCTATGCCCGCGAGCAGTACAACCGCTTTATCGTCGAACTGCGCGCTACCGGCTGCGAACTGGTGGTGCTCGGTGGCAACCATGATTCGGTGGCCATGCTCGGCGAAAGCAAGACCCTGCTGGCGCAGCTGGGTACCCGGGTGATTCCCGGGGTCTGCGAGGCGCTGGATGAACAGCTGCTGGTGCTGCATCGGCGCGATGGATCGGCCGGGGCGCTGCTCTGCGGCATCCCCTTTATCCGTCCCCGCGATGTGCTGCAGAGCCAGGCCGGGCAGAGCGCTCAGGACAAGCAGCAGTCGCTGCAACAGGCGATTGCCCAGCATTACCAGCAGCTCTATGCCCTGGCCGAGGCGAAGCGTGACGAACTGGGCGGCGAGCTGCCGATTATCGCCACCGGCCATCTCACCACCGTCGGTGCCAGCGCCAGCGATTCGGTGCGCGAGATCTATGTCGGCAGCCTGGAGGCCTTTCCCACCAGCGCCTTTCCGCCGGCGGCCTATATCGCCCTGGGGCATATCCACCGGCCGCAGAAGGTCGGCGGCCTGGAGCACATCCGCTATTGCGGCTCGCCCATTGCCCTGAGCTTCGATGAAGCCAGGCAGCAGAAAGAGGTGCTGCTGGTGGACCTCGATGGCAGCGGCGTGCGCCAGATCAGCGCGCTGCCGGTGCCGCGCTTTCAGCCGCTGCTGTCCTTGCGCGGCTCGCTTAAAGAGCTGGAGACTTCGATCAAACAAGCGGCAGAGCAGGGCAGCGCCGAACAGCCGGTCTGGCTGGAGGTGCTGGTCGGCAGCGACGATTACCTGAGCGACCTGCAGCTGCGTATCGCCGCCCTGTGCGAAGGCTTGCCGGTGGAGGTGCTGCGTATCCGCCGCGAGCGCGGCAATGCCAGCGCCAGCCTGCAGGGCCAGGCCAGGGAAACCCTGGACGAACTGAGCGTGGAAGACGTGTTCGCTCAACGCCTAAGCAGCGAAACCTTGGACGACACCGAGCAGCAGCGCCTGCTGGGGCTGTATCGGCAGGTGGTAAGCGAACTGCGCGAGGGCGAGGCATGAAGATCCTCAGCCTGCGCCTGAAAAACCTTAATTCGCTAAAAGGCGAGTGGAAGATCGACTTCACCGCCGAGCCGTTCAAGGACAACGGCCTGTTCGCCATTACCGGGCCGACCGGGGCGGGCAAGACCACGCTGCTCGACGCCATCTGCCTGGCCCTGTATCACCGCACGCCGCGTATGAGCACGGTGTCGGCCAGCGCCAACGAGCTGATGAGCCGGCACACCGCCGATTGCCTGGCCGAGGTCGAGTTCGAGGTCAAGGGCGTGGGCTACCGCGCTTTCTGGAGCCAGCGCCGCGCCCGCGACAAGGCCGATGGCGCGCTGCAAGCGCCGAAAGTGGAACTGGCCGCCGCCGATGGCCAGATCATCACCGACAAGATCAATGAAAAGCTGCGCGAAACCGAGCGCCTGACGGGGCTGGATTTCGAGCGCTTTACCAAATCCATGCTGCTGGCCCAGGGCGGTTTTGCCGCCTTTCTCGAAGCCAATGCCAACCAGCGCGCCGAGCTGCTGGAAGAGCTGACCGGCACCGATATCTACGGGCAGATTTCCCAGCGGGTGTTCGAGCAGTGCCGCGAGGTCAAGGTCGCCCTCGACCAGCTGCGCGCCAAGGCCGACGGCGTCGAGTTGCTAAGCGAAGAGCAGCGTACCGAGTTGCAGGCGCAGGCCGAGCAACTGGCTATTGATGAAGCGACGCTTAGCGCACAACAGGCCGAGGTGCAGCGCCAGCGCCGCTGGTGCGAGGAGCTGGATAAGGCCCAGGTGCAGTTGCACGCCAGCCAGCAGGCCGAACAGACGGCGCAGCAGGCTTTACAGCAAGCCCAGCCGCAGCTGGCGCAACTGGCCGCCAGCGAGCCGGCCCTGCGTTTGCAGCCGCTGCACCATGACTGGCAGCAGGCCCGCCAGAGCCTGACGCAGACCGAGCAAGGCCTACAGCAGAATACCGAGGAACAGCGCCAGGTTGAGCAGGCGATTGCCGAGCACAGCTGGCAGGCCCGCGAACTCAGCGCCCTGCTGCTTGCCGATTGCCAGGCGCAGCGTCAGCAACTGGCCGAACACCTGCAGGGGTTGCAACAGCAACTGGCCGCGCAGCCGCAGCATGGCCGTCTGGGCGAACAGCTCGGCAGTTGGGGCGAGCAGCTAAAGGCGCGCCAGCAGCTGGCCGAGGAAATCGCCCAGCTGCAACTGAGGCAGCAGCAACTGCAAGAAACCATCGCCGCACTGCAGGCGCAGCTTGGTCAGCAGGCTGAGCAGCTCGGCAGCGAACAGCTTCGCCTGCAGCAGGCCCGCGAGCAGGAAGACGCCGCGCAGCAGCAACAGCATGGGCTGCTGGCCGGGCGCAGCGAGGCGGCCTTGCGCGAGCGCTGGCAGCAGCTGCATATCCAGGGCGGCTTGCTGACTCAGCTGGGCGAATTGGCCACGGCTCAGCAGCGTCTGACGGTCGAGCAGACCCAGCTGGCAACCGCCCTGACGCTGTTGCGCGAGCAGCATCAAGCCAAGGGTGCCGAGGTGGCGCAGTTGCGCCTGAGCTACAAGGACCTGCAGCAACAGGTGCAGGCCCAGGAAAAACTGCTGGAGCAGGAACAACGCATCCAGGCCCTGGAAGCCCATCGCGCCCAGCTGCAACCCGGCGAGGCCTGCCCGTTGTGTGGCTCCGAGTCGCACCCGGCGATCAGCGCTTATCAGGCCCTGGATGTTTCGGCGACCAGGGCGCTGCTTAACAGCAAGCGCAGTGAGCTGGAGGCCCTGACCGAACAAGGCCGGCAACTGGCCGGCGAGCTGGAAAAACTAGCCGCGCGTCTGGAGCAGCAACAGCAGCAATTTGAGCGCGGTCGGCAGACCCAGGCCGAGCAGGACGAACGCTGGCAGGCGCTTAGCGCGCAGCTGGAAAAGCCGCTGGCCGATGCCGTTACTCTGGCTGAACAGCAGGCGCAACAAAGCCTTGAGCTGCAACAGTTACAGCAGAGCCTCGAGCAGCTGCAACAGCTGAGCAGCAACCTCGAACAGCGCCAGCAGGCGCGGTTGGTTCTGCAGCACTCGTGCAGCGAACTGGAACAGCAGCAGGCGCTTAATCGTTTGCAACTGCAGCAGCGCCAGGAGCAGCGTGAGCAAGGGCAATTGCGTCTGCAGCAACTGCTGCAGGTGGCCGATAAGCGCACCTCTAGCCTAAGCCAAGCCCTGGCTGAGTTCGGTTATCAACTGCCGGACGACGCCAGCGCCTGGCTCACCGAGCGCCAAACAGAGTGGCAGCGCTGGCAGCACAATCAGCAGCAAAGCCTGGATTTACAGCGTCAGCTAAGCGAGCTGGACCATGGTCTGCAGGCTGCTGTGCAGCAGGCGGCGCTCTGGCAGCAGCGCTGGAGTGCGCTGGATTTAGCCGACCAACCGGCCTTGGCCAAGCCCGCCGATGCTCAGGCGGCCTTGCAGCAGGCACAGGTTCAACTGGAAGAGGCGCAACGCCGTCAGCAGCAGTTGGCCGGTAGCCGCCAGGAGTTGGCCAGCCGTCTGCAGGGTGACCACGCGCGTCTGCAACAGGCCGAGCAGCAGTGGACGGCGGCGCTGGCCGTTAGCCCTTTTAATGCTGAAGCCGATTATCTGGCTGCCTTGCTGGATGACGCTCAGCGCGCTGCGCTGCAGCAGTTGCGTCAGCGTCTGGATAAGGCTCTTAGCGACGCCCAGGCCCTGGCCAGTGCCGCCGCGCAGCAGCTGGCCGCCTTACAGGCCAATTCGGCAACTTTGCTCGATCTCGCGCAACTGGATGAGCAACTGCTGGCACTTAATGCCCAATTAAAAGCCCTGAGCGAGCGCCAGGGGGAAATCCGCGCCCAGCTGCAGGGCGATGACGCGCGCAGGCACGGCCAGCAAAGCCTGTTCGCCGCGATTGCCGCCAAGCAGGGCGAATACGATCTGTGGCAGCAGCTCAACAGCCTGATCGGCTCGGCCGATGGGGCCAAGTACCGCAAGTTCGCTCAGGGCCTGACCCTCGATCACCTGGTCTACCTGGCCAACCAGCAACTCGAACGCCTGCATGGCCGCTACCAGCTGGCGCGGCGCAGCAGCGGCGAGCTGGAACTGGAGGTGATCGACACCTGGCAGGCCGACGCGGCGCGCGACACCAAGACTCTGTCCGGCGGCGAGAGCTTTCTGGTCAGCCTGGCCCTGGCCCTGGCGCTGTCCGATCTGGTCAGCCACAAGACCAGCATCGACTCGCTGTTTCTCGACGAAGGCTTCGGCACCCTCGACGGCGAAACCCTGGAAGTGGCCCTGGACGCCCTGGATAACCTCAATGCCAGCGGCAAGATGATCGGCGTGATCAGCCACGTTGAGGCGCTCAAGGAGCGCATTCCCGTGCAGCTCAAAGTGCACAAGGGTGTGGGCATGGGCTACAGCGGCCTGGATAAGCGCTTTGCGGTAGAGCGATAACGCCACCCGGCCAGGCCGTGGCGCACCTGGCCGAAGTTGCGAGCGCTTAAAGCGGCGTCGCGGCGATAAAGGTCACCACCACCTCGGCCAGTTGCTCGCCCTGGTCTTCCTGGAGGAAGTGCCCGGCACCGACGATGGTGGTGTGGGCCTGGCCGCGGGTGCCGGGGATCAGTTTCTGCATCACCTTGTCGCCACCGGCGGTGATCGGGTCCGAGTCGCTGAAGGCGGTGAGGAACGGCTTTTGCCATTGGCCGAGCACCTGCCAGGCGGCACGGTTGGCCGCCGACGCCGGGTTGTCCGGGGTGATCGGCACCAGCAGCGGGAACTGCCGGGCCCCTTCCTTGTAGCGTTCGTCCGGATAGGGCGCATCAAAGGCGTCGATCACCGCCTGGGGCAGGGGCGTGACGGTACCGCCCTTGATCACCCCGCCGGCGGGGAATACTGGCACCTCCTGGGAGAATTTCTGCCAGTTGCTGAAGGCCTCGCCGGGCGCATGGTCGCCGGTCGGCAGCATGGTGTTGGCCGCTACCACCCGGGCGAAACGCCCGGGGTTTTCCGCCACCAGGCGCAGGCCGATCAAGCCGCCCCAGTCCTGGCAGACCAGGGTGATGCGTTCGAGGTGCAACTGCTCGAGCAGCGCCTGCATCCAGTCGACGTGGCGCTGGTAGGTATAGTCCTCGCGACGGGTCGGCTTGTCGGAACGGCCGAAACCGACCAGGTCGGGTGCGATCACCCGGTGCCCGGCGGCGACCAGGATCGGGATCATCT
>JBFJZW010000083.1:0-15757 GCA_041621875.1 Pseudomonas sp. | reverse complement strand
GCGAGTTCCTGGCCGCGGCCAGCCGCCGCCGCCGCATGGGGCAACTTCCCCAGCAAGCCCGGCGGGCGGCGACTTCTCTCATGCTGCTGCACATCTTTTCTGTGAGTTGTCTTGAATGCTGCAAACGGTGCACACGCAGCCCAGGCCACTGCCGAACAGGCCGAGCGTCTGGATCTTGCCGGCTGGGTGCGCAACCTGGACGATGGCCGCGTCGAGGTCTTGTTCGAGGGCGAGGAGGAGGCTGTGCGCGAGTTGGCGGCCTGGCTGCGGCTGGGGCCGGAGCAGGCCGAGGTCGCCAGCCTGGAACTCTACGAGCAGCCGCTGCAGGGCATTGCCGGCTTCCTGGTGCGCCGCTGAGGTCAGGGCTTGACGTACCAGAAGTCGTGCCAGAAACCGACTACTTTGCTGGAGTAGCTGAGCTTGCCCAGGCTGCCGTTATAGCGTGCCAGGGCACGGTTCAAGTCGCCGTTTTCCTTGCGCAGATAAAAGCTGAGGATGGTGCAGCCATAGCGCAGGTTGGTGGCGTTGTCGGTGAGATTGTCCTGGGGCCGGCCCAGTTCGGCTTTCCAGAAGGGCATCACCTGCATCATGCCCTGGGCTCCGACCGAGGAAATGGCGAAGCGATTGAAATGGCTTTCGGCGTGAATCAGGGCAATCACCAGATCGGGGCGCAAGCCGGCCTTGCTCGCTTCCAGGTGCACCAGCCTGAGCAGATTCAGACGTTCCCGGTCGTCGGGGATAAAGCGCTTGAGCCGGGTGGACATATCCAGCAGCCAGACCTCGGCGTCGAAGCGGTCCTGAAAGCTGTCGGCCTGGGCAACGGTGTGTTGCAGCAGTTCACGTAGCTCGGGTTCGGCGGCCTGACGCATCTGGGCGTGCGCGCCGACGCACAGCAGCAGGCTCAGCAGCGCTATCAGCAGGCGGGTGGCCATGGGCGCTTCAGTCGTTACCCGGGGCGGCCACCAGGCGTCCGGCATCCTGGGTCAGGGCCTTGAGGAAGAGCTGCTGCAGCTCGGGGTCGTTGCGCGTCAGCTCGATCAGGCTCTGCTCCAGCTCACTGGCTTCCTCTTCCAGGCCCAGTTCGGACAAGCGCTTGACCCGGTGTACCCACTGCGCGACATCGTCGTCTTCCAGGTCGTCGTAAATCAGGTCGTGGGCTTCCTGCAGCTTGCCGCGCAGGGTGCGGCTGACCATCAGCGAGGCATCGGCGCGGGCGCTGCCCTGGTCGTCCTCCACGCTCAGCAGCAGGGTGCTGATGCGGGTGACATCCTGTTCGGCAAAGGGACTGTCGAGCAGGTTGAGGCGCAGGATGCCGTTGCGGTCGGTTAGCATCTCGAACGTCTGTTCGCCGGCTTTGACCCGTACCGGGCGTTCGACCCAGGGCAGGCTGGAGTATTCCGTGCGCGCATCCTGGCGACGCTCTTCGAGGCTGGCGAGGTTCTGCTGGGAGCGGCCGTTGGACTCGACGTTCATGGCCGGGTTGAGCCCGGCAAAGCCGTAGCTGATCCAGTCTTTGGTGGCGGAGTCCGGCAGGCTGCCGAGCAGAACCACATTGAGCACATTGGCCCCGATGCCGCCGACTACCGCCAGTGCGCCGAGCGGTATCTCATACAGCTCGCGCCAGGGCTGGTAAGGGGTGTAGCGGTCATAGCGGCGGGTGACCTCGAAGGCGGTGACCTCGAAGGATTTCTGTTCATGCACGCGCACCCGGCGTTGCGGCAGCTCCAGCACGCGAGGTTCGCCGACTTCGATCAGCAGGCTGTGCTCGAGCAGTTTGCGCTCGATGCGTTCCTCGTGTTCGCTGCGCTGGGGCAGCTGGTTGGCGCAGCCGCTTAGCAGCAAGGCGGCGCATGATGCGCCGCCTATAAGGTTGAAGGTGCTTCGCTTGAACATGATGGCTCTTGCTGAAAGGGCTGAGATCAGTGACTGACGCGGGTCTGGATATAGTTGAGGATGTCGGCCACGGGCACGGCCTGGGCTTCGGTGTCCTGGCGGCTCTTGTATTCCAGATTGCCTTCGGCCAGGCCGCGGTCGCTGACGACGATACGGTGCGGAATGCCGATCAGCTCCATGTCGGCGAACTTGATCCCCGGGCTGGTCTTCTTGTCACGGTCATCGAGCAGCACTTCATAGCCGGCCGCGGTCAGCTCGGCATACAGCTTGTCGGTGGCCTCGCGCACGGCGTCGGTTTCATAGCGCAGCGGCACCAGGGCGATCTGGAAGGGGGCCAGGGCGTCGTTCCAGAGAATGCCGCGCTCGTCGTTGTTCTGCTCGATGGCGGCCGCCACCACGCGGGAAACGCCGATACCGTAGCAGCCCATGGTCAGGATCACTGGCTTGCCGTTTTCGCCGAGCACCTGGCAGTTCAGCGCTTCGCTGTACTTGGTGCCCAGCTGGAAGATATGCCCGACTTCGATGCCGCGCTTGATCTCCAGAGTGCCTTTGCCGTCCGGGCTGGGGTCGCCGGCCAGGACATTGCGCAGGTCGGCAACTTCGGGCAGGGGCAGGTCGCGCTCCCAGTTGACGCCGAAGTAGTGCTTGTCCTCGATATTGGCACCGGAGGCGAAATCGCTCATCAGGGCCACCGAGCGGTCGACGATGCACGGGATCGGCAAGTTGACCGGGCCCAGGGAGCCGGGACCGGCACCTACGGCGGCGCGGATTTCGGCTTCGCTGGCCATCTGCAGCGGGTTGGCGACCTGCGCCAGGTTGGCCGCCTTGATTTCGTTCAGCTCGTGGTCGCCGCGTACGATCAGGGCAATCAGGGTACCTTCTTCAGCACCGTGCACCATCAGGGTCTTGATGGTCTTCTCGATGGCCAGGCCAAAGCCGGTTACCAGGGCGTCGATGGTCTTGGTGTTCGGGGTGTCGACCAGGCGCATGCTTTCAGTTGCCGCGCCACGACCGCTTTCGCGCGGCACGGCTTCGGCCTTCTCGATATTGGCGGCGTAGTCGGAGCTGTCGCTGAAGGCGATATCGTCTTCGCCGGACTCGGCCAGCACGTGGAACTCATGGGAGCCGGTGCCGCCGATGGAGCCGGTATCGGCCTGCACGGGGCGGAAGTTCAGGCCCAGGCGGGTGAAGACGTTGCAGTAGGCCTGGTGCATGCGGTCATAGGTTTGCTGCAGCGACGCCTGGTCGACGTGGAAGGAGTAGGCGTCCTTCATGATGAACTCGCGGCCGCGCATCAGGCCGAAACGCGGGCGGATCTCGTCGCGGAACTTGGTCTGGATCTGATACAGGTTGATCGGCAGCTGCTTGTAGCTGTTCAGCTCGTTGCGTGCCAGATCGGTGATCACGTCCTCGTGGGTCGGGCCGGCGCAGAAGTCGCGGCCGTGGCGATCCTTCATGCGCAGCAGCTCGGGGCCATACTGCTCCCAGCGCCCGGATTCCTGCCACAGTTCGGCCGGCTGGATGCCCGGCATCAGTACCTCGAGGGCACCGGCGGCATTCATTTCCTCGCGCACCACCTTCTCCACCTTGCGCAGCACGCGCAGGCCCATGGGCAGCCAGGTATAGAGGCCGGAAGCCAGTTTGCGGATCATCCCGGCGCGCAGCATCAGCTGATGGCTGACCACCACGGCGTCGGAGGGGGTTTCTTTCAGGGTCGAGAGCAGGAACTGGCTGGTACGCATATTTGGCTGTTCTGTCGGTTGCAAGAGGATTTCAATGGCCGGCATTGTACGGTGCCTGTACAGATGCGTACAGGATGCAGCTCGTAGGATGGCTGGCAGTTCAGTGCTGCGATTGATGGGGTGTTACCACACCCTATGGTCTATCAAACACTCGTTCGGCCTAAAATTGTAGGTGCGCAAGTTCGACGATAAGCCAGGCGGCTCAAATTGCCAGCAATAAGGAGGGAAATGTGTCGACTTTGACGGCAGAACAGGTTCAAGCGCTGATTCGGGCGGGTTTGCCCATGGCGGAAGATATCAGCCTGTGTATCGACCGGCTGGATGAAGCGGGTGTGCTGGCGCGAGTGCCCTTCCACAGTAAGCTGGTCCGCCCGGGCGGCACACTGTCGGGGCCGACCATCATGGCCCTGGCCGATGCGGCCATGTATGCGGTGGTGCTGGGGCGGCTGGGCAGGGTGGAGATGGCGGTGACCTCGAACCTGAATATCAACTTTCTGGTCAAGCCGAAACCGGTGGACCTGCTGGCCGAGGCGCGAATTCTGCGGTTAAGCCGGCGTCAGGCGGTGTGCGAGGTGTCGTTGTATTCGGCGGGCAATGAAGAGGAGCTGGTGGCCCATGTGACGGGGACCTACGCGCTGCCGCTGTAATCCCGAGGACGCACTTTCAAGGCAAAAAAAGCCCGGCATTAGCCGGGCTTTTCTATACAGCTAACCGAGTGACCTGGATTACAGGACGCTCAGCGGGTACTCGACGATCAGACGGAAGTCATTCAGGTCGGAGCTGTAGTTGGCATTCGCCGAGTTGTTAGCGCGGTAGATCGAGCTACGGACACGGAACGACAGGTCCTTGGCGGCACCTTCCTGGATTACGTACTTGGTTTCGAAGTTGAATTCGTTTTCTTCGCCTTCGTCAACGCCAGGGCCGTAGTCAATGTTGTCGCCGGTGAGGTAGCGAGCCATGAAGCTCAGGCCCGGTACGCCGTACTCGGCCATGTTCAGGTCGTAGCGAGCCTGCCAGGAGCGCTCGTCCTCGCTGTCGAAGTCGGAGATCTGTACCGAGTTGGCCAGCCAGATGGTGCCGCCGCCGTCGATGCCATATTTGTAACCGGTATCACCAGAGGAGCGCTGGTGGGCCAGGGTGAAGGTGTGAGCGCCCAGGGAGTAGGCAGCTGCCAGGCTCCAGATCTTGTTATCGACCTCGCCCGACAGTGCCCGGCCATCGTCTTTGGTTCTGTAGGCATTGAGGTCGAAGTTCAGTGCCTGAGTATCCGCCAGCGGCAGGTTGTAGTTCAGGTTGATGTACTGCTTCTTGAGGTGGTCTTCGATGTCGGAGGCGTGAATGGCACCGCTGAAGTTGTCGGTGAAGCTATAGCTGGCACCAACGATATTGGCTTCGGTCAGCTCGCGAGTGTCGCGGCCAGTTGCAGTTTGACGGCTGATCGCGGTGAAGCGACCAGCGCTCAGCTCCAGGCCTTCGATTTCGTTGCTGGTCAGCAACGTGCCGGTAGCGATTTCTGGCAGGATGCGGGCATCGTCGGTGCTGAACACCGGGCTGCCGGTAACCATGTTGCCATGCTTCAGTACGGTATCGGAGAGACGGAACTTGATGGCGCCACCCACTTCGGTTTGGGTGTCTTCGGCGCGGCCGTCGCTATCGTTGGAGAACTGGCCAGTGCCAGTACGGCCGCGGCCGCTATCGAGCTTGATGCTGCTCAGGGAGTGAGCGTCGAAACCAACACCAACGGTGCCTTGGGTGAAGCCGGATTCGTACAGCAGGCGGATGCCAAGGCCGGCCTCTTCGATATAGCCATGTTCTTTGCCGTTGTAGCCATCGGTGCTGCTATCTGCACCATTCTTGAAATCACGGTTCATGTACAGAGCGCGATTGAAGATATTGAAGCTGCTGTCTTCAACAAAGCCCTTGGATTCGGACTGGCTGGACGCCACGGCCATTTGGGTAGTGCCCGCTGCTACTGCGAGGGCGATTACGCTCCACTTCATCACTTGCATCGTGATTGCTCCTTTGGTTTAGAAAAGTTGCGCCAGCCATATCATTGTTGTATGGGCAGCTCTTTCTTTTTGTGTCGGCGGTAACTTATAGCATGCCGCCCGAGTTGGCGATAGTTGCAATCTATTCGTTACGAATTCTTCATGACCATGTCGCAAATTATGAAGGGAAACGTCGCAAATCTGTAGATTCCAGCGCGGGCATCTGCTGTTGGTCGCCAACTTGAACTCATTAGCCGGTTTGCATCGGGCAGCTCTTGGTGGCCGTGGCCTCGTGGTGCAAGGGCTGGGGAGGCGAAAGCAAGAAGTGCGCCTAAAACCCATTCAGGTGTTTCGCCCGCTTAAGCGGCGGCTGTTTTCGTGGCTGGATTTGGTGGCTGGTCTGGTTTTTTTATTGTTTTTTAGAGTTTTTTTCTGTTTTCTAAGAGGTTTGTTGGTCTTTTTTCTTATTGTGGGCGCTGTTGGCGAGTGATTTCTTTATCCTGATTCGCCTGTTCTGGCGGTCGCGGTAACGTCGTTGGTGGGCGCGCGATTACTGAAGGGAACAAAATGGTGCAGTCCGCTGGGGCAGGCGGACCGGTGTGCCGCTGCGCGGTGCGTTGTGTTCTGCTGTCCCGGCCGGGTGAATCTGCTGAGGCATATGGGTATCCTACTTGGCAGGCGCTTATAGGTCGGGCCGCGGCCTTACTTGCTAGGCTTGGGTAATGATTAGCGCAGGAGATTCTGACATGTTCGTTCTGGATTCGAGGTTGCAGCAGGACACGCTGCTGGTGGGCGACTTCCCGCTGTGCCGGTTGTTGCTGATGAATGACCGGCAGTACCCCTGGTTTGTCCTGGTGCCGCGGCGGGAAGATGTCAGTGAGTTGTTCCAGCTCGATGCTGGCGATCAGCTGGCGCTGTGGCAGGAGACTACCGGCCTGGCCGAGCTGCTCAAGGATACCTTCGCCGCCGACAAGATGAATGTGGCGACCCTGGGTAATATGGTCAGCCAGCTGCATATGCATGTGATTGTGCGGCGTCGTGACGATGCCGCATGGCCTGCACCCGTATGGGGCAAACATGCTGCGCAGCCTTACAGTGAGGAGCAGGTCGCGGCTGTAAAAGCGCGTTTGCGTCTGGTGTTGACCGACGATTTTTGTTTTGCCGAGGGCTGAGCGCGTGGATCTGGAGGAGCGAATCAATGAGCTGGAGAGTCGTCTGGCCTTTCAGGATGACACTATCCAGGCCTTGAATGACGTGTTGGTGGCGCAGCAACGGGTGTTGGAGCGCTTGCAGTTGCAGATTGCGGCCCTGGCCAAGCGGCAGGAGGAGGCTAATACGCAGTTTGGCTTGAGTGAGGATGAGTCGCCGCCACCGCATTATTAAGGGGCTGTCTAGAGTTGTCCGCAACAATATAGAAGCATGCGCTGGGTTAAACAAAACGCCGCTTATCCCTAATGGGGTAAGCGGCGTTTTTTTGGGGTTACCAGGTTATGACTGCAAGTCAAAGCCTGTTCGTCCGTGATTTAACTAACGCTATTGTGCAATGAGTTGCGCAATGGGCGACTGGTGTTATCGCAGCAGTTAGCGGCGTGCGGGCAATGCTGCAATTACATCTTCGGCTTGCAGGCCCTTGTCACGCTGCATAACGGCGAATTCGACCCGCTGGCCTTCGACCAATACGCGGTGGCCTTCGCCGCGAATGGCGCGAAAGTGCACAAAGATATCGTCGCCCGAGTCGCGGGAAATAAAACCGAAGCCTTTGGAGGTATTGAACCACTTGACGGTGCCGGTTTCACGGTCGCCCATATCCTGGCTGGGAGTGCTATGGCTGCGGGTCTGCATGCGCAGGTTGGCGGCCAGATGTACGGCGACCGCCAGGGCGATGATAAGCAGGCTGAAGAGGCTGGCTGGCTGGTTGGCAATCAGTTCCAGGGGGGCGAGGAGAATCAGGGCTTGCAGCAGGGTGCCGAGAACCAGCAGGGCGGATACCAGATTTTGCAGTTGGTGGCGTGCGCCAGCGTGCCAGATGGGCAGTTGTGGTGCCAGGATCAGGTTGAGCAGGCCGAAGAGGGCGAGGCACAGGGCGCTGGGTTGCTGTATGAGCGTCAGGGCGTTATCGCCGAGGCTGGGGGTAAGCGACAGGAGGAGGGCAACGAAGCCCGTAATCAGGTGGACAATTTTCAGCATGTTGAGTGAGCTCACTTATTGAACAGGGATCACGAAGGAAGAGCTGGCTGCACATGCGCTGTGATTAATAAAGGAAGGATATTGCGCGCACATGAGGTCGGCCTATGCGCCGGCTCGTCAATTCGAGTCAGCGACACGGGGCGTATTTAACAGCAAAGAGAGGGGCTTCTCAATCAGGCGCTGAGAGCGGCTTTGCCCTGGTCCGGGTTTACCTGGTTGCGGCCATTGCGCTTGGCCTGGTAAAGCGCGTCGTCGGCGCGGGTGAGCAGGCTTTCGAAGGTGTCTCCGGGGGCGGCCAGGGCAAAACCGAAGGAGGCGGTAATGCTGTCGAGCACTTCATCGGTGCGCCGGACCTTGATGCGCAGGGCCTGAATCTTCAGGCGTAGCTTCTCGGCAATGGCGTGTGCGCTTTCGGGGTCGAAGCAGTCGCGCAGGATCACGCAGAATTCTTCGCCGCCGTAGCGGGCGGCCGTGGCGCGAGGCGGCAGCAGGTCGCGCAGCAATTGGCCGACATGCTGGAGCACACGGTCGCCCAGGGGGTGGCCGTACTGGTCGTTGAATTGCTTGAAGTGGTCGATATCCAGCATCACCAGGGCTACCCCTTGATGGTCGTTGCGCAAAGCCTGTTCCAGCAGTTTGCTGAAGGCGCTGCGGTTGAAGACCTGGGTCAGGCTGTCGAGGGTTGCCGCGATATGGGCGCGCTCCAGCTGGTTGCGCAGGTTCTGGATCTCGTCCTGGGCGGCACGCAGGCGGTAGAGGAATTTATCCTGCTGATCCTGCATCAGTTGGGTGCTTTGCTGCAGTTCGTTGAGGACGCTGGGCAGGTCGTCGATTATCGGTTCTTGCAGCGCCGCCAGGCCATGTTCCAGGCTGGATTGATAGTTGCGGCTGCCGAGAATGCTGCGCGATACGTCGCCTTCGATATCGTCGACCAGTTCGATTACCTGTTGCTGCCCGGCCCGGGCCATTTCCAGTTCGTCATGGATGATGTATTCGCGAAAGAGCTTGGCGGCTGTTTCGGGGGGGAAGCAGTCGAAGTCGCTGACGGTTTTATCCAGGCGGCGATTGAGCTCCGGTTCCAGGCCTTTGCAGTAGGTGTACCAGAGGGCGTAATGCACCGGGTTCGGCGGAATATCGTGGCGCATCATCAGCGGTACCGCCTTTTTCAGGAGTGCCGCGGCTTCGCGGGTTTCCTCGGGGTACAGGTCAAGGATGCCAGGGGCTGGAGTGGGATTGTTCATGCACGTCACTGTGGCAAATTACAATTGCCCAAAGGATAGAACAGGTGCAGCGTGCGCGCCTAGCAAAAGGCTTGATGTGTCGGGCCTTTCGCATGATTTGCCTGGTGTGGGGTTGAGAAGCTATCTCTGTTGTCCTCTCCTGTGGAGAAGGCAGAGCTGTTTAAAGCGGGCTTTAGGAGCCTGTCGGACTTAACACTGTTCTACTGCGGAAAAGCCGGACTCGGCCATTTTTGCTGCTCTTTCTCGTTAAATAGCTCGCTATTCGCCTCGAAAGACCAACAAAACTGACTCGATCCGGACTTTCCCTCGCTACGAACGGTCAAGCCCGACAGGCTCCTAGGCCTAGAAAAATGCCGCTTGCCTGTGAGGGGAAGCGGCATTTTTCTTAAGTGAACAGCGTTGTGACGTATCGGGCTTTTTGCATGATTGGCCTAGGCGTCGAGCAGGCTGCGCAGCATCCAGGCGGTTTTTTCGTGCACTTGCATGCGCTGGGTGAGCAGGTCGGCGGTGGGTTCGTCGCTGACTTTTTCCAGCAGGGGGAAGATGCCGCGGGCGGTGCGGGTGACGGCTTCCTGGCCCTGGACTAGCTGCTTGATCATGTCGGCAGCGCTCGGCACGCCTTCTTCTTCCTTGATCGACGACAGGCGCGCGTAGGCGGCGTAGGTGCCCGGTGCCGGGAAACCCAGGGCGCGGATACGCTCGGCAATCTGGTCGACGGCCAGTGCCAGCTCGGTGTATTGCCCCTCGAACATCAGGTGCAGGGTGTTGAACATCGGGCCGGTGACGTTCCAGTGAAAATTATGGGTCTTCAGGTACAGGGTGTAGGTGTCGGCCAGCAGGCGCGACAGGCCTTCGGCGATGGCGGCGCGGTCCTGTTCGGCGATTCCGATATTGATTTCCATACCATTTTTCCTCTCTGGTGACTCGGGGCTGTGCTGCCCGCAATAATGCCCAGAGCCTAACATGGCTGTTCTGGGCGTTACCCTGATTTACCTCAATGAGGCCGATGGTTGGAGGCTATCACTGCTGCGGGGTTCAGTTTTTCTGTAGCAGCTTGGCCAGCAGCTTGGGGTAGGCGGCCGGGACCAGGCGCTGGATCCAGTCAAGCAGGCGCGCGTCATGGCCAATCAGGATGCGCGGGCGCTTGGCCTTGATGCCATCGACTATGACTCTGGCGGCCTGCTCCGGGGTGGTGCGGGCCAGTTTGTCGAAGTCGGCGGCGGCGCGGTCGGCATCGCGCTGGCCGTTGATGCCCTGATAGAAGCGCGCCGCCCGGGCGATATTGGTCTTGATGCCGCCAGGGTGTACGCAGCAGGCCACCACCTTGCTGCTGCAGAGTTCCTGGCGCAAGGCTTCGGTAAAGCCGCGCACGGCAAACTTGCTGGCGTTATAGGCCCCCTGGCTGGGCATGCTGATAATGCCGAAGATGCTCGAGACATTGACGATATGCCCGGCGTCGTTCTGCAGCAGATGCGGTAGAAAGGCCTTGGTGCCGTGCACCACGCCCCAGAAGTTGATCCCCATGATCCACTCGAAGTCGCCGTAGCTCAGCTCGGCAATACGTTGCGAGACGGCGACGCCGGCGTTGTTGATGATCAGGTAGGCGCTGCCGTGCTGGTTCAATACGTCGTCGGCAAAGGCGTACACGGCGGCGCGGTCGGCCACGTCGAGGGTATGGCAGCTGATGCGGCGGCCGTGCCGGCTCAGTTCGTCGGCGGTGCTCTGCAGGTTTGCCTCGTTGATATCGGCCAGGGCCAGGTCGCAACCTTCCTCGGCGAGCAGTTGGGCCAATGCCCGGCCTATGCCCGAGCCCGCGCCGGTGATCACGGCGACCTTGCCTGCCAGTGTTTGCATGGTAATTCCCTTTATTGATGCGGATTGGCAATGGGGCCGCAGCCAGGCGGGGCCCGCAGTCAAGCAGGGTAGTGCGGTGTCGGTGTGGGGGCAATGGGCTGGGGTCTGAATGTCGTGGGGCGCGATAGTTCGTGGTATGCGCTCTCAGCGATGGGCCAGCTCCGGGTGTTGCTGCAGGGTCTGGTTGAACAGCGCCACCCAGCGACTGCTGAACTGGCGGCCGGCAAGGTTGTTGATTTCCAGGATGGCGCGCAGCAACGGGCGCTTGTTCAGGGCCTGATGGGCGCGCTCGTGGGTGCGGGCGTCGAAGGTGTCGACGATGCTGAGGATCAGCGCGCCCGGGCAGGTTTCGAGTTCGTTCAGACTTTTGGGGTAGCCGTTGCCGTCGGCGTGCTCCTGATGTTGCAGGCAGATTTCTGCTGCCGCGCGCCATCTCGGCATGTGTTTGAGCAGCTCGTGGGCCAGGCGCGGGTGCGACTGCATCTGGCGGCGCTCTTCACGGTTGAGGTGCGCCTCCTTATGCAGCAGTTCCAAGGGCAGAAAGGCCATGCCGATATCGTGCAGGCAGATCGCGGCGGCCAGCTGGGTCGGTTGTTCCGGGTTGCCGCCGAGCCGGTTGATCGCCAGGGCCAGGTCCAGCTGGCGTATGCCGCGGCCTTGCCAGTAGTGCGAGCGGCGTTCACTGGCCTGCATCAGTTCGATAAAGAACAGCAGGTCGGGGTCGGCCTCGATGGCGTGGCGCTGGAGCAGTTCACTGGCGCTGGGTTGCGCCGCCTGGCGCGCTTCGGGTGGGCGCGAGCTGGGGTCCAGTTGCTGCAGCAGAGCGCTGCGAAAACTGGTCTGCTGGGTTGCCGGGGCGGTTGCCAATGCGCTCAACGCCTGGCCGAGGGCCTGGCTTTGCTGCGGGGTCAGCTGGGCCGCAGGGCCGCCCAGGGTCTGCTGGATCAGGGCCTTGAGGTGATCCAGGCTGAGCAGCAGGATATCGCCCAGCAGGCTGTCGAATTGCAGGTGCGATTCGCGCAGGCGAGCCAGTATGTCTTCCAATGCCTGGGGTACTGGCATCAGTTGCGCCAGGCCGATATAGCCCAGGTTGCCCTTGAGGGTGTGCACAAGACGAAACAGCTCACGCAGGCGTTCGGCGTCGTCGGGGGCGTGCTCGAGTTCGATCAGCAGCTGTTCGCAGCGCTGGAATTGTTCGGCGCTCTCCAGGCGGAAGTCCGCCAGCAGGTCATCGGGTATTTCGCCGAGGTTGGGGGTGGACATGACCCTCTCCAGTGCGGCCTTGGCCGGGCAGGTGCCTGTGTGAGTATAGAGAGGCTTGGCAAAAGCGCGTGGCCTGGCGGCTGCAAGTGGCGGCTTAACCATATATAATCCCGCGCTTTGCCGCGTTTTGCGGGGCGGGTGGGTCGCTGCGCATGCGCCGCGGACCTTTTGCCCTGGCTTAGGCGCGCAATTGCGGCGCATGGCGCGTGCGTCAGCCGCTGCGGTTAACGGCCTGTCAGTCCGGCCATGAGCGTCGCGATCAGTGCGACCCAACGAATTCAAGACTCAAGAGAAGCGACCACCATCATGATGCGCAGCCATTATTGCGGCCAACTGAACGAGAGCCTGGACGGCCAGGAAGTCACCCTTTGCGGCTGGGTACATCGCCGTCGTGACCATGGCGGGGTGATTTTCCTCGATATCCGCGACCGTGAAGGTCTGGCCCAGGTGGTATTCGACCCGGATCGCGCCGAGACTTTTGCCACTGCCGACAAGGTGCGCAGCGAATATGTGGTGAAGATCACCGGCAAGGTGCGTCTGCGTCCGGCCGGTGCCGGCAACGCCAATATGGCCTCCGGCGCTATCGAAGTGCTGGGCTATGAGCTGGAAGTGCTGAACGAAGCCGAAACCCCGCCGTTCCCGCTCAACGAATACACCGACGTGGGTGAGGAAACCCGCCTGCGCTACCGCTTTATCGACCTGCGCCGTCCGGAAATGGCGGCCAAGCTGAAGCTGCGTTCGAGCATCACCAGCAGCATCCGTCGCTACCTGGACGACAACGGCTTCCTCGATGTGGAAACGCCGATCCTCACCCGTGCCACCCCCGAGGGCGCGCGTGACTATCTGGTGCCGAGCCGCACCCACGCCGGCAGCTTCTTCGCCCTGCCGCAGTCGCCGCAGCTGTTCAAGCAGCTGCTGATGGTGGCCGGCTTCGACCGTTACTACCAGATCGCCAAGTGCTTCCGCGACGAAGACCTGCGTGCCGACCGTCAGCCGGAGTTCACCCAGATCGACATCGAAACCAGTTTCATGGATGAGGCCGACATCATGGCCATCACCGAGAAAATGGTCCGTCAGCTGTTCAAGGAAGTGCTGGACGTCGAGTTCGGCGAGCTGCCGCATATGAGCCTGGCCGAAGCCATGCGTCGTTTCGGCTCGGACAAGCCGGACCTGCGCAACCCGCTGGAACTGGTGGATGTCGCCGACCAGCTCAAGGACGTCGACTTCAAGGTGTTCGCCGGCCCGGCCAACGATCCCAAGTGCCGCGTGACCGCGTTGCGGGTACCGGGCGGGGCGAGCATGCCGCGCAAGCAGATCGATGACTACACCAAGTTCGTTGGCATCTACGGTGCCAAGGGCCTGGCCTATATCAAGGTCAACGAGCGCGCCGCTGGCGTCGAAGGTCTGCAGTCGCCGATCGTCAAGAACATCCCACTGGACAATATCAATGTGATCCTCGACCGCGTCGGTGCGGTCGATGGCGATATCGTATTCTTCGGGGCCGACAAGGCCAAGATCGTCAGCGAGGCCCTGGGCGCGCTGCGGATCAAGCTGGGCCATGACCTCGATCTGCTGACCTGCGAGTGGGCACCGCTGTGGGTGGTCGACTTCCCGATGTTCGAAGAGAACGATGACGGCAGCCTGACCGCCATGCACCACCCCTTTACTGCACCGAGTTGCAGTCCGGAGGAGCTCGCGGCCAACCCGGCCGCCGCCCTGTCGCGCGCCTACGACATGGTGCTCAACGGCACCGAGCTGGGTGGTGGTTCGATCCGTATCCACGACAAGGCCATGCAGCAGACCGTGTTCCGTGTCCTGGGCATCAGCGAAGAGGAGCAGCAGGAGAAGTTCGGCTTCCTTCTCGACGCTTTGAAGTTCGGCGCGCCGCCCCATGGCGGCCTGGCCTTCGGTCTGGATCGCCTGGTGATGCTAATGACCGGCGCGCAGTCGATCCGCGAAGTGATCGCCTTCCCGAAAACCCAGAGCGCGGCCTGCGTCATGACCCAGGCTCCGGGTGAGGTGGATAACAAGTCGCTGCGCGAATTGCATATTCGCTTGCGTGAGCAGCCGAAAGCGGAATAAAGCGTCAAAAGAAGCCTGGTTTTCCAGGCTTCTTCATTAATAGTCCCGTAGGAGTGGCCCATGGCCGCGATCTCCCTTTCGCGGGCATGGCCCGCTCCTACCGGTGAATTGAACTGAAACAAACGGAGTGAGTTATGGCTGGTCATTCCAAGTGGGCCAATATCAAGCACCGCAAAGGGCGTCAGGACGCCAAGCGCGGCAAGATCTTCACCAAGCTGATTCGTGAGCTGACCGTTGCTGCCAAGCATGGCGGGCCGCTTCCGGCAGACAACCCGCGCCTGCGCCTGGCGGTCGATAAAGCCCTTACGGCCAATATGTCGCGTGACGTCATCGATCGTGCTATTGCACGGGGTGCCGGTAACGACGAAGCCGACAACATGATCGAGCTGACCTATGAAGGTTACGCGCCGAGCGGCGTGGCGATCTTCGTCGAGGCCATGACCGACAACCGCAACCGCACCGCCGCCGAAGTGCGCCATGCCTTTAGCAAGTGCGGCGGCAACCTGGGCACCGATGGCTCGGTGGCCTATATGTTCGAGCGCAAGGGGCAGCTCAGCTTCGCCGTGGGTGTCGATGAAGACGCCCTGATGGAGGCGGCGCTGGAAGCCGGTGCCGACGATGTGGAGATGGGCGAGGACGGTTCGGCATTGGTGGCCACCAGCTTTAGCGATTTCCATGGGGTCAACGAGGCGCTCAGTGCCGCCGGTTTCAAGGCCGATGAAGCCGATATCGCCATGATTCCCTCGATCAGTGCGCCGGTTGCCGATCTGGAAACCGCGCAGAAAGTGATCAAGCTGATCGACATGCTCGAAGACCTCGACGATGTGCAGAACGTCTATCACAACGCCGAAATCCCCGACGAGATCATGGAACAGCTTGGCTGAGTCCTGGCGCAGCAGGCGAGCCGGAAGCGCAGGGGTGGGATGCCCAGGCGCTGCCGGCTTTTTTATAGCCGGCCAGCCATGGTGGCTACCCTGCGGGCCGTCGCTACGCGACGTTGAAAATAACCCGCGGTCATTTTTTATAGCGCCTGCCTGGGTGACGGGGCCGTGGGCTGGCCCTATACTCGCCAACTGGATAAATAGACAGTGTGGCGACCGTCAGTGGGTCGCCACTCGGGGTGGAACAGAGGCATGACGCTGATACTCGGTATCGACCCGGGCTCGCGCATCACCGGCTACGGCGTGGTGCGCGACACGGGCCGCACTTGCGAATATGTCGCCTCCGGCTGCATCCGTACCGGCAGCGGCTCCATGCCTGAGCGCTTGCAGATCGTGTTTCGCGGGGTGCGCGAGGTGATCGAAACCTACGGCCCGGTGACCATGGGCATCGAGCAGGTGTTTATGGCGCGCAATCCGGATTCGGCGCTCAAGCTCGGCCAGGCCCGCGGCGTGGCCATAGTCGCGGGGATCGAGGCGGGCCTGGATATCGCCGAATACACCGCGACCCAGGTCAAGCAGGCGATTGCCGGCAGCGGCGGGGCGGACAAGGAGCAGGTGCAGCTGAT
>JBFJZW010000082.1:0-16003 GCA_041621875.1 Pseudomonas sp. | reverse complement strand
GCGGTCAACGGTGTACTGGCAGCCGCCATCGCCATGGGTGGCGATGAAAGCAACGTCAAGCCGGCCCTGGAGTTCTACGGCGAGCTGGCCAAGCAGGGCCGCCTGTCGCTGGCCAACCCGACCATCCAGACCCTGGAAAAAGGCGAAGTGGAAGTTGGCGTGGTCTGGGACTTCAATGGCCTGAGCTACCGCGACCAGATCGACCCCGAGCGCTTCGAGGTGCTGATCCCGTCCGACGGTTCGGTGATCTCCGGCTACAGCACCATCATCAACAAGTGGGCGAAGAATCCCAACGCCGCCAAGCTGGCCCGCGAGTACATCCTCTCCGACGCCGGCCAGATCAACCTGGCCAAGGGCAATGCCCGGCCGATCCGCGCCGAGCACCTGACCCTGCCAGCCGAGGTGCAATCCAAGCTGCTGCCCCAGGAGCAGTACGCCAAGGTGCAACCGATCAAAGATGCCACCGCCTGGGAGAACACCTCTAAGGCCCTGCCACGCCTGTGGCAGGAACACGTCATCATCAATATGAACTGATGCAATCTGGCCCCGGATAAACCCGGGGCCGATTCGGTTGCTAAGGCTTGAAATCATGTCGCACAACGTCATCCTCGTGGTTCTGGATGGCTTGAGCTATCAGGTGGCTCAGCATGCGCTGGGGCATTTGCAGGCTTACTGCCAGGCCGGACGCGCTGCGCTGTACAAGCTCGACTGTGAGCTCCCGGCCCTGTCACGCCCGCTATATGAAGCGATTCTGACCGGTGTCGCGCCTATCGACAGCGGCATCGTGCACAACGAGGTGGTGCGTCTGTCGACCCAGCGCAGCATCTTCCATTACGCCCGCGACGCCGGGCTGATTACTGCCGCGGCGGCCTATCACTGGGTCAGCGAGCTGTATAACCGCGCGCCCTTCGTCGCGGCCCGCGATCGCCATACCAGCGATGCGGCCCTGCCGATCCAGCACGGGCATTTCTACTACGCCGACCATTACCCGGATTCGCACCTGTTCGCCGACGCGGAAAGCCTGCGCCTGCGCCACCAGCCGAACTTCCTCCTGGTGCACCCGATGAATATTGACGACGCCGGCCACAAGCACGGCCTCGACAGCGCGCAGTACCGCAACAGCGCGCGCCGGGCCGATGTGCTGCTGGCCGACTATATCCAGCCCTGGCTGGATGCCGGCTACCAGATCCTGGTCACCGCCGACCACGGCATGAACAACGACCGCAGCCACAACGGCCTGCTGGTCGAAGAGCGCGAAGTGCCGTTGATCGTCCTCGGCAGCGCCTTCAGCCTCGACCCCAGCGCCCAGCCCAGGCAGCTGGAATTGTGCGGCACGGTCTGCGAGCTGCTCGGCATCCCCCACGACAAACCCTTCTGCCGGGAGCTTCTGCAGTGATCAAAGCCCTACGCGGCAAGTGGCTGGCGGTTCTGTGCCTGCTGCCCTTCGCCCTGTTCTTTATCGCCTTTCAGGTCGCGCCGCTGCTCTGGGTCGCCAGTAATAGCCTGAATGCCAGCGATGGCTGGGGCCTGGGCAATTTCCGGGAAGCCTTCGCCTCACCCTTCTACCGCCAGGCCATCCGCCACAGCCTGGAGGTGAGTTTCTGGTCGAGCCTGATCGGCATCAGCATCGCCATTCTCGGCAGCTATTCGTTGCGCCAGGTCAGCAGCCGCCTGCGCGACTTCGTCATGGCCTTCTCCAATATGACCAGCAACTTCTCCGGGGTGCCGCTGGCCTTCGCCTTTATCATCCTGCTGGGTTTTAACGGCGCGCTGACCATACTGCTCAAGCAGGCGGGGATCATCGAGGACTTCAACCTGTACTCGAAAACCGGCCTGATCGTGCTCTACAGCTACTTCCAGATTCCCCTGGGCGTGCTGCTGCTGTACCCGGCCTTCGACGCCCTGCGCGAGGACTGGCGCGAATCGGCTGAATTATTAGGCGCGAGCAACTGGCAGTTCTGGCGGCATATCGGCCTGCCAGTGCTGGCCCCGGCGCTGCTCGGCACCTTCGTCATCCTCCTGGCCAACGCCCTGGGGGCCTACGCCACGGTGTATGCGCTGACCACCGGCAACTTCAATATCCTGCCGATTCGGATTGCCGCCATGGTCTCCGGCGACATCTTCCTCGACCCGAATATGGCCAGTGCCCTGGCGATGATCCTGGTCGGCCTGATGACCCTGATCACCCTCGTCCATCAATGGCTGCTGCGCCGGAGCTACCATGTCGCCCGCTGAAAAACGCTCGCCGCTGTTCCACCAGCTGGTGGTTTACCTGCTGTTTCTGATCCTGCTGCTGCCGCTGCTGGGCACCCTGCTCTACTCGCTGTCCACCAGTTGGTCGGCGAGCATTCTGCCCAGCGGCCTGACCTTCAAGTGGTACCTGGCGCTGTGGAGCGATGCACGCTTTCTCGCCGCCTTCGGCCGCTCGCTGCTGGTGTGCTTTGCCGCCCTGGTGCTGGCGCTGGTGCTGATCCTGCCGCTGCTGTTCGTGGTCAATTACCACTTTCCCAGGCTCGACGCCCTGATGAACGTGCTGATTCTGCTGCCGTTCGCCATTCCTCCGGTGGTGTCCTCGGTGGGCCTGATGCAGCTGTTCGCCGGCGGCCCGCTGCCGATCCTCGGCACGCCCTGGATCCTCATCGGCTGCTACTTCACCATCGCCCTGCCCTTTATGTACCGGGCGATCAGCAACAACCTGCAGGCGATCAACCTGCGCGACCTGATGGACGCCGCCCACCTGCTGGGGGCCAGCACCTGGCGCGCGGCCTTTATGGTGGTGCTGCCGAACCTGCGCAAGGGCCTGATGGTGTCGGTGTTCCTCTCCTTCAGCTTCCTGTTCGGCGAGTTCGTGTTCGCCAACCTGCTGGTGGGCAGCCGTTACGAGACCCTGCAGGTGTACCTGTACAACATGCGCAACGACAGCGGTCACTTCACCAGCGCCCTGGTGATTTCCTACTTCATGTTCGTGCTGCTGATGACCTGGGCGGCCAACCGCCTGAATAAGGACCAGTCATGAGTTATCTGAGTATCCAAGGCCTGCACAAGAGTTACGGCGCAACCCCGATCTTCAGCGATATCAACTGCGAGATCGGCAAGGGCGAATTTATCACCCTGCTCGGCCCTTCCGGCTGCGGCAAATCCACCCTGCTGCGCTGCATCGCAGGTTTAACCGGAGTCAATGACGGACAGATTCTCCTCGACGGCCAGGACCTGGTACCCGTCGCCCCGCAAAGACGCGGCATCGGCATGGTGTTCCAGAGCTACGCACTGTTCCCCAATATGACCGTGCAGCAGAACGTCGCCTTCGGCCTGCGTATGCTCAAGGTCAAGGGCAGCGAAGCCGAGCAGCGGGTCAAGCAGGCTCTGGAAATGGTCGAGCTCAACGACTTTGCCGGCCGCTACCCGCAGCAACTGTCCGGTGGCCAGTGCCAGCGCGTGGCCCTGGGCCGCTCGCTGGTTACCCGCCCGCGCCTGCTGCTGCTCGACGAGCCGCTGTCGGCCCTGGATGCGCGGATTCGCAAGCACCTGCGCGAACAGATCCGCGCCATCCAACGCGAACTGGGCCTGACCACCATCTTCGTCACCCACGACCAGGAAGAAGCCCTGGTCTTGAGCGACCGCATCTGCCTGATGAACGCCGGCAAGATCGTCCAGAGCGGCGATGCCGAAACCCTCTACACCGCCCCGGCCGATGCCTTCGCCGCCGGCTTTATCGGCAACTACAACCTGCTCGATGCGGCAACCGCCAGCCATCTGCTCGGCCGACCGATCGGCAGCCGCGTGGCGATCCGCCCGGAAGCCATCCAGATAGGTACGCAAGGCAGCATCCAGGCGCAGATTCGTAGCCACAGCCTGCTCGGCAACGTGATCCGTTACCGCGTCGAGGCCCGGGGCGTCGAACTGCTGGTCGATGTGCTGAATCGCTCTGCCAGCGATATGCACGCCAGCGGCCAGCACATCAATCTGAACATCGAAGACAACGCAATCTGTGAGGTGGCCTGATGGCCCTGGCAATTTTCGACCTGGATGAAACCCTGATCGGCGGCGACTGCGCCAGCCTGTGGAGCCAGGAAATGGTCAAGCTCGGCTGGGCCGATGGCGACAGCTTTATCGCCCATGAGCAGGAGCTGATGCGCCAGTACGCCGCCGGCAGCCTGGCCATGGAAGACTATATGGTCTTTACCCTGTCGCCCCTGGTCGGGCGCACCGCCGAGGAAGTCGCCCATGTGGTCGAGCCCTTCGTCGAGGACGTGATCGAACCTATCTTCTACAGCGACGCCACCCGCTGCCTGGCCAACCACCGCGCCGCCGGTGATCGCATTCTGGTGATCTCCGCCTCGGCGCATTTTCTGGTCAGCGCCATCGCCGAGCGCCTCAAGGTCGGTGAAGTGCTGGCCATCGACCTGGAACAGCAGCACGGCCACTACAGCGGCCGCACCCGGGGCGTGCTGACCTACCGCGAAGGCAAGGTCAGCCGCCTGCACGCCTGGCTGCAAGAACAGGGCGAAACCCTCGAGGGTGCCTACTTCTACTCCGACTCGCGCAACGACTTGCCGCTGCTGCAGGTGGTCGACAAGCCCCATGTGGTCAACCCCGACCCGACCCTGCTGCAGCACGCCCAGCAGGCCGGGTGGCCGATCCTCAACTGGCGCTGATCGCGCTCGGCTCTCAGTGTTACCAGCAGAGCTGGCGGGCTCTGCGAAACCCGTAGGAGCGGTCCATGACCGCGAAAATCCTCGCGTGTATCGCGGTTTTGGAATCACGCGTCCCGCCCACACCTACAAGAGCCAAGCATGGCGACAGCCGCCAACTCAGATGTGGCCTTTGCCAAACGCTCGGGTAAAGTAGCAGCGCGACGCCGACCCGATTGTCTCGCCCACCTGGACACCCATGAACGTTTACCGTTACCCGCCGCCTGCGGCCGCCAAGGCGTTACTGGCCGCTGCCGGGCTGCCAACGGCCGACCTCGCAGCCGAACACTTCGCGCACTTTATCGCCGCAGGGCCGGCGCACGCGCCCGAAGCGCTGATTGGCCTGCAGCCTTATGGCGAGGTAGCGCTGCTGCGCTCGCTGGTGGTCAGCCCAGAGGCGCGCGGCACGGGTTATGGCGGCGCACTGGTCACCGAGGTCGAAGCCTATGCACAGCAACTCGGTGTGCGTGAGCTGTACCTGCTGACCAACAGCGCCGAAACCTTCTTCAGCCGCCATGGTTACAGCCGACTCGACAGAACCGGCGTGCCTGAAACAATCCGCCAGACCGCCGAATTCTCCAGCCTCTGCCCCGCCAGTGCGGTGTGTATGCACAAGCGGATCGAGGCGCGCTGATGGACTGCAGTTCCCCGCTCGCCGCCTATCAGCAGGCCATCGACCGCGACGGTTTCAAATCCGACCCGGCGCAGTGGCTGGCCGCGCAGGCCCTGCAGGATTGCCATCAGGCCTTGCACCAAACCACAGCGACCCAGCCCGTGAGCGGAGTCTATCTGTGGGGGCCGGTGGGGCGCGGCAAGACCTGGCTGATGGACAGCTTTTACAAAGGCCTGAAAGTCCCGGCGCGGCGTCAGCACTTTCACCACTTTATGCGCTGGGTGCATATGCGCCTGTTTCAGCTCACCGGTACGCCTGATCCGCTGCAGGCGCTGGCCGTGGAGCTGAGCCTCGAGGTGCGCGTACTGTGCTTCGATGAGCTGTTTGTCAGCGATATCGGCGATGCGATCATTCTCGGCCGCCTGTTCCAGGTGATGTTCGAACAGGGCGTGGTGCTGGTGGCCACCTCCAACCAGCCGCCCGAGCAACTGTATGCCGAGGGTTTTAACCGCGAGCGCTTTCTACCTGCGGTGGCCGCCCTGCAGCGGCATATGCAGGTGGTGAGCCTCAACGGCGAGCAAGACCATCGCCTGCACCCAGGCACCGCCCATACCCGCTACTGGGTCGCCACACCTGGGCTGCCCAGTGTGCTGAGCCGGACCTTCAGTCAGCTGGCCGCAGGCAAGCCCAGCAGCGATCAACCGCTCACGCTCGGCCACCGCAGCGTGCAGACCCTGCGCCACTGCGACGGCGTGCTCTGGTGCCGCTTTGCCGATCTGTGCGAGCAGCCCTTGGCCGCGCCGGACTTTATCGCCCTGTGCGACCGTTTCCAGGCCATCCTGCTCAGCCAGGTGCCGAACCTGAGCAGCCCGCAACGGGCGGCGAAGATCGCCCGCGGCACCGAAGATGGCGTCGAACGGGTACAGGCCGGCGATCGCCAGTTGCCCGCCCTGTCGGTCAAGGATGACAGCGTGCGGCGCTTTATCGCCCTGGTGGATGAGTGCTACGACCGCAAGGTACCGCTGTACCTCGAAGCCCAGGTGCCGCTCGCCGAACTCTACACCGAGGGCTACCTGAGCTTCGCCTTTCGCCGCACCCTCAGCCGCTTGCAGGAGATGCAGTTGCAGCGCTTCGGTGCCTAGGCCTGCATGGCCCAGCCATGCACACTCATCGCCGCCTGGCGCAGAGCTTCCGAGCGGGTCGGGTGGGGGTGGCAGATCAGCGCGATATCTTCGGCCGAGGCGCTGAACTCCAGGGCCACGCAGTACTCGCCGATCAGTTCGCCGGCGCTGGGGCCGATGATATGCACGCCGAGAATCTGGTCGGTGCGCTCGTCGGCCAGCACTTTGACGAAGCCTTCGGCCTCGTGGTTGATCTTCGCCCGGCTATTGGCGGTAAAGGGAAACTTGCCGACCTTGTAGGCGCGGCCCTCGGCCTTCAGCTGCTCCTCGGTCTGGCCTACGGTGGCGACTTCCGGCCTGGTGTAGATCACCCCGGGAATCGCGCCGTAATTGACCTCGGCGGCATGCCCGGCGATGCGCTCAATACAGGCGACGGCCTCGTCTTCGGCCTTGTGCGCGAGCATCGGTCCGGAGGTCACGTCGCCGATAATCCAGATGCCCGGCACGCTGCTGCGGTGCTGCTGGTTTTCCAGCATGCCGCGCTTGTCGGGGGCCAGGCCGACGGTTTCCAGGCCCAGGCTGGCGGTATAGGGGCGGCGGCCAATGGCAACCAGCACATAGTCGGCCTGTAGTTGCTCGACAGCGCCGCCTGCTGCGGGCTGCAGCTCAAGGGTTACACCTTTGGCGGTGGCCTGGGCGGCACTGACCTTGGTTGCCAGTTTGAAACGCATGCCCTGCTTGCTCAGGGTGCGCTGCAGGGTTTTCGCGGTTTCGTCATCCAGACCAGGGCAAATGCGCTCGAGGTACTCCACCACCGTCACTTCGCTGCCCAAACGCCGCCACACCGAACCCAGCTCCAGACCGATCACCCCCGCACCGATCACCACCAGATGCTTGGGCACCTTGGGCAGGGCCAGCGCGCCGGTGGAGTCGAGAATGCGCTGGTTATCAATCGTCACCCCGGGCAGCGGCGTCGGCTCCGAGCCGGTGGCGATCACGATGTCCTTGGCCTGCAACTCACGCACGCTGCCATCGGCGAGGGTCACCGTGACCTGGCCCGGCCCATTCAAACGGCCCCAGCCCTTGATCCACTCGACCTTGTTCTTGCGAAACAGAAACTCGATGCCCTTGGTCAACGCCGTGACGCTTTCATCCTTCTGCTTCATCATCTGCGCCAAATTGAGCGTCGGCTTGACCTTGATGCCGAGGTTGTTGAGCTCGCCGCTGGTCGCCGCTTCGTACAACTCAGAGGCATGCAGCAGCGCCTTCGATGGCATGCAGCCGACATTCAGGCAGGTGCCGCCCAATGTCTCGCGCCCCTCGATGCAGGCGACTTTCAGGCCCAGTTGCCCGGCACGGATGGCGGCGTTGTAGCCGCCGGGGCCGCCACCGATGATCAGCACGTCATAGTTGCTCATGGAATTGCTCCTAGGGTTTAGCGAACCAGCGCCGCGCTTGCTGCCGGCCGTGGGCGCAGCAGGTGGAAGGCGCAGAACGCCGCAACGGCAAATAAACTGTTCAGCAACACCATAGGCCAGGCCGAGCCATCCGCCAGCAGGCTGAGCAAGACGCCGCTGCAGGTGGCACCGGCCATTTGCGCAAAGCCCATAAACCCTGCCGCCAGGCCCGCGCGGTGGGCATTGGGGATCACCGCGCCGGCTACCGCCGCCGGCAACAGCATGCCGCCGCCCAGGGTCACCAGCACCTGGGGCAATGACAGGCCGAGCAGCGACACACCGAACAGCAGATAAATCACCAATGTGGCCAGGGCTCCGCTCGCCACCAGCGCCGCGCCTATGCCGACTATCTTCTCGGGGCCTAGCTGTAGAATGCGCCGCTGGGTAAACAGCGCGCCGGCGATCAGCGCCGAAACAATCGCCGCGAAGGTGATGCCGTATTGCGCCGGGCTCAGCCCGAGCAGGCCGATATACACGGCCGAGGAGCCGGCAATCACCGCGAACATCGCGCCATAGGTACAGGCCAGCGTCAGGGCCAGCGCGCGGAACGAGGCGGCGCGCAGCAGATCGGCATAGTTGCCGGCCAAGCGGCTCAGTTGCCCAGCCTGCGGGTCGAGTTGCCGATTGCTTTCCCGGTACAGGCCCAGAGCCGCGCAAATGCAGGCCAAGCCGATCAGCAGCGCCAGGGCGATCGGCGCACGCCAGCCGCCATACAGCGTCAGCACGCCGCCGAGTACCGGCGACAGGGCGATGGCGCAGAGCATACCGATCACCGTCAGCGCCAATGCTGGCCCAGCCTGCACCTGCCACACATCGCGGACGATGGCCCGCGCCAAGACCAATGCAGCGCAGGCCCCAAGCCCCTGCAACACGCGGGCGGCAATAAATTCGCCCATGCTGCTGGCCAGCAGCATCCACAAGGTGGCGAACAGATAGACCAACAACCCGGCGATCAGCACCGGCCGCCGGCCGATGCGATCCGACAGCGGCCCCAGCCACAACTGGCCCAGGCCAAAGGCGGCGACGAATGCCGATAAAGCCAGCAGGCTGCTGCCGGGCTTGGCCGTCATGACCAGCTCGATAACGCCCAGGCTGGGGATGATCAGCTGGGTGGAAATTTCCCCCAGCGCGGTCAGGGCCATAAGAATCAGCAGCAAGCTGCGCGACGGCAAGGGATAGGAAGGCATGGGCGTGGGTCCTGTGATCACGGGCTGGCGTGGCTCGCCAAGCGTTAATATTTCAACCATAATATAAACAATTAAATTACGCTTGTAATTTTACAAGCCACCAGCCGCAGAGGCCTGATCCATGAGCATCCCATCACGCGAAGAAAAACTGGCCGAATGGTTCGCGGCCGAACAGACCATGCGCGCCAGCCTCGGTGCACCCGGCAGCATGAGCCTGGCGCAGGTCAGCGAACTGTTGCCGCAGGAGTTCTTTGATGGCATCTGCCGCGGTGAACTGCCCTCGCCGCCCATCGGCCACTTGCTGGATTTTGTTCCGCTGGAATGGTCATCCGGGCGCTTCGTCTTCCAGGGCACGCCCGATGCGCGCCACTACAACCCGCTGGGCAGCGTGCACGGCGGTTATGCGGCCACTCTGCTCGACTCCTGCATGGGCTGCGCCATCCATACCCAGTTGCAGCGCGGCCAGGGTTACACCACCACCGACCTGCGCATCAGCTACATTCGCGCCCTCAGCACCAAGGTCGGGCCGATTCGCGCCGAAGGCCGCATCGTGCATATCGGTCGCACCACGGCGCTGGCCGAGGGACGCATCTACGATGTCGACGACCGTCTGTACGCCGTCGGCTCAACCACCTGCCTGATTCTCAGCATGCCTGGAACAGCGCCTGCACCCGGCACTGAAACACCGGGGCGAAGCGGGTAAGATGGCAGGCAACATCTGAAACCAGCGGCCAGGTACTCCATGCGCTATTCCGAAGACCACAAAGCCCAGACCCATCAGCGCATCATCGAAGAAGCCGCGCGCCTGTTTCGCCGCGACGGCGTCGGTGCCACCGGCCTGCAGCCGCTGATGAAAACCCTGGGGCTGACCCATGGTGGCTTCTACGCCCACTTCAAATCGAAAGATGAGCTGGTGGAAACCGCCCTGCGCCACAGTGCTGAAAAGCTGACAGCCGCTACCACTGAGATGGCCAACAGCGATAAACCGCTGACCCGCCTGATCAGCGGCTACCTGTCGTCCGCTCACCGCGCCAATCCGGGCGATGGCTGCCCGCTGCCGACCCTGTCCGCCGAGCTGGGCCAGCGCGGCGCGCCGAGCCCGGTGACCGATGAGCTGATCCGCGACCGCCTGCAAACCATCGAAGCCGGCCTTGGCGTTGAGCATGCTGATGAACAGAGTGTGCTGGTCCTCAGCGCCATGGTCGGAGCCCTGCTGCTGTCACGCAGCGTCAGCGACCCGGAACTGTCTGACCGCTTGCTGAAAACCACCCGCCGCCTGCTGATCGAACAGAACACTGACGACGCCGCGCAAAGCGCCTGATTGCAAAAAATTAATGCCACACAGCAAAGCCCTGACTGTTTCCAGCCAGGGCTTTGCTTGTTTTGGCCGGCGGTTTATTTGTACCGAGCCGCTGCGCTGCTGTGGGACAGGTTCGGGGCCAACTTGCCGCGGGCAGCGGTAAAGGCCTGCCAATCAGCCGCATTAGGCAGCGACGGAATGGTGATCAGCTCGCCCTGGTCGAAACCGGCCAGCGCCGCATCGACCATCTCCCCTACTTCCATGATCATGCTCGCAGGCAGGGCCGAATCATCCATGCCGCTGCGCTCCCAGATCTCGGTGCGGGTAATCCCAGGCAATACGGCCTGCACCTGCAGGCCCTGCGCCTTCACTTCACCGTTGAGGGTCTGGGTCAGGCTCAGCACATAGGCCTTGGTCGCGCTGTACACGGCATTGAACATTTCCGGAGCCAGGGCCACCACCGAGGCGATATTGATGATTGCCCCGCGCCCGACGGCGGTGAAACTGGCGGCGGCTGCGCTGGACAGGTGAGTCAGCGCAACCACATTGAGCAGGATCATCCGATCTACGGTGTCGAGATCGGCCTCGGCCAGTTGGCCGTTCATGGCCATGCCGGCGTTATTGACCAGCAGGCTGATGGCCTTGTCAGTGCGCAGGCGCTGGGTCACGGCATGCAGATCGGCCTTGTCCGTCAGGTCGGCCTTCAGCGCCTCGACCTTTACCCTGTACTGCTCAGTCAAGCGTGCGGACAGCGCCTGCAGGCGCGGCAGATCGCGGGCCACCAATAGCAGGTCGTAACCGCGCTGCGCCAGGCGCTCGGCGTAGGTGGCACCAATGCCTGATGAAGCGCCGGTAATCAATGCCGTGCCTTTCTCGTTATGCGTGCTCATGCTGCGTCTCCTGGGTCTGCGGGGGTCGTTAGGCTGTCTGGAGGTATAATGCGGCAAATAATATTACATGCATAATATAAATATTGTATGTCGATCATAATAAAAACTATCGACCGCTATTCCGTAAACCTCAGAGGCGCTATATCCGCTGAAAATGATCGCTATTAGCCAATGACAGCACACAAAAAAGCGGACAACCCGTGAAGGTTGTCCGCCCTTGTGCGACCTAGAGCTTCTGGCTTGTTAGCTGCGGATCAGGTGATCGAAGGCGCTCAGCGAAGCCTTGGCCCCCTCGCCCACGGCGATGACGATCTGCTTGTACGGCACTGTGGTGACGTCGCCAGCGGCGAAGATGCCCGGCACATTGGTGCCACCCTTGGCATCGACGATGATCTCACCACGGGGCGACAACTCGATCACGCCCTTGAGCCAGTCGCTGTTGGGCAGCAGGCCGATCTGCACGAAGATGCCTTCCAGCTCGATGCTACGCAGCTCCTCGGTGTTGCGGTCCTTGTAGACCAGGGCACTGACCTTCTGCCCGTCGCCTTGAACCTCGGTGGTCAGCGCGCTCTTGATAATGGTCACATTGGGCAGGCTGGCCAGCTTCTTCTGCAGCACCGCATCGGCGCGCAACTGGCTGTCGAACTCGATCAGGGTGACCTGGGCGACGATGCCGGCCAGGTCGATGGCCGCTTCCACGCCGGAGTTGCCGCCGCCGATCACCGCCACCCGCTTGCCCTTGAACAGCGGACCGTCGCAATGCGGGCAGTAGGCCACGCCCTTGCCGCGGTATTCCTGCTCGCCGGGTACGTTCATCTCCCTCCAGCGTGCGCCGGTAGCCAGGATCAGGGTCTTGGCTTTAAGCGATGCGCCGCTTGCGAACTGCACTTCATGCAGGCCACCCTCGCCCTGGGCCGGGATCAGCGCCGTGGCGCGCTGCAGGTTCATGATGTCGACTTCGTACTGCTTGACGTGCTCTTCCAGGGCGCGGGCCAGCTTCGGCCCTTCGGTTTCCTGCACCGAGATAAAGTTCTCGATGGCCATGGTATCCAGCACCTGACCGCCGAAACGCTCGGCGGCGACGCCGGTACGGATGCCCTTGCGCGCGGCATAGATAGCCGCCGCCGCACCAGCCGGGCCACCGCCCACCACCAGCACGTCGAAAGCCTGCTTGGCGCTCATCTTCTCGGCATCGCGGCTGGCGGCACCGGTGTCGATCTTGGCGAGAATTTCCTTCACTTCCATACGGCCGGAGGCAAACACCTCGCCGTTCAGGTAGATGCTCGGCACGGCCATGATCTGGCGGCGCTCGACCTCTTCCTGGAACAGCGCGCCGTCAATGGAGACGTTGCGGATATTCGGGTTGAGCACGGCCATCAGGTTCAGCGCCTGAACCACGTCCGGGCAGTTCTGGCAAGACAGCGAGAAATAGGTCTCGAACTCGAACTTGCCTTCAACAGCCTGAATCTGCGCGATGGTTTCGGCATCCAGCTTGGACGGGTGACCGCCGACCTGCAGCAGCGCCAGCACCAGCGAGGTGAACTCATGGCCCATGGGGATGCCGGCAAACCGCACGCCGATATCCGCCCCCGGGCGATTGAGCGAGAAGGACGGACGACGAGCGTCGCTGCCATCGGTCTTCAGGGTGATCTTGTCGGTCAGGCCGACGATGCTCTGGAGCAGTTCGAGCAGCTCCTGGGATTTCGCACTGTCATCGAGGGACGCGACGATCTCGAACGGCAGGGTGACCTTTTCCAGGTAGGCCTTCAACTGGGTTTGCAGGTTTGCGTCCAACATGGCGGATAGTCCTCAATGACAAAAATTCAGGGCAATAAAAAATTGTCAGGAACAATTTTTAACGTCGCGTAGCGACGGCCTGCAGGGTGCCGCCATGGAATGGCAGGCAATAAAATGCCCGGGCGGATCGCGCCCGGGCATCGGGCACTAGTAAGGCTGGATTACAGCCCTTAGCGCATGGATCAGCAGAAAACGCATTGGGAAACGTTGCGAGCGAAGGTCAGGCAAGGCGCAACGACCATCGTGAGTAACAGCCGTAGGCTGGCCCGAAGGGCGAGCGCCAGCGAGTAAATCAGGCGAGGACGCGGAGTTTACGAGTTGTAAATGACAAGTCCGAGCCTGATTTCAACGCAGCATGGCCGAGCGCAGTAGTTTCCCGGGCGTTTTTAGATCTTGCCAACCAGGTCCAGGGAAGGAGCCAGAGTCTTCTCGCCTTCTTTCCACTTGGCTGGGCACACTTCACCCGGGTGAGCGGCGGTGTACTGGGCCGCTTGCAGCTTGCGCAGGGTTTCCGATACGTCACGGGCGATTTCGTTGGAGTGGATTTCCACGGTCTTGATCACGCCTTCCGGGTTGATCAGGAAGGTGCCGCGCAGGGCCAGGCCTTCTTCTTCAATGTGCACACCGAAAGCACGGGTCAGAGCGTGGGTCGGATCACCTACCAGCGGGAACTGAGCCTTGCCTACAGCAGGCGAAGTTTCGTGCCAGACCTTGTGGGAGAAGTGGGTATCAGTGGTGACGATGTACACCTCGGTGCCGGCATCGCGGAAGGCGGCGTAGTTGTTGGCGGCGTCTTCGATCTCGGTCGGGCAGTTGAAGGTAAAGGCAGCCGGCATAAAGATCAGCACCGACCACTGGCCCTTCAGGGACTCCTCGGTCACTTCGATAAACTTGCCGTTGTGGAACGCATTGGCCTTGAACGGTTGAACCTGGGTGTTGATAAGGGACATCGTGGATTCCTTGTGAGGGTTGAAAAAGCTACAGGGCGCATCTTAGCCACTTCGGCGCAGAAAGCTTATTGATTGCCGCCATGGTTTCGATTGATTAAGCCAATCGACACCCCGGTTCATACCAGGGTCGGGTCTATCACCAGCACCAGCTTGCCGTTGACCCTATTACTCGCCAGCTCGGCAAAGGCCGCTTCGGCCTCTTCGACCGGGAAACTGCCCTGCAGGTTCGGTTTGAGCCGCCCTTCGGCGAACAGCGGCCAGACGAACTGCTGCAGGTCGTGCAGCAGCGCGGCCTTGAACTGCTCGTCGCGGCTGCGCAGGGTCGAGCCGATCAACTGGATACGCTTGCCCAGCAGCAAGGCAAAGTCCAGCTCGGCCTTGCGCCCGCCCATCAGGCCGATATTGATCCAGCGCCCGTCCTGAGCCAGCAGCCCCAGATTGAGCGCTGCGTAATTGCCGCCGACCGGATCGAGAATCACATCGAAAGGCGCGAAGTCGCCCAGGGCCTGCAGCTGCTCATCGCCGCGCAGCACGCCACCTTGAGCGCCCAAGGCTTCGCAGTAGGCCAGGCGTTCCGGGGAACCGACACTGACCCAGCACGGACTGCCAAAGGCCCGGCACAATTGGATAGCCGCCGAACCGACGCCACTGGCACCGGCATGCAGCAACACCTTCTCGCCGGGCCTGAGGCCCGCCAGTTGGAACAGGTTGAGCCAGGCGGTGGCGAACACCTCCGGCAACGCCGCCGCTTCATGTAGCGTCATGCCCTGCGGCACCGCCAGGGCATGACGGGCGTCGACCACCACCTCCTCGGCCATGCCGCCACCGGCCAGCAGCGCGCAGACCCGATCGCCCACCTGCCAGTCGCACCCGGCCCCCACTTCGCTGACGATACCGGCACACTCCAGGCCCAGCACCGGGCTGACCCCGGGCGGCGGCGGATAGAGCCCGGCACGCTGCAACAAGTCGGCACGATTGAGTCCGGCAGCCGCCACACGAATGCGAATTTCCCCCACATCACAGGCCGGAGCGGGCTGCTGCGCCCATACCACACGGCCTTCAACGCCTTGCAATGCCTTCACGCTGCCTCCATAGTGCATTTACACCCTGGCCTGGCGCTGAGCGCCGGGCTTCTGCATTGCGCCGATGGAACCGGGCGCCCTTATTGACGGCCTAATATGCGTTATCAACTGCCCACACGTCGAATCAGCATGAAGCGATCCCTGCTTAGCATCACCCTTGCCTTCTCAGTTGCGCTGAGTGCCTTGCCGCTGGCGGCGAAAACCACCAGCGTCGATTCCTGGGAGTATCTGCAGCCTGACCGCGAGCAGGTGATTGCCAGCCTCAACGTGGTCGAACTGCTCAAGCGCCACCACTACAACAAGCCACCGCTGAATGACGAGCGCTCGGTAAAGATCTATCAGGGCTACCTGAAGATGCTCGATCCCTCGCGCAGTTACTTCACCGCAGGCGATATTGCCGAGTTCGATCAATGGAGCACCAGCTTCGACGACCTGCTGAAAAGCGGCAACCTGGAACCTGGCTTCATCATCTATAAACGCCATCTGCAACGTCTGCAGAGTCGCCTGCAGTTCGCCTTGAACATGCTCGAACAGGGCGTCGACAAGATCGACTTCGGGGTCGATGAAAATCTGCTGATCGATCGCGAAAATGCCCCCTGGGCCAAGGATCTCGAGGCTCTCGACGACCTCTGGCGCAAACGCGTCAAGGATGAAGTGCTGCGCCTGAAAATCGCCGGCAAGGAACCCAAGGCCATTCAGGAACTACTGGTCAAGCGCTACAAGAACCAGTTGACGCGCCTGCAGCAAACCCGTGGCGAAGACGTGTTCCAGACCTATATCAACGCCTTCGCCATGTCCTACGACCCGCACACCACCTACCTGTCGCCGGACAACGCGGAGAACTTCGACATCAACATGAGCCTGTCGCTGGAAGGCATAGGCGCGGTGCTGCAGAACGACAACGAACACGTCAAG
>JBFJZW010000081.1:0-16135 GCA_041621875.1 Pseudomonas sp. | reverse complement strand
CGTGATCTGGAAAAACTGGATCGCAGCCTGGGTGGTATCAAGGACATGGGCGGTCTGCCAGACGCTCTGTTCGTGATCGACGTTGACCACGAGCGCATTGCTATCACCGAAGCCAACAAGCTGGGTATCCCGGTTATTGGCATCGTCGATACCAACAGCAGCCCGGAAGGCGTTGACTACATCATCCCAGGTAACGATGACGCCATCCGCGCCATCCAGCTGTACATGGGTGCAATGGCTGACTCGGTAATCCGTGGTCGCACCAACGCTAACGGCGGCACCGACGAATTCGTCGAGCAAGCCCCGGCTGCGGAAGCTGCTGAAGGCTAAGTAAAACGCGTATAGCGTTTGCTTAGTTCGCAAAAAGGGGGCTTGGCCCCCTTTTTGCCACCTTGAAAACCATCGCCGACGTGCAGTTGCAATTGTTTCTAGTCATTGTCGGCAATGCGTTACGAATTGAGCGCCCGTTTTTGGCGGGTGGAATGGTTAACAACCTATCCAGAGGATTTTGAAATGGCAGAAATTACTGCAGCGTTGGTTAAAGAACTGCGTGAGCGTACTGGCGAAGGCATGATGGATTGCAAAAAGGCCTTGACCAAGGCCGGCGGCGACATCGAAAAAGCCATCGACGACATGCGTGCTTCCGGCGCGATCAAAGCTGCCAAGAAAGCCGGCAACGTGGCTGCCGAAGGTGCTATCGCGGTCAAGGTTGCCGAAGACGGCAAGTCGGCCGTGATCCTCGAGGTCAACTCGCAGACCGACTTCCTGGCTCTGCAGGACGATTTCAAGAACTTCGTGACCAGCAGCATCGAAAAAGCCTTCGCTGAGCAACTGACCGACGCAGCTCCGCTGATCGCCGCTCAGGAAGCTGCCCGTGAAGCCCTGGTGGCCAAGGTTGGCGAGAACGTCAATATTCGTCGTCTGGCGCGTGTTGAAGGCGATGTGGTCAATGCCTACCTGCACGGCAACAAGATCGGTGTTGTGGTTGTCCTGAAAGGCGGTGACGCCGATCTGGCCAAGGACATCGCCATGCACGTTGCGGCGAGCAACCCTGAATTCCTGCTGCCTTCGGAAGTTTCCGCTGACGCCATCGAGCGCGAAAAAGCCGTGTTCATGAGCCTCAACGAAGACAAGATCAAGGGCAAGCCGGCCGAAATCGTCGAGAAGATGGTGGGTGGTCGTATCCAGAAGTTCCTCGCCGAAGCCAGCCTGGTTGAGCAGGCCTTCGTCAAGGATCCGGAAATCAAGGTCGGTGCGCTGGCCAAGAAAGCCGGTGCTGAAATCGTTTCCTTCACCCGCTTCCAGGTAGGCGAAGGCATCGAGAAGCCGGTCGACAACTTCGCTGAAGAAGTTGCTGCCCAGCTGGCTGCCAGCAAGCAGTAAGACGGCTACCGCTGTCGCCCCGAAGAGGCTGCCCGCTAACGCGCGCGGCCTCTTTGTCAAATTAGGGGGATGGCAGGTTGTAACGGGTGGATTGGGCTTTTGCACCAACCGCTCAGGGCGCTGTCGAAGCGCTCGATAATGGCGGCCCGCAGGGTCGCAGAGAATTCTAACGCCGCAGGAGAGACTGGTAATGGCTCAGCAGGTGAGTGGTCGTCAACCGCGCTATAAGCGCATTCTGCTCAAACTTAGCGGCGAAGCCCTGATGGGGTCGGAAGACTTCGGTATCGACCCCAAGGTGCTCGATCGCATGGCGCTGGAAGTCGGCCAGCTGGTCGGTATCGGCGTGCAGGTCGGCCTGGTAATCGGTGGTGGCAATCTGTTCCGCGGTGCAGCCCTGAGCGCTGCCGGCATGGACCGGGTAACCGGCGACCACATGGGCATGCTGGCCACCGTGATGACTGCCCTGGCCATGCGCGATGCGCTGGAGCGTTCGAATATTCCGGCCATCGTCATGTCGGCGATTTCCATGGTCGGGGTGACCGACCACTACGACCGGCGCAAGGCGCTGCGTCATCTGAAAACCGGTGAGGTGGTGATTTTCGCCGCTGGCACTGGCAATCCGTTCTTCACCACCGATTCGGCTGCCTGTCTGCGCGCCATCGAGATCGACGCCGATGTGGTGCTCAAGGCAACCAAGGTGGACGGTGTGTACACTGCCGATCCGTTCAAGGATCCGCATGCCGAGAAGTTCGACCGTCTGACCTACGATGAAGTGCTCGACCGCAAGCTGGGTGTCATGGACCTGACGGCAATCTGCCTGTGCCGCGACCATAATATGCCACTGCGGGTTTTCAATATGAACAAGCCCGGTGCCCTGCTGAATGTTGTAGTGGGTGGTGCCGAAGGCACTCTGATTGAGGAAGACAAAGAATGATCAACGCGATCAAGCAAGACGCCCAAGTACGCATGCAGAAAAGCCTGGAATCGCTGCTCCATGCATTCAGCCGTATCCGTACCGGTCAGGCTCACCCGAGCATCCTCGGTGGCGTGATGGTGCCTTACTACGGCTCGGACACCCCGCTGAACCAGGTCGCCAACGTCACCGTCAAGGATTCGCGCACCCTGCAGGTCGTGGCCTTCGAGCGCAATATGCTGGCGGCTGTCGACAAGGCGATCCAGAGCTCCGGGCTGGGTTTCAACCCAACCAACCTGGGCGAGTTGCTGCTGATCTCCATGCCGGCCCTGACCGAGGAAACCCGCAAGGGCTTCACCAAGCAGGCCCGCGATGCCGCCGAAGATGGCCGTGTTGCCGTGCGCAATATCCGTCGCGATGCCTTGAGCCAGTTGAAAGACCTGGTCAAGGAGAAGGAAATCAGCGAAGACGAAGAGCGTCGCGCCGCCGACGATATCCAGAAACTGACCGACAAGTTCGTGGCCGAGATCGAAGTGGCTGTGAAGCAGAAAGAAGCGGATCTGATGGCCGTTTAGCGGCCAGGGTATCGTCATGGACAAGACCAAAGACGGTAACCGGGTCGCTGTGCCGCGGCATGTGGCGATCATCATGGACGGCAATAATCGCTGGGCCAAGAAGCGCCTGCTGCCCGGTGTCGCCGGGCATAAGGCCGGTGTCGATGCGGTGCGTGCGGTGATCGAGGTGTGTGCCGAGGCCGGGGTCGAGGTATTGACCCTGTTCGCCTTTTCCAGCGAGAACTGGCAGCGTCCGGCCGAGGAAGTCAGTGCGTTGATGGAGCTGTTTCTCGGTGCGCTGCGCCGCGAGGCCAGACGCCTCAACGACAATGACATCAGCCTGCGCATTATCGGCGACCGCTCGCGCTTTCATCCCGAGTTGCAGGCAGCCATGCGCGAGGCCGAGGCGCAGACCGCTGGCGACAAGCGCTTTGTCCTGCAGGTGGCGGCCAATTATGGCGGCCAATGGGACATCGCTCAGGCCGCCCAGCGGCTGGCGCGGGAAGTGCAGGGCGGCCACCTGCGGCCCGAAGATATCACCCCCGAGCTGCTGCAGAGCTGTCTGGTAACCGGCGATTTGCCGTTGCCGGATCTGTGCATTCGCACCGGTGGTGAGCATCGCATCAGCAACTTCTTGCTCTGGCAGCTGGCTTACACCGAGCTGTATTTCTCCGACCTGTTCTGGCCGGATTTCAAACACGAAGCCATGCGTAAAGCCCTGGCCAATTTTGCTAGCCGTCAGCGTCGCTTTGGTAAGACCAGCGAGCAGCTGGCTGCCGAGGCGCGTAGTTAATGCTCAAGCAACGAATTATCACGGCGCTGGTACTGTTGCCTTTCGCCTTGGGCGGCTTCTTTCTGCTCGACGGTGGGTGGTTCGCCCTGTTTATCGGGGCGGTGGTCAGCCTGGGGGGCTGGGAATGGGCGCGCCTGGCCGGCTTTGCCGCTCAGGTGCAGCGCGTGGCCTACGCCGCGTTGGTGGCGGTGTTGTTATTGGCCCTGTATCTGTTGCCGGCCTTGGCTCCCTGGGTATTGCTGGTGGGGGTGGTCTGGTGGGGGCTGGCTACCTTGCTGGTGCTCGGTTATCCGGGCAGTAGTCGGTATTGGGAAGGTCCGGCGATCCGCTTGTCGATCGGCCTGCTGATTCTGTTGCCGGCCTGGCAGGGCCTGGTGCTGTTCAAGCAGTGGCCTGAGGCGAATTGGCTGATTCTGACGGTGATGGTGCTGGTGTGGGGGGCGGATATCGGTGCCTATTTCTCCGGCAGGCGTTTCGGCAAGCGCAAACTGGCCCCGCGGGTAAGTCCCGGCAAGAGCTGGGAAGGGGTGTTTGGCGGCTTGCTGGCCACCCTGCTGATTTGCCTGCTGGTGGGCCTCTACCGCGGTTGGTCGACCCTCGACCTGCTCCTGGCCCTGGTCGGCACCGCTGTGGTGGTGTTGGTCTCGGTGGTCGGTGACCTGACCGAAAGCATGTTCAAGCGTCAGGTCGGGGTGAAGGACAGCAGCAACCTGTTGCCTGGCCATGGCGGCGTGCTCGACCGCATCGACAGCCTGACCGCGGCGATTCCGCTGTTTGCCGCGCTGCTCTGGCTGGCCGGCTGGGGCACCCTGTGAGTCTTCTGCAGCAGGTCACCGTGCTCGGGGCAACCGGTTCTATCGGTCTGAGTACCCTGGATGTGATCGCCCGTCACCCGGCGCGTTACCAGGTCTTCGCTCTTTCCGGCTTTAGTCGTCTGGCCGAGCTTGAGGCCCTGTGCCTGCTCTACCGTCCGCGCTTTGCCGTGGTGCCTGAGGCCGATGCCGCGCGGCGGCTGCAGAGTGATCTGCGGGCCGCGGGGCTGGCCACGGAAGTGCTGCACGGCCCCGAGGGGTTGTGTCGGGTTGCCGCCCACCCCGAAGTGGATGCGGTGATGGCGGCGATTGTCGGTGCGGCCGGTCTGCCGCCGACGTTGGCGGCGGTAGAGGCGGGCAAGAAGGTCCTGTTGGCCAACAAGGAAGCCCTGGTAATGTCCGGTGCGCTGTTTATGCAGGCGGTCAAGCGCAGCGGTGCCGTGCTGCTGCCCATCGACAGCGAGCACAATGCGATCTTCCAGTGCCTGCCTGGCGACTATGCCCGCGGCCTGCAGCAGGTCGGGGTGCGCCGCATCCTGCTGACCGCGTCCGGCGGCCCTTTCCGTGAGATGCCGCTGGAGCAGTTGCAGGACGTGACGCCCGAGCAGGCCTGCGCCCATCCCAATTGGTCGATGGGGCGCAAGATCTCGGTGGACTCGGCGAGCATGATGAACAAAGGCCTGGAGCTGATCGAGGCCTGCTGGCTGTTCGATGCCAGGCCCGCGCAGATTGAGGTGGTGGTGCACCCGCAGAGCGTGATCCATTCGCTGGTCGATTATGTCGACGGTTCGGTGCTGGCGCAGCTGGGCAACCCGGATATGCGTACCCCCATCAGTCATGCCCTGGCCTGGCCGGAACGCATCGACTCGGGGGTCGCGCCACTGGATCTGTTTGCCGTCGCGCGCCTGGATTTCCAGGCCCCCGACGAGCAGCGTTTTCCCTGTCTGCGCCTGGCGCGGCAGGCGGCAGAGGCGGGCGGGACCGCGCCGGCCATGCTCAATGCAGCCAACGAAGTGGCGGTGGCGGCCTTTCTCGAGCGGCGCATCCGCTTCCCGGAAATCGCGAGTATCATCGAAAGCGTACTGAACGCCGAAGCCGTCCGGGCGGTCGAAAACCTGGATACGGTGTTGGCCGCAGATAAGCGGGCGCGCAGCCTGGCGCAACAATGCGTGGGCGGCAGTGGCCGCGGAGAAGTTTGATGAGTGCGCTTTATATGATTGTCGGTACCCTGGTTGCGCTGGGGGTGCTGGTGACGTTCCATGAATTCGGCCATTTCTGGGTCGCCCGTCGCTGCGGGGTCAAGGTCCTGCGCTTTTCCGTGGGTTTCGGCACGCCCTTGCTGCGCTGGCACGATCGCCGGGGCACCGAGTTCGTGATCGCCGCCATTCCCCTGGGCGGCTACGTGAAAATGCTCGACGAGCGCGAGGGCGATGTGCTGCCCGAGCAGCTGGAGCAGTCGTTCAATCGCAAGCCGGTGCGCCAGCGTATCGCCATCGTCGCGGCGGGGCCGGCAGCCAATTTCCTTTTGGCCCTGGTGTTCTTCTGGCTGGTGGCGATGCTCGGCAGCCAACAGGTGCGCCCGGTGATCGGTGCGGTCGAGGTCGGCAGCCTGGCCGAGGTGGCCGGTTTGCAGGCCGGCCAGGAAATAGTCGCAGTCAACGGGCAGCCGACTCTGGGCTGGTCGGCGGTCAATCTGCAGTTGGTGCGCCGTCTCGGTGAGAGTGGCAGCCTGAGTCTGGCGGTGCGCGAGCCGGGCTCGACTGTCGACAGTCCGCGGCAGATCGCCCTGGATAATTGGCTGCGCGGTGTCGATGAGCCCGATCCGATTGCCGCCCTGGGTATTCGCCCGTGGCGTCCGGCGCTTGAGCCGGTGCTGGCGCAACTCGATCCCAAGGGGCCTGCTGCGGCCGCCGGTCTGCAGGTGGGTGACCGCCTGCTGGAGCTGGATGGCCGGGCGCTGCAGGATTGGCAGCAGTTGGTCGATCAGGTGCGCGGCCTGCCGGGCAAAACCGTGGCCGTGCTGGTCGAGCGCGAGGGCCAGCGTCTGGAGAAGACCCTGGCGCTGGTGGCGCGGGGTGAGGATGAGGCCCGTACAGGTTATCTGGGGGCTGGGGTGCAGGGCATCGAGTGGCCCCCGGAAATGCTTCGTCAGGTCAGCTACGGCCCTGTGGATGCGGTGTTCGAGGGGGCCAAGCGCACCTGGACCATGAGCATTCTGACCCTTGATTCATTGAAGAAAATGCTGTTTGGCGAGCTCTCGGTAAAAAACTTGAGCGGGCCGATAACCATTGCTAAAGTGGCGGGCGCTTCTGCTGAGTCGGGGGTAGGGGACTTTCTTACCTTCCTGGCCTACCTGAGCATAAGTCTGGGGGTTCTCAATCTGTTGCCCATCCCGGTTCTGGATGGGGGGCATCTGCTTTTTTATTTGGTCGAGTGGGTGCGTGGTCGTCCGCTGTCCGAACGGATACAGGGTTGGGGGATGCAGATTGGTATCAGTTTGATCATCGGGGTGATGTTGCTGGCCCTGGTAAACGATCTGAGCCGGCTGTAACCGCTACTGAATTACAAATCTGTCGCACTTAGCGGCAGATTTTTTATTGTCAGTTGGAATAAGAAAGGACTTCATGAAACGTCTGCTGCTACCTGCGGTGCTTGCCGCACTGATGATCACCGAAGTTCACGCCGAGTCCTTCACCATTTCCGATATTCGCGTCACCGGCCTGCAGCGGGTTTCCGCGGGCAGCGTATTCGGGGCCTTGCCGCTGAATGTCGGCGGAGAAGCGGATGATCGTTCCCTGGTGGAAGCCACCCGGGAACTGTTCAAGACCGGTTTCTTTCAGGATATCCAACTGGGTCGCGACGGCGATGTGCTGGTTATCAGCGTGGTCGAGCGCCCTTCGATTTCCAGTATCGAAATCGATGGCAACAAGGCGATCAGCAGCGAAGACCTGCTCAAGGGCCTGAATCAGTCGGGTCTGGCCGAGGGCGAGATCTTCCAGCGGGCAACCCTGGAAGGCGTGCGTAACGAGCTGCAGCGTCAGTATGTGGCCCAGGGCCGCTACTCCGCCGAGATCGAAGCCGAAGTGATTCCGCAGCCGCGTAACCGCGTGGCGCTGAAGATCAACATCAACGAAGGCTCGGTCGCGGCCATCCAGCACATCAATGTGGTGGGCAACACGGTGTTCTCCGGCGAGGACCTGATCGACCTGTTCGAGCTGAAGACCACCAACTGGCTGTCCTTCTTCCGCAACGACGACAAGTACGCCCGGGAAAAGCTTTCCGGCGACCTGGAGCGCCTGCGCTCCTATTACCTGGATCGCGGCTATATCAATATGGATATCAGCTCGACTCAGGTGTCCATCACCCCGGACAAGAAGCACGTCTACGTCACCGTCAACGTCGACGAGGGCGAAAAATACAGCGTGCGTGACGTCACCCTTAGCGGCGACCTGAAGAATCTCGAAGACGACGTGCGCGCCTTGCTGTTGGTCAAGGAAGGCCAGGTGTTCTCGCGCAAGGTCATGACCACCACCTCCGAGCTGATCACCCGCCGCCTGGGTAACGAAGGCTATACCTTCGCCAACGTCAACGGCGTGCCGGTGGCCAACGACGACGGTACCGTGTCCATTACCTTTGTGGTCGACCCGGGCAAGCGCGCCTACGTCAACCGCATCAACTTCCGCGGCAACACCAAGTCGGAAGACTCGGTGCTGCGCCGTGAAATGCGCCAGATGGAAGGTGGCTGGGCTTCGACCTACCTGATCGATCAGTCCAAGGTGCGCCTGGAGCGCCTCGGCTACTTCAAGGAAGTCAACGTCGAAACCCCGCAGGTACCGGGCACCGATGACCAGATCGACGTCAACTACAGCGTCGAGGAGCAGGCCTCCGGCTCCATCACCGCCAGCGTCGGTTTCGCCCAGAATGCCGGCTTGATCCTCGGTGGCTCGATCAGCCAGAGCAACTTCCTGGGTACCGGTAACCGGGTCACCCTGGGCCTGAACCGCAGCGAATACCAGAGCAGCTACAACTTTGGCTTCGTCAATCCCTACTGGACGCCGGACGGTGTCAGCCTGGGTTACAACGCCTTCTTCCGCGAGACCGATTACGACGAGCTGAACACCGATGTGTCCAGCTATGCGGTGGACAGCTACGGTGCCGGCGTCAGCATCGGTTACCCGATCAGCGATACCTCGCGCCTGACCTATGGCCTGACCATTCAGAGCGACAGCATCAGCACCGGGGTTTACACCGTCGACGAGATCTTCGACTTCATCGAGGAAGAGGGCGACAGCTACCTGAACCTCAAGGCGTCGATCGGCTGGTCCGAGTCGACCCTCAACCGCGGTGTGCTGGCCAACCGCGGCCACTCGCAGAGCCTGGTGTTCGAAACCACGGTGCCGGGCAGCGACCTGTCGTTCTTCAAGGTCGATTACCGCGGCCAGATCTTCAAGCCGTTGACTGACACCTACACCCTGCGCCTGCATACCCAGCTGGGCTACGGCGAAAGCTATGGTTCCACCAGTGAGCTGCCGTTCTACGAGAACTACTATGCCGGCGGTTTCGGCTCGGTGCGTGGCTTCAAGGACAACAGCCTGGGCCCGCGCAGTACGCCGAGTACGGGTACCAATCCGGGCACCCAGGATGACCCCGATGATGATCCGCTGCCGTTCGGTGGTAACGTACTGGTCCAGGGTGGCGTCGAGCTGCTGTTCCCCATGCCCTTCGTCAAGGACCAGCGCTCCCTGCGTACCGCCCTGTTCTGGGACGTGGGTAATGTGTTCGACACCAGCTGCGGCAGCACCCAGACCAGCTGCAACGATATCGATGCAGGCGAGCTGGCCAGTTCCGTGGGCGTTGGCCTGACCTGGATTACCGCCCTGGGCCCCCTAAGCTTCAGTCTGGCCATGCCGGTCGTCAAACCGGACGATGCCGATACCCAGGTTTTCCAGTTTTCTCTCGGTCAGACCTTCTAGGTCTGATCATCGAATACCAACAGTTTTTGCAGGAGTTGCATCGTGCGTAAGTTGACTCAACTGGTTCTGTTAAGCGTTGCCCTGCTGGCAACTCCGGCCTTTGCCCAGATGAAAGTGGCGGTACTGAATTATCAGATGGCGCTGCTCGAATCCGACGCGGCCAAGCGTTATGCCGTGGATGCCGAGAAGAAATTCGGCCCGCAGCTGACCAAGCTGAAAACCCTGGAAAGCGATGCTAAGCGTATTCAGGATCGTCTGGTCAAGGACGGCGACAAGATGCAGACCGCCGAGCGCGAGCGTCTGGAGCTCGAATTCAAGCAGAAAGCCCGTGACTTCCAGTTCCAGTCCAAGGAACTGAACGAAGCCAAGGCTGTTGCCGACCGCGAGATGCTCAAGAAGCTCAAGCCGAACCTGGACAAGGCCGTGGAAGAAGTGATCAAAAAAGGTAGCTTCGACCTGGTGCTCGAGCGCGGCGCGGTGATCGATGTCAAACCTCAGTTCGACATCACCCGCCAAGTCATCGAGCGCATGAATCAGCTGCGCTGATCATGAGTGCTACCGTGTATACCCTCGGCCAGTTGGCCGAGCGGCTGGGTGCCACTGTCAGTGGTGCGGCCGATACCCAGATCGCGGGCCTGGCCACCTTGCAGGAAGCCGGGCCCGGTCAGTTGAGCTTTCTGGCCAATCCGCAGTACCGCAAATTTCTCAGTGATTGTCGCGCCGCGGCGGTGCTGCTGACCGCCGCCGATGCCGCTGGCTATGCCGGCAATGCCTTGGTCGTGGCCAATCCCTATCTGGCCTATGCCCAGCTTTCTCACCTGTTCGATCGCAAACCCCAGGCCTTGCCAGGGGTGCATCCGACGGCCGTGGTCGCGGCTGACGCACGGGTCGATGGCAGCGCCAGTATTGGTGCCTATGCGGTGGTTGAGAGTGGCGCGCAGATCGCAGCGGGCGTGACGGTCGGCCCCCATTGCGTGGTCGGTGCGCGCTCGTCGATCGGCGAGGGCGGCTGGCTGGCTCCGCGGGTCACCCTGTATCACGACGTGCAGATCGGCAAGCGGGTGGTCATCCAGTCGGGTGCGGTCATCGGTGGTGAAGGCTTCGGCTTCGCCAACGAGAAGGGCGTCTGGCAGAAGATTGCCCAGATCGGTGGCGTGAGCATTGGCGACGATGTCGAAATCGGGGCCAACACTACCATCGACCGCGGCGCTTTGGCCGACACCCTGATCGGCAACGGGGTCAAACTGGATAACCAGATCATGATCGCGCACAACGTGCAGATCGGTGACAACACCGCCATGGCTGGTTGTGTGGGCATCTCCGGCAGCACCAAGATCGGCAGGAACTGCATGATCGCCGGTGGTGTGGGCATGGTTGGGCATATCGAGGTGTGCGATAACGTGTTCGTCACCGGCATGACCATGGTGACCCGTTCGATCAGCGAGCCGGGCTCCTATTCTTCCGGTACGGCCATGCAGCCGGCCGCCGAATGGCGCAAGAGCGCTGCGCGCATCAGGCAGCTGGATGACATGGCGCGTCGCCTGCAGCAAATGGAAAAGCAGCTGGCCGCCGTGACCTCGGGCGCAGACTCTTCATCTGATGCCTGAGCCGGCGTTTGCCGGTTTCTTCTTCTTCTCTTACAGGCTTCTCTGGAAATGATGGACATCAACGAAATTCGCGAATACCTGCCGCATCGTTACCCCTTCCTGCTGGTGGATCGGGTGGCGGAGCTGGATGTAGAAGGCAAGTGCATTCGTGCCTATAAGAATGTCAGCATCAATGAGCCGTTTTTCAACGGGCATTTTCCTGAGCATCCGATTATGCCGGGCGTACTGATCATCGAGGCCATGGCCCAGGCCGCCGGTATCCTGGGCTTCAAGATGATGGATGTGAAGCCGTCCGATGGCACCCTGTATTACTTTGTCGGCTCGGACAAGCTACGCTTCCGCCAGCCAGTGGTACCGGGCGATCAGCTGATTCTCGAAGCCCGTTACCTGAGCAGCAAGCGCAGCATCTGGAAGTTCGAGTGCAAGGCCAGTGTCGACGGCAAAGAAGTCTGTTCGGCTGAAATTATCTGTGCGGAACGCAAACTATGAGTTTGATTGACCCTCGCGCCATTATCGATCCCAGTGCCAAGCTGGCCGACGACGTCGTCGTCGGCCCTTGGTCGATTATCGGGCCTGATGTGGAAATTGGTGAGGGTAGCGTGCTTGGGCCTAATGTGATCATCAAAGGGCCGACCAGAATTGGTAAGCACAACCGCGTCTATCAGTTTTCCTCGCTGGGCGAGGATACCCCTGACCGCAAGTACAAGGGCGAGCCGACGCGTCTGGTGATTGGCGATCACAACATCATTCGCGAAGGTGTGACCATGCACCGAGGCACCATCCAGGATCGCGACGAGACCACCGTGGGCGACCACAATCTGATCATGGCCTATGCCCATGTCGGTCATGACAGCGTGATCGGCAACCACTGCATCCTGGTCAACAATGTCGCGTTGGTCGGCCATGTGCATATTGGCGACTGGGCGATCCTCTCCGGCTACACCCTGGTGCATCAGTTCTGCCATATCGGCGCGCACAGCTTCGCCGGCATGGGCAGCGCAATCGGCAAGGATGTGCCGGCCTATGTCACGGTTTCCGGCAACCCGGCCGAGGCGCGCAGCATGAATTTCGAAGGCATGCGCCGTCGTGGCTTCAGTGTCGAGGCGATCGCCGCCCTTCGTCGTGCCTACAAGGCGGTGTATCGCCAGGGCCTGACCATCGAAGCGGCATTGGCCGAGCTGGCCGAGCCTGCCCAGCAGTTTCCTGAAGTCGCGGTGTTCCGCGACTCGATCCTGGCTTCCCAACGCGGCATTACCCGCTAACCCATGGCGGCTCTAATACGTGTCGCGCTGGTGGCTGGCGAGGCTTCCGGCGATATTCTCGGTGCCGGGTTGATGCAGGCGCTCAAGGCCCGCTATCCCCAGGTGGAGTTTATCGGCGTCGGTGGGCCGCTGATGCAGGCCCAGGGCCTGAATCCCTATTTCCCCATGGAACGCCTGTCGGTGATGGGCCTGGTCGAGGTACTGGGGCGGCTGCCCGAGTTGCTGGCGCGTCGGCGCAAGCTGGTCCAGACCCTGATCGCGGCCAGGCCCGATGTGTTTATCGGCATCGATGCACCGGATTTCAATCTGGACCTGGAGCTCAAGCTGCGCCGGGGCGGGATCAAGACCGTGCACTATGTCAGTCCTTCGGTCTGGGCCTGGCGGCAGAAGCGCGTGCTGAAGATCCGCGAAGCCTGCGACCTGATGCTCTGCCTGTTTCCGTTCGAGGCGCAGTTCTACGATGCCCATCAGGTGCCGGTGCGTTTCGTCGGCCACCCCCTGGCCGATACGATTCCGCTCATGGCCGACCGCGCCGCCGCCCGCGAGGCGCTCGACCTGCCCCAGGACAGCGCCGTGGTGGCCTTGATGCCGGGCAGTCGGGGTGGCGAAGTAGCGCGCCTGGGGAGTCTGTTTCTCGATGCGGCGGTGCGTTTGCGCACCCTGCGTCCGGGCATTCGTTTCGTTCTGCCCTGCGCCAGCCCTCAGCGGCGCGTGCAGCTGGAACAGATGCTGGTCGGTCGTGACTTGCCCCTGACCCTGCTTGATGGCCGTTCCCATGAGGCCCTGGCGGCCTGCGACGCGGTCCTGATCGCCTCGGGCACCGCGACCCTGGAAGCGCTGCTGTACAAGCGGCCGATGGTGGTTGCCTACAAGGTTGCGCCCATGACCTACCGGATTCTCAAGCGTCTGGTCAGTAGCGCCTATATTTCCCTGCCCAACCTGCTGGCCGAGCGTTTGCTGGTACCCGAGATGATTCAGGATGCGGCCACCCCGGAAGCCCTGGCCCAGTTGCTGGCCCCCTTGCTCAATGGCGGCGAGGTGCAGACCGAAGGCTTCGATGTAATTCACCGAGCCCTGCGCCGCGATGCCTCGGTGCAGGCCGCGGAGGCCGTGCTGCAGTTGCTGGGACGCAACTGATGCAGCTGGGGCTAGATTTCAGTCAGGTGCAGGAGCTGGTGGCCGGTGTCGACGAAGTCGGCCGTGGCCCGCTCTGTGGCGCGGTGGTGACCGCGGCGGTGATCCTCGATCCGTTGCGGCCGATCCTCGGCCTGAACGACTCGAAGAAACTCAGCGAGGCGCGCCGCGAAAAACTCTTCGACGAAATCCGCGAAAAGGCCCTGGCCTGGTGCATCGCCCGTGCCGAAGTGGAAGAAATCGACCGGCTGAATATTCTCCATGCCACCATGCTGGCCATGCAGCGGGCGGTGGAAGGCCTGAGCATCACGCCCAGGCTGGTGCTGATCGACGGCAACCGCTGCCCTGTCCTGCAGGTGCCCAGCACCGCGGTGATCAAGGGCGACAGCCAGGTGCCGGCGATTGCCGCCGCCTCGATCCTGGCCAAGGTCAGCCGCGACCGGGAAATGCAGCAGCTCGATGCGCAGTACCCCGGCTACGGCATTGCCGGGCATAAGGGCTATCCCACGGCGGTGCACCTGGAGGCCTTGCGCCGCCTGGGGCCGACGCCGATCCATCGGCGCTCCTTTGGCCCGGTGCGAGCCTTGCTGGCGGACTGAGACGCCCGCCGTCGCTTTCGGCTTGCAGCCTGTGGCGTGCCGCTGCCTTGGCTGTACAATCCCTTTCTTGTCGTTTTTGTGTTTGATATAGGACTGTCATGACTGCTTCGTTCGTCCACCTGCGTCTGCATACCGAGTTTTCCCTGGTCGACGGTCTGGTGCGGGTCAAGCCGCTGGTCAAGGCGGTGGCGGCGGCCGGTATGCCGGCGGTGGCGGTCACCGACATGAGCAATATGTGTTCGCTGGTGAAGTTCTACAAGGCAGCCATGGGCGGCGGCATCAAGCCGATCTGTGGGGCGGATATCTGGCTGGCCAGTGCCGAGGAAGACGGCCCGCTCAGTCGTATGACTCTGCTGGCGATGAATCCCAAGGGCTATCGCAACCTCACCGAACTGGTGTCCCGCGGCTGGAGTGAAGGGCAGAGCAACGACCTGGTTATTATCCAGCGCGACTGGGTCAAGGCCGCCGCCGAGGGGCTGATCGCCCTGTCCGGGGCCAAGGAGGGCGAGGTCGGCCATGCCCTGCTTAACGACGAGCCGGTGCTGGCCGAAGCCCTGCTGCGCGAGTGGATGGAGGTATTTCCCGAGCGCTTCTATCTGGAGCTGCAGCGTACCAATAGGGTCAACGACGAAGAACATCTGCACCTGGCCGTGGCGCTGGCCGACAAGCTCGGCGCGCCGCTGGTGGCGACCAACGATGTGCGCTTTCTCAAGCAGGACGATTTCGCTGCCCACGAGACCCGCGTGTGCATCGGCGAAGGCCGCAGTCTGGACGACCCGCGCCGCCCGCGCACCTACTCCGATCAGCAGTACCTGAAGACCCCGGAGGAAATGGCCGAGCTGTTCAGCGATCTACCGGAGGCCCTGGAAAACACCCTCGAGATCGCCAAGCGCTGCAATATCGAAGTGCAGCTGGGCAAGTACTTCCTCCCGGATTTCCCGGTGCCAGCCGGCATGACCATGGACGAGTATTTCCGCCAAGTCTCCTTCGATGGCCTGGATGAACGTCTGGAAGTGCTGCTGCCCAAGGACACCCCGGACTACGACGCGAAGAAGCAGGTGTATATCGACCGGCTGAATTTCGAGCTGGATATCATCATCCAGATGGGTTTCCCCGGTTACTTCCTGATCGTAATGGACTTTATCAAGTGGGCGAAGAATAACGGCGTGCCGGTGGGCCCAGGCCGGGGGTCGGGTGCCGGTTCGCTGGTGGCCTATGTACAGAAGATCACTGACCTCGACCCGCTGGCCTATGACCTGCTGTTCGAACGCTTCCTCAACCCGGAACGGGTTTCCATGCCCGACTTCGACGTCGACTTCTGCATGGACGGCCGCGACCGGGTCATCGACTACGTGGCCGAGAAATACGGGCGCAACGCGGTCAGCCAGATCATCACCTTCGGCACCATGGCGGCCAAGGCGGTGGTGCGCGACGTGGCGCGGGCCCAGGGCAAGTCCTACGGCCTGGCCGATCGCCTGTCGAAGATGATTCCCTTCGAAGTCGGCATGACTTTGGAAAAAGCCTACGAGATGGAAGAGCCGTTGCGCGACTTCCTCAAGGTCGACGAGGACGCCCGGGAAATCTGGGAAATGTCGCGCAAACTCGAAGGCATCTGCCGCGGTACCGGCAAGCACGCCGGTGGCGTGGTGATCGCGCCGACCAAGCTCACCGACTTCTCGCCGATCGCCTGCGATGACGAGGGCGGCGGCCTGGTCACCCAGTTCGACAAGGACGATGTGGAACAGGCCGGCCTGGTCAAGTTCGACTTCCTCGGCCTGCGCACCCTGACCATCATCAAGTGGGCGATGGAGACGATCAACCGCGAGCAGGCCAAGCAGGGCCTGCCCGACCTGAACATCGACTTTATCCCGCTGGACGACAAACCGACCTTCCAGATGCTGCAGAAGGCCGAGACCACCGCGGTGTTCCAGCTTGAATCGCGCGGCATGAAGGAGCTGATCAAGAAGCTCAAGCCGGACTGCCTGGAAGACATGATCGCACTGGTGGCACTGTTCCGCCCCGGCCCGCTGCAGTCGGGCATGGTCGACGACTTTATCAACCGTAAGCACGGTCGCGAGCCGATTTCCTACCCGCACCAGGACTAT
>JBFJZW010000080.1:0-16153 GCA_041621875.1 Pseudomonas sp. | reverse complement strand
TCGGCCGGCATGGGCCTGATGCCCGGCGGCGTGTTCCGCGCCCAGTACCCCTGCGAACTGCATGGCGTCAGCACGGATGACGCGATCGCCAGCATCGAACGCATCTTCAAGAACGACGCCGAGCCGCGCGATATCGCCGCAATCATCATCGAGCCGGTGCAGGGCGAGGGCGGTTTCTACGTCGCGCCGAAAGACTTTATGCAGCGCCTGCGTGCCCTCTGCGATCAGCACGGTATCCTGCTGATCGCCGACGAAGTGCAGACCGGTGCCGGCCGTACCGGCACCTTCTTCGCCATGGAACAGATGGGCGTCGCCGCCGACCTGACCACCTTCGCCAACTCCATCGCCGGCGGTTTCCCGGTGGCCGGTGTGTGCGGCAAGGCTGAATATATGGACGCCATCGCCCCGGGCGGCCTGGGCGGCACCTACGCCGGCAGCCCGATTGCCTGCGCCGCGGCCCTGGCCGTGATGGAAGTATTCGAGGAAGAGCAGCTGCTGGAGCGTTGCAAGGCCGTCGGCGAGCGTCTGGTCACCGGCCTCAAGGCCATCCAGGCCAAGCACAAGAGCATCGGCGAGGTGCGCGCCCTCGGTGCCATGATCGCCATGGAACTGTGCGAAGACGGCGATCTGCACAAGCCCAACGCCGCCCTGACCGGGCAGATCGTCGCCAAGGCCCGCGATAAGGGCCTGATCCTGCTGTCCTGCGGTACCTACGGCAACGTGTTGCGCGTGCTGGTGCCGCTGACCGCCGAAGATGCCCTGCTGGACAAGGGCCTGGCAATTATCGCCGAGTGCTTCGACGAACTGGCATAAGCGCAAGGCTGCATGGAAAACCCGCTGCGGCGGGTTTTCTTTTGCCCGGAATAATGTGGCGAACGCTGTTGGGTTACGCGTCGTGGCCGTCATACGGACTGAAGACCTTCAGGCGGCTGCAGACTCTTGGTGCGCACGGCGCACCCTACGGTCCCAGGCCTTTATCCGGACAAAGTCCGGGAACGGTTTTGCGCCGGGCAGCGCTTCCCGGATTGCATCCGGGCTACGGACTGACGGCCGTCAGCCCTGGCTCAGCAAGTCGCGCAGGAGATCCAGCGCCGGGTCGATATCCGCGGCCTCGATGGCACCGAAGCCGAATAGCAGCCCCGCCATGGCCGGGCCCTCGGCGTAGAAGGGCGCGAGGTCGCCCAGCAGCAGTCCACGCTCGGCCAGCCGCGCGCACAGTCGGCGGGTATCCAGGGGTTGGCGCAGGCGCGCCGCCAGGTGCATGCCCGCCACGCTCGGCAGGGGTTCCAGCCAGGCTGCCAGGTCGCCGCAGAGCCGCGCCAGCAGGTGCTGGCGGCGTTGCGCGTATTCACGCTGCAGGCGTCTTGTGTGCTTGGCGAATGCGCCGCTGCTGATGAAGTGCGCCAACGCCAGCTGCTGCAGGCTCGCGCTGTGCCGGTCGGCGAGGGACTTGGCCGCCGTCAGCTCGCGGCGCAGGGCAGGCGGCATCAGCAAGTAACCGAGGCGCAGCTCGGGAAACAGGGTCTTGGAGAAGGTCCCGACATAGGCCACCCGGCCTTCGCTGTCGAGGTTCTGCAGCGACTCCAGGGGGCGGCCGTCGAAGCGGTACTCGCCGTCGTAGTCGTCCTCGATAATCAGCACCTGCCGCCCGCGCGCCCATTCCAGCAGCTCCAGGCGACGCTGCAGGCTCATCGGCTGACCCAGTGGGAACTGGTGCGAGGGCGTCACATAGACCAGCCGGGCCTGCGCCGGCAGCAGGTCCACCCGCAGGCCCTCGGCATCCACCGGCACGCCGAGCACCCGCGCGCCGGCCGCGCTGAAGATCGCCCGTGCCGGCGGGTAACCCGGCTCCTCGACCACGGCCAGATCGCCCGGTTCGAGCAGCACCCGCGCCAACAGGTCGAGGGCCTGCTGCGCCCCCTGGCTGACCAGGATGTCGTTCCAGTCGCAGCGCACCGCACGGTTGATCGCCAGATAGCGCGCGATCGCCAGACGCAGCTCCGGATCGCCCAGCGGCTCGACATAGAAGGCCGGGCTGCGCGCCTGCAGGCGCAGGGCGCGTTGCACGCACGCGCGCCAGGCGTCGAAGGGGAAGCGGCGCTTGTCGGTGGTGCCGCCGGCGAAGCTATAACGCTGTGCCTGCTGCAGGAACGGCTGCCAGTCGGCGGCGATGGCGCGCCAGTGCGGATTGGCCTGCAGCGCGGCCGCCGCCGGACGAGGGCGTTCGACCGGTGCCAGCCTGGCGCTGACATAGGTACCGCTGCCCACCTTGCCCTGCAGAAATCCCTCGGCGGCCAGCCGCTCGTAGGCTTCGCCGACCGTCTTGCGCGACACCTGCAGGCGCTCGGCGAGAAAGCGCATCGGCGGCAGACGGTCACCGGCGGCCAGGCGGCCGTCGAGAATGGCGGCGCGCAGCTGGCGGTAGAGTTGGCCGGCCAGGTCCTGGCTGCCGTCTAGGGTCAGATGGAGCTCCATCGAATTGGCTACCTGTTATTTCCATAAATTGGCCATTTGTGGTGGCCAAGCTGCGCCCTAGGATAGTGCCAAGGGTTCGCGGAGGGCGAGCCCACGACTAGAGGAAACAACGATGAGCGCCCGCCTCAACTGGTACAAGCTGTCCCCCGATGCCTACAAGGCGATGCTCGGCCTGGAACAGGCCCTGGAGAAGTCCGGCCTGGAGCTGTCGCTGCTGGAACTGGTGCGCCTGCGCGCCTCGCAGCTCAACGGCTGCGCCTACTGCGTGAACATGCACGCCAACGATGCGCGCCAGGCCGGGGAAACTGAGCAACGCCTGCAATGCCTGAGCGTATGGCGCGAGACCGCGTTCTTCACCCCGCGCGAACGCGCCGCCCTGGCCTGGGTCGAGAGCCTGACGCTGCTGCCGCAAGCGGGTGCCCCACAGGCACGCTTCGAGAGCCTGCGCGAGCAGTTCACCGACAAGGAGATGGTCGACCTGACCCTGGCCATCAGCACCATCAATGCCTGGAACCGCTTCGGCGTCGGTTTCGCCCTGCAGCCCGAGTAAGCCCGGGGCCGTACGCAAGCCCGCTGCGGGTTGCAGGGTGCGAGCGGGCTGGCCGTCAGGGCGTCGAACCCGCCGGCAAGCGGCTGAAGCCCGCCTCGCTCAGCCGCGCATCGGCCAGCCCGGCCAGCGGCTGCGGGCGCGCAATAAAGTAGCCCTGGGCGTAATCGATACCCAAAGCTCGCACGCACTCCAGGGTCGCCTGGTTTTCGACGAACTCGGCCACGGTGCTCAGGCCCAGCTGACGGGCAATCTGCTGCATGGAGCCGACCATGGCCTGGTTGATCGGGTCGCTCTCCAGGCCGCTGATAAAGCTGCCGTCGATCTTGACGATATCCAGCGGCAGGTGGCGCAGGTAGGCGTAGGAGGCGAAGCCGCTGCCGAAGTCGTCCAGCGCCACCTTCAGGCCCTGCTCGCGCAGCTGCCTGATCCATTGCGCCGACACCCCCAGCTCGCCGAGGGCGACCATCTCCGTGACCTCGATGCACAGCTTGGCGGCCGGCAGCTTGTGCCGCTGCAACTGGCTGTGTAGCAACTGGTGGAACTCGGCATTGAGCAGGGAGCTGGCGGTCAGGTTGAGGTTGACCTGGGCCAGCTGCTGCACATGGCGCGGGTTGTCGGCCAGCCACTGGCAGAGGCTGAGCAGCACCCAGCGGTCGATGGCCCCGAGGAAGCCGTAGCGCTCGGCCGCACCGAGAAACTGCGCGGGGCTGGACAGCTCGCCGCTGTGCGGGTCGCGGTAGCGCAGCAACACCTCGTAGCGCAGGCCGTCGGCGGCCCCCTGCAACGGCATCACCGGCTGGTAGAACAACTCGAAGTGATCCTGCTCGATGCCTTCGCGCAGGCGGGTAATCCATTGCAGTTGGCGCTGGTGTTCGAGCAGCGCGCCATCGGCCGGATTGAAGCGCTGCACCCGGTTGCGCCCCTGATGCTTGGCCAGCTGGCTGGCGCTGTCGGCCCAGGACAGGGCGGTTTCCCAGTCGCGGACCCCGCTGTCGAGTTCCAGCAGACCGATACTGACCTGCACGCGAAAAGGCCGCCCCTGCCAGGAGAAAACGAACTGCTCGACGCACAGGCGCAGGTTTTCCGCCTGGGCGAGGGCCGTCTGCCCATCCGCGCCGCGCAGCAGCACGGCGAACTCGTCGCCGCCGATACGCGCCAGCTCGGCATCCGCCGGCAACTGGTGCTGCAGATGCGCGGACAGCTGACGCAGCAACTGGTCGCCGGCCGAGTGGCCGCCGAGGTCGTTGACCTGCTTGAACTGATCCAGATCCAGGCACAGCAGGTGGCTGAACGGCCGCCCGCTGCCCCCCTTCAGACTGTCCTGCAGCAGCCGCTCCAGCTCGCGGCGGTTGAGCAGGCCGGTCAGCGAGTCATGGGCCGCCAGGTGCTGCAGGCGTTCCTCCAGGGCGCGCCGCTCGCTGAGGTCGACCACTATGCCCTCGATGCAGTCCTGCTCCGGCCGGCGCTGCAGGGCCAGGTAGACCCAGTGCACCCGGCCATCGAGCCCCTGCAGCCGACACTCCTGGCTGCCAGCGGGCTGCTCGCCCTGCAGCAGCGCCAGACGTTCGCGCCACTGCTCGCGGCCGAACAGCGCCTGCATGTGCAGACCCTCGACCATCGGCCCGCCGAGCAAGGCAACGAAACTGGGGTTGGCCTCCAGCAGCAGCCCGGCCCCGCTGCAGCGAAAGATCCCCTCGCTGCTGTTGCTGAACAACGCCTGGTACTGCTGCAGATGGCTGATCGCCTGGGCCCGGCTGTGCAGCAGGTCGCGCCGCACCTGTTCCAGCTGCTTGTCGAGCATGCCACCGAACAGCAGCAGGCTGATGGCCGGCAGGTACACATGCAGGTAATTGAACCCGGGTATCGGCGGCACCAGCCCGGCGCGCCCCAGGGGCACCAGCAACAGCAGCAACAGCGCCGCGCTCCAGCACCACAGGTAGCCGACCGCATAGGGCCGGCGCTGGCGCACGCCAAGCAGGAGCAGGCCGAGCTGCACGGCACCGGTCAGCAGGATCAGCAGATTGAGTGTCTGGTAGGCGCGATGCTGGCCGTAGCTGACGATGGTCCAGCCGCAGATCAGCAGGATCAGGGCGAAAAAGCCATTGCGCAGATAAACCAGCCGACCCAGCCTGAGCTTCAGCGCACTGATCAGAAACAGGCTGCTGAAGATCATCATCGCCGGATTGGCCAGGTTGGCCAGCTGCATCGGCAGCCATGGCCACTGCGGCAGCCACAGCGCCACCAGGCCATGCTGCGCGGCGTTGTACAGGGCCACGCCGAACAGGGTCAGGCAGAACCACACCAGCTGCGGTTCGCGCAGGGTGCTGAACTTGATCAGGTAGAACAGCACCAGGCTCAGCAGCGCGCCGAGCAGCAGGCCGCTTTGCAGCCAGTCATGGGCCAGCAGCAGGCTGCTCTGCTCGGCACCGACCAGCTGCATCGGCAGGCTGATCGACGAGCCGCTCTGCACCCGCAGCAGCAGGGTGTGTGGCCCCTGACCCAGACGCGGCAGGCTCAGCATAAAGTGCGGGTAGGGTTCGCCACGCTCGAGAAAGGGCCGGTGGTCGCCGCTGTAGTAGGGCGCGATCAGGCGCTCGCGATCGTACAGCCAGACTTCCAGGTCGTCGAGAAAGGGGTGGGCGATGATCAGGTTGAGGCGCGCCGCGGCCGGGGCGTCCAGGCGAAAGGCCAGCCACCAGGCGCTGGCCGAATAGCCCATATGCGGCGTGCCCCGGGTCAGCACACCCTGGGCCTCGATCAGCTCCAGCACTTCCCCGGCGGTCAGGCTGGCGCTCGGGTCTTCCAGCACCAGGGCCGCGGGCACCGCGACCGGCCGGACCAGGGCGTCGCCGTCCAGGCTGAGCATGGGCGGGGCGGCATAACTCGGGCTGGCGAGCAGGCAGAGACCGAACAACAGGCCGAGCACAGGAGACTTGAACAGCTGGAGCATCCTTACGCCTCAATGGACTGTGAAAGCGTCAAGGCTCAGGCTGAACACAGCCCGCCAGTGCCTGGTGAGTCGACGCTGGGGAATTCTAGCTGAGAACCGCCGACTCGATGGCGCTGATGGTCTCACCTATGGCCAGTAACAGGCCGCCGATGTTGCACACGCCGAAACGATTCTTCACGGCCAACCCGTAACAAAAGCGCCCAGGCAGCCTCTATAGTGCCTACAGACCGGCTGGCAGCACGCAAACCGCGATAACGCCAGCCTCAAGGAGCCAAACACCGTGCACGCCATGCTGCCCCTGCTCGACCAACTGGCTTTTCCGGCGATCCGCCGTGGCCAGCTGCAAGCGCTGCAGATCAACCTGACCTACCGCTGCAATCAGCGCTGCCTGCATTGCCACGTCAATGCCGGGCCGACCCGCACCGAGGCCATGACCGACGAAAGCCTGGCGCTGCTGCATCAGGTGATCGACGCCCATCCGGTGCACACCCTCGACCTCACCGGCGGCGCGCCGGAGATGCACCCGCGCTTTCGCGAGATCGTCCTGCACGCGCGGCGCGAAGGCCTGCGGGTGATTGACCGCTGCAACCTGACCATCTTGAGCGAGCCGGGTTATGAAGACCTGGCCGCCTTTCTCGCCGAGCAGGGCGTCGAGGTCACCGCCTCCTTGCCCTGCTATTCGCGCGATAACGTCGACAAGCAGCGCGGCGATGGTGTGTTCGATGCCAGCATCAAAGGCCTGCAACAGCTCAATGCCCTGGGCTACGGCCAGCCGGGCAGCGGCCTGATCCTCAACCTGGTGTACAACCCGCAGGGCCCCAGCCTGCCGCCGCCGCAAGAGGCGCTGGAGGCCGACTACAAGCGCCACCTGGCCGAGGACTTCGGCATCCAGTTCGACCACCTGCTGTGCATCACCAACCAGCCGATTGCGCGCTTTGGCAGCACCCTGGTCAGCAAGGGCCAGTTCAAGGGTTATATGCAGCTATTGCGCGACAGCTACCGGGCGGAAAATCTCGAACCCCTGATGTGCCGCAGCCTGGTCAGCGTCGACTGGCAGGGCTATCTGTACGACTGCGACTTCAACCAGATGCTCGATCTACCGCTGCAGCTGCCCGAGCTGATCGGCCGCGACCGGCCGCATCTGCGTGACCTGCTGAACGCGAGTCTGGACGGCAACCCCATCGTCACCCGCGATCACTGTTTCGCCTGCACCGCCGGGCAGGGCTCCAGCTGCGGCGGCGCGCTGAATGACTGAACGAACCGCACCCTACGCGACGGCATAACCCTTAATTAAGGATCGATCCATGCAACCCACCAGTCTTACCGGGCTGTTTTTCTGGGGCTTTCTCCTGGTCTACGGCGCGCTGATGCTCGCCCTGTCGCCACGCGCCGTAACCCTGGGCGGCTTCTTCAATGGCGAGGACAGCCGCGGCCGCAGCGCAGCGCCCTGGCTGCTGACCTCAAGCATCTTTATCAGCTGGATCTTCGCCAAATCGGTAACCAACGCCGCCAATCTCGGGGCCAGTTACGGCCTGGTCGGCGGCCTGGCCTATGCCATGTACTGGCTGTCGATTCCGCTGACCGGCTTCGTCATCTACCGCCTGCGCCGGCGTTATGCGGCCACCGGCCTGGTCAGTTTCTTGAGCAGCCACTACGGCCGTGGCGCGGCGCTGGCGTTTTCCGCGGCGATTCTGATCCGCCTGTTCAACGAGGTGTGGAGCAACACCGCGGTGGTCGGCGGCTATTATGGCGACTCCGGCAGCTTCGAATTTATCGCCTCGGCCCTGCTGTTCACCGCCGTGACCCTGGCCTACAGCCTGCGCGGCGGCCTGCGCAGCTCAATCCTCACCGACGCGGCGCAGGCGGCGATCTTCGTCGTCGCCCTGGTCTGGGTGCTTGGCCTGGTGCTGCCACAGCATTCGCCGGCCGAGCTGGCCAGCACCAGCAACTGGGCGCTGAATGCCGGCGTCGACCTGCTGCTGGTCGCCGGCCTGCAGGCCTTCAGTTACGGCTTCCATGATCCGGTACTGACCGATCGCGGCTTTATCAGCGAAGAAAAGACCATGCGCCGCTCCTTCGTGATTGCCGGGGTACTGGGCTTTATCGCCATCCTCGCCTTCAGCCTGATCGGCGTGCATGCGCAGCTGGTGGGTATTGTCACCTCGGACAATGTGCCCGCCGCCCTGGCCAAGACCCTGGGCATCGGCGCGCTGCTGATCATGACCGTGGTGATGGTCTCGGCCGCCGGCTCGACCCTGGATTCGACCTTCTCCAGCCTGGCCAAGCTGGCCGGGCGCGAGCTGCCGAAACTGGCCGGCCACGACCTCGGGCAGAAGGCCATAGGGGTCGGCATGGCGGTGATGGTGATCTTTGCCCTGCTCGGCAATCTGCCGATGATCGCCGGCACCGATATCCTCAAGGCCACCACCATCAGCGGCACCATGGTTATCGGCCTGGCCCCGGTGTTCGTCCTCCACGGCCTGACCAGGCCGACGCGACTGGGCTTTCACCTGAGCTTCTGGACCGGCCTGGGCCTGGGCGTAGCCCTGACCCTGGGCTGGATTCCGCAGAGCTGGGCCATAGGCGACGGCAAATATGCATTGCTGCTCGGCACCAACCTCTACGGCCTGGGACTGTGTGTGCTGGGTTATTTGCTCCCAGGCTGGCGGAGGGCAGCCTGATGCTGCTTGGCTTCGTAGGGTGCGCTGTGCGCACCAGGCATCTGCCTGCGGTATTGGTGCGCACGGCGCACCCTACCCCTGTTTGGCGGGGGGCTAGAGCCTGATGCGCGCCGGCCGTGATTGCCCGCTGGACTACCGCCTGGCCGCGGATGCCTTTAGCGGCGAGCCGCTATTCGACTGCGACGTGCTCTATGTGGTCGGCGGCCTGTATGGCAACCGCCAGGCCCTGACCGCGCTACAACGACGCTTGGCCGCCGAGCCTAATGCCCGCGTGGTATTCAACGGCGATGCCCACTGGTTTGACCGCGACCCCGAGATTTTCCAACAGATCGAACAGGGCCTTATTGCCCACCTGGCCCTGCGCGGCAATGTCGAAACCGAACTGGGTCGCACGACCGATAGCGGGGCCGGCTGCGGCTGCGCCTACCCGATAACGGTGGATGAAGCCGTGGTCGAGCGCTCCAACGCCATCCAGCTGGAACTGAATCAAACCGTGCAGGGCTTGCCCGCTATGGCCGAGCGCCTGGCCGCAAGACCGAGCACCGCACTGGTCAGCGTGGCCGGGCAGCGCGTGGCCATCAGCCACGGCGACGAACAGTCCCTGGCCGGCTGGGGCTGCTCGCGGCAATCGCTGAGCGAGCCGGTACGCCAGCAGCAACTGGATAGCTGGTTTGCCGCAAACAATGTGCAGGTTCTGGCCACCAGCCATAGCTGCGCGGCGGTGGCATTGAACCTTGAGCATGGCGCGCTGATCAATAATGGCGCGGCCGGGCTGCCGAACTTTGCCGGCGGTCGCTATGGCCTGCTCAGCCGCATCGCCACCAAACCGCATCCGGCGGCGCTGTACCGCTGCCAGCGTGACGGCCTGTATATCGAGGCCCTGCCGCTGAACTACGACCACCATGCCTTTCTCGCCGACTTCGACCGCCAGTGGCCCGCCCATAGCCCGGCGGCGCTGTCCTATCGTTCACGGGTGCTCGGCCAACTGAGCGACCGCCCCGAACACGCCTTGCTGACCGGTTTCGCCCTGTGCCAAAGCCTGTGCGCCCTGGAGGCGCTGACTGATGAATAGCCGCAAAATCGCCCTGATGGGCCTGATCCTCGCGCTGCTGGGCAGCTTCTTTGTCTTCGATATCGGCCAGTACCTCAACCTGGAAGCACTCAAGGCGCAGCAGGCGGCCTTGAATGCCCAGGTCACGAACAACCCCTGGCAGTCGGCCGGGCTGTTCTTTCTCGCCTATGTCGCGGTCACCGCCCTGTCCTTGCCCGGCGCGGCGCTGATGACATTGCTGGCCGGCGCGCTATTTGGCCTGTTGCAGGGTTTTATCCTGGTGTCCTTCGCCTCTACCCTGGGCGCGACCCTGGCCATGCTGAGCAGCCGCTTTCTGCTGCGCGATTGGGTGCAGAGCCGCTTCGGCCAGCGCCTGAGCGGCATCAATAACGGCGTCGAACGGGAAGGGGCCTTTTACCTGTTCGCCCTGCGTCTGGTGCCGGTCTTCCCGTTCTTTCTGATCAACCTGGCCATGGGCCTGACCCGCCTGCCGGCGCGCACCTACTGGTGGGTCAGCCAGCTGGGCATGCTGCCGGGCACCCTGGTCTATGTGAACGCCGGACGCGAGCTGGGCCAGCTGGAGTCCCTGGCCGGCATTCTCTCGCCAGGTTTGCTCGGTGCCTTTGTCCTGCTCGGGGTGTTCCCGTTGATCGCACGCAAGCTGCTCGGCCTGATCCAGGCGCGGCGGGTGTATGCCGGCTGGCACAAACCAAAAATCTTCGACCGCAACCTGCTGGTGATCGGCGCGGGTGCCGGCGGCCTGGTCAGCGCCTATATCGCGGCAGCGGTAAAGGCCAAGGTCAGCCTGATCGAGAAACACCAGATGGGCGGCGACTGCCTGAACACCGGCTGCGTGCCATCCAAGGCGCTGCTGCGCTCGGCCAAGCTGGCCAACGAGCTGAAAAAGGGCCCGGCGCTGGGCTTCAACAATGTCGGCGGCACGGTGGATTTCCCGGCGGTGATGCAGCGTATCCAGCGGGTCATTGCCGATATCGAACCCCATGACTCGGTCGAGCGTTACACCGGCCTGGGCGTCGAAGTGATTCAGGGCGAAGCGAAGATCCTCTCGCCCTGGAGCGTAGAAGTGAACGGCCAGACCCTGACCAGTCGCAACCTGATCATTGCCGCCGGTGCGCGCCCGCTGGTGCCGAAGATCCCCGGTATCGAGCAGGTTCAGGGCTACACCTCGGATACCATCTGGGGCCTGCGCGAGCAGCCGCGCTGGCTGCTGGTACTGGGCGGCGGGCCGATTGGCTGCGAGCTGGCCCAAGCCTTCCAGCGCCTCGGCAGCCAGGTGATTCAGGTGGAGCTGGCCGAACGCCTGTTGCCCCGCGAGGATGCCGACGCCAGCGAGCTGGTATTGAATAGCCTGCGCAGCGACGGCGTGGATGTACGCCTGCAGCACCGCGCCGAGCGCTTCGAAGTGGTGGATGGCGAACAGCGTATGGTCGCCCGCCGCCTGGACACCGGCGAGGAGGTGACCATCGCCTTCGACGGCCTGCTGCTGGCCCTCGGCCGGGTGGCCAATGTCAGGGGTTATGGCGTCGAGGAACTGGGCCTGACCCTGCGGCCCAACGGCACCCTGGAAGTCGACGAATACCTGGCCACGCGCTTCCCCAATATCTATGTGGTGGGGGATGTCACCGGCCCCTACCAGTTCACCCACGTGGCCGCGCACCAGGCCTGGTATGCCGCGGTCAATGCACTGTTCAGCGGCTTTAAACGCTTCAAAGTGGATTACCGGGTGATTCCCGCCTGCACCTTTACCGATCCCGAGGTGGCGCGGGTCGGCCTCAACGAAAGCGAGGCGAATGCCCAGGGCATTGCCTATGAGGTGACCCGCTACGGCATCGATGACCTGGATAGAGCCATCGCCGACGAGGCCGCCCACGGCTTTGTCAAAGTGCTCACCGTGCCGGGCAAGGACCGGATTCTCGGCGTCAGCATCGTCGGCGAACACGCCGGTGAACTGCTCGCCGAATATGTACTGGCAATGAAGCATGGCCTGGGCCTGAACAAGATTCTCGGCACCATCCATACCTACCCGACCATGGCCGAGGCCAATAAATACGCGGCCGGCGAATGGAAGCGCGCGCATGCCCCGCAAGGACTATTGCGGCTGGTCGAGCGTTTTCATAGCTGGAGACGCAGCTGATGCGCGCCCTGTTAATCGTCCTGCTGCTGGCCGCCCCGCTGGCCCAGGCCGATAACCAGCTGACGCCCTGGACGGCCGGTCCGCCCAGTGGCGAATGGTCGGCACCCTGGCGGCTGGCGGATATCCCCAAACTCAAGCCCTCAGAGCGCAACCTGGTCGAGCAGGGTGGTAAGCAGGTGCTGCGGATAAAAGCCGATGCTGCTGCCGGTGGCCTGCTGCATCCGCTGGACCTACCCGGCGATCAGCCCTGGCAACTGAGCTGGCAATGGCGCACCGAGCAGAAACTGAAGCAGGCCCGCTTCGCCACCCGTGAAGGCGACGACTACGCGGCGCGGGTCTATGTGCTGCTGGATTACCCGCTGGATTCGCTGAGCTTCGTTACCCGACAGAAGCTGCGCCTGGCGCGTACCTTCTTCGACCCCAGCCTGCCTGCCGCCACCCTCAGCTACGTCTGGGACAACCGCGCCGCCCCCGGCACTCGTGCCCGCAGCGCCTATACCGAGACGGTGGAGATGAGGGTGCTGCGCGGTCCGGAAGCGCCGCTGGGGCAATGGCTAAGCGAAAGCCGCGATCTAAACGCGGACGCCATCGCCGCCTTTGGCAGCGCGCCACGCAAGATCCTCGGCGTGGTCTTCGCCGCCGACAGCGACAATACCGGCGAGTCGGTCACCAGCTATTTCGCCGCGCCCAGGCTGGTCAAAGTCCCGTAGGGTGCACCCTACAAAAACCGAGCCTCGCACTGCCGCTCAGACCGAATTCAGCTGGGCCTTGAGCAGGTCGCGGAAGGTCTGGATCAGCGGCTCCCGCGAGCGGCCGCGGCGCAGGATCAGGGAGAAGGGTGCCTGGTAGCCGAAGGTCGCCGGCAGCAGCACCTTGAGTCGGCCCTGTTCGACCCAGGGCTGGGCGTAGTGCTCCGGCAGGTAACCGATATAGGCCCCGGACAGCACCAGAATCAGCTGGGCCTCCATCGACTCCACGGTCGCCGCGCTGTGCTTGAAACCATGCCGGGCCAGTTCCGCCTGGCTCCAGTAGCCGCGGCCGACCATGCGCTGCTGGGCGATCACTTCCTCGGGGATGCGCCGCTCGGTAAATAGCGAATGGCGCTCGCTGCAATACAGCCAGTGCTGCTCGCGATACAGCGGCTGGTAGACCAGGCCGTTCATCCGTGTGGAAAACGCGCCGATGGCCAGGTCCAGGCGGTTATCCAGTACCGCCAGTTGCAGCTCGTAAGGGCTGGCCACCGACAGATGCAGATGCACCCCCGGATGCTCCTGGCTGTAGGCACCTATCACCTCGGGCAGGGGCAGGGCCGGGTCGCTTACCGTGGAATCCAGCACGCCGAGGTTGAGGGTGCCGCGCAGCTCGCCCTTGAGCGCCGCCGAGTAACGCTCGAAGCCTTCCAGTTCGCCGAGCAGGCGCAGGCATTCCTGATGAAACAGCTCACCCTTGCTGGTCAGGCTGAAGCCGCCGCGGCCGCGATGGCAGAGGCTCAGGCCCAGCTGGCTTTCCAGCTGGCTCATATAGGTGCTGATCGCCGAGGTCGACAGATTGAGCTCCTGCTGCGCCGCGGCAAAGCCCTGGTGGCGCACCACGCTGGCGAAGATGCGCAGCAGCTTGAGATCGGGCAGGGCTTGGCTCATGGGCGCGGGCTCCTCGTAGGATGGGTTGAGCGCAGCGATACCCATGCGGCCAAGATGATGGGTTACGCCGCTATGCGGCTAACCCCATCCTACAGAGGCGCTTATTAGTTTAGAAATTTCTGAACTAAGTTTTTGCCCTTAGCGATTTGTCCCCGCGCCATCCTGTCCAACAATCCGGCCCAACGACTCCTATAACCACAACAACCGTGAGGCCCTGCCGTGGACAAGATTCTGCACCAGCCCCTGGGCGGCAACGAGATGCCGCGCTTCGGTGGCATCGCCACCATGATGCGCCTGCCGCATATCCAGAAAAGCGAAGAGAAACGTGAACTGGATGTCGGCTTTGTCGGCGTGCCCCTGGATATCGGCACCTCGCTGCGCTCCGGCACCCGCTTCGGCCCGCGCGAGATCCGCGCCCAGTCGGTGATGATCCGCCCCTACAACATGGCCACCGGCGCGGCACCCTTCGATTCGCTGAATATCGCCGATATCGGCGATGTGCCGATCAACACCTTCAATATGGCCGAGGCCATCCGCATCATCGAAGAGGCCTACGACGACATCCTCGAACTGGGCATCATCCCCCTGACCCTGGGCGGCGACCACACCATCACCCTGCCGATTCTTCGCGCCATCAAGAAGAAACACGGCAAGGTCGGCCTGGTGCATATCGACGCCCACGCCGATGTGAATGACCATATGTTCGGCGAGAAGATCGCCCACGGCACCACCTTCCGCCGCGCGGTGGAGGAAGACCTGCTCGATTGCGACCGCGTGGTGCAGATCGGCCTGCGCGCCCAGGGCTATACCGCCGAGGACTTCAACTGGAGCCGCAAGCAGGGTTTCCGCGTGGTCCAGGCCGAGGAATGCTGGCACAAGTCGCTGGAGCCCTTGATGGCCGAGGTGCGCGAGAAGGTCGGCGGCGGCCCGGTGTACCTGTCCTTCGATATCGACGGCATCGACCCGGCCTGGGCACCCGGTACCGGCACCCCGGAAATCGGCGGCCTGACCACCATCCAGGCCATGGAGATCATCCGTGGCTGCCAGGGCCTGGACCTGGTCGGCGGCGATCTGGTCGAAGTCTCGCCGCCCTACGACACCACCGGCAACACCTCGCTGCTGGGGGCCAACCTGCTCTACGAAATGCTTTGCGTACTGCCAGGGGTCAAGAAGCGTTAGCCCCTGGTTTCTGATTACCGACCGGGCGCCAGCAGCGTCCGTGCACTACAACAATAAATAGGGTGCCAAGATGAATTCCGAACCAAGCATGCCGCTGCTGGACGACCAGCCGCCCGTCCACAGCGCCTTCAACCTGCGCCAGCTGCTGATCTTTCTGATCCCCTCGCTGCTCGGTGTACTGCTGTTTCTCACCCCCATCGTCGTTGATGGCAAGGTCACCATCGGCCTGGGCGTGATGGCCGACGCCCTGAAGGCCGGGCTCAGCGCCTGGCTGCCGGCCATCGCCACCGGCCTGCTGCTGTTTTCCGCGGCCCTCGGCCTGTTCGCCAGCGCGCTCAAGCCCAAGTGGCTGACCGCGCGCCCGGCACTCAACGAGATGTTCAATCTCAGCCCGCTATGGCTCGGCCTGCGCGTGCTCGGCGCGGTGTTCGCCGCCATGACCTTCTGGCAGTTCGGCCCGGAGTGGGTGTGGAACGCCAACACCGGCGGCGTGGTACTCAAGGACCTGGCTCCGGTGCTGATCACCTTCTTCCTGGTGGCCGGGCTGATCCTGCCGCTGCTCACCGATTTCGGCCTGATGGAGTTTATCGGCACCCTGGTGCGTAATGTGTTCCGCAAGGTCTTCGGCCTGCCGGGCCGTTCGGCCATCGATGCCGTGGCTTCCTGGCTCGGCTCCGGCACCGTCGGCGTGCTGATCACCGCCCAGCAGTACCAGAAGGGTTTCTACAGCGCCCGGGAAGCGGCGGTGATCGCCACCAACTTCTCGGTCGCCTCGATCGCCTTCAGCCTGCTGATCACCAGCTTTATGAATCTCGACCACCTGTTCGTGCCCTTCTACCTGACCGTGGTGGTGGCGGGCCTGGCGGCGGCGATCATCACCCCGCGCATTCCGCCGCTGTCGTGGAAGAAGGACGAGTACGTCGCCGGCGTCGGCAAGCAGATCAAGGAAGACGTGCCGGCCGGCACCTCGCTGCTGCGCTGGGGCGTGCTGCAGGCGGTGAAACGCGCCAACGCCAACCCCTCGCCGGCGCAGATGGTCAAGGTCGGCGTGCATAACGTGGTGGATATCTGGCTCGGTCTGCTGCCGCTGGTGATGGCCATCGGCACGGTGTCCCTGGCGATTGCCGAGTACACGCCGATCTTCAACTGGCTGTCCGCGCCGATCGTGCCGCTGCTGGAGCTGCTGCAACTGCCGGAAGCCGCCAAAGCCGCGCCGGCCATGCTGGTGGGCTTTGCCGATATGTTCCTGCCGGCGGTGCTGGGCAAGGGCATCGAGAGCGAACTGACCCGCTTCGTGGTGGCCTGCGTGTCGCTGACCCAGCTGATCTATATGTCGGAAGTCGGCGTGCTGATCATCAAGGCCAAGCTGCCGCTGAACCTGCTCGAGCTGTTCGCCATCTTCATCATCCGCACCCTGATCACATTGTCGATCATCGCGCTGATGGCGCACTGGATCGTCGGCTAAAGGCGGC
>JBFJZW010000079.1:0-16190 GCA_041621875.1 Pseudomonas sp. | reverse complement strand
CCTGACCGACCTGCTCAACAGCTACCTCAACGAGATGTCGAAAATCTGCCTGAAATACGGCGGCACCATCGACAAGTTCGTCGGCGACTGCGTCATGGTGTTCTTCGGCGACCCGGCCAGCAAAGGAGCCAAGAAGGATGCGGTAGCGGCGGTGTCCATGGCCATTGCCATGCGCAAGCACATGAAGGTGCTGCGCCAGCAGTGGCGCGCCCAGGGCATCACCAAACCCCTGGAAATCCGCATGGGCCTGAATACCGGCTACTGCACCGTGGGCAATTTCGGGGCCGACACACGCATGGACTACACCATCATCGGCCGCGACGTGAACCTCGCCAGCCGCCTGGAAAGCGCCGCCGAGTCCGGCGAGATCCTGATCTCCCATGAGACCTATTCGCTGATCAAGGACGTGATCATGTGCCGCGACAAGGGCCAGATCAGCGTCAAGGGCTTTACCCGTCCGGTGCAGATCTACCAGGTGGTGGACTTCCGCCGCGACCTCGGGGCCACCTCCAGCTATGTCGAGCACGAACTGCCGGGCTTCTCCATGTACCTGGACACCAATGGCATCCAGAACTTCGACAAGCAGAAGGTCATCCAGGCCCTTAGTCAGGCGGCCGATAAGCTGCGTGACAAGGTGATCATGTAGCGCCCACCTGGGCCGGCATACACAGCTCACCATCGAGCAACGGCTGCTGCGCCAGAAACTCCAGCGCCGAGGCCCGCCAGGATTGCCGCGCCGCCAGCTCGGCGCAGCGCCCACGGTCCAGGCTCAGGGCCGCCAGGCAGGCCGCACCCAAGTCCTCATCCAGCACCCCGCTGACACCCGCCTGCAGCACATCCAGCGGCCCGGCTACCGGAAACGCCGCCACCGGCGTGCCGCAGGCCAGGGCTTCGAGCATGACCAGGCCGTAGGTATCGGTACGCGACGGAAACACCAGCACGCTGGCCTGCTGGAATGCCTGCGCCAGTGCCGCGCCATGGCGGTAGCCAAGGAACCTTACCTGCGGATAGGCCGCTTGCAGGGCGGCCCGCTGCGGCCCATCGCCCACCACCTGCTTTTCCCCGGGCAGATCCAGACGCAGAAAGGCCTCGACGTTCTTTTCCGGGGCAATCCGCCCGACATACAGAAACACCAGACTGGAGACCGCCGCAGGCATAGCCGGCGGGCGAAACAGCTGGGTATCCACGCCCTTGCGCCACAGCGCCAGACGCTTGAAACCCCAGCCGGCGAACGCTTCCTGCATGCGCTCGGTGGTCACCAGCACCGCCTGGCTGGGGCGATGGAAGGCGCGCAGAAAGGCATAGCCCCAGCGTAACGGCACCCAGGGCCAGCGGCTGTTGACGTACTCGGGAAAGCGCGTATGGATGGCGCTGGAAAACGCCAGGCCGCGCTTGACCAGCCAGCGCCGGGCGGCCCAGCCCAGGGGGCCCTCGGTGGCCAGGTGGACGCAGTCGGGACGGAACTCGCGAATCGCCGCGCCCACCCGCCAGAGGTCCCACGCCAGGGGGATTTCCGGGTAACTCGGGCACGGCAGGGTGCGAAAGTCCGCGGGCGACAGCAGCTTGACCTGATGGCCCAGGCCGCGCAGTTCGCCGACCAGCGCCTGCAGACTGGTGACCACGCCGTTGACCTGGGGTGACCAGGCATCCGAGACGATCAGCAGCCTCATAGTGCCGGCTCGCCGGCAGCCACCGGCGCATCCTGCTGCCCGGCCTGACGCGCCTGGTCGTCGGCCAGGCGGTAAAGCTCGATGCTGCCGTCCAGATGCTCGATCAGCGCCGTACAGGACTCCACCCAGTCACCGCAGTTCATGTATTCGACCGCCCCCATCGGGCGAATCTCGGCATGGTGGATATGCCCGCAGACCACGCCATTGAAACCGCGCTTGAGGCACTCGTGGGCGATTGCCTCCTCGAAGTCGCTGATAAAGTTCACCGCGCTCTTGACCTTGTGCTTGAGGTACGCCGACAGCGACCAGTAGCCGTAGCCATAGCGGCTGCGCCAGTGGTTGAGCCAGCGATTGAGGGTCAGGGTCAGTTCGTAGGCCGAATCGCCGAGAAAGGCCAGCCAGCGGTGGTAGCGGGTGATCACATCGAACTGGTCGCCATGGATCACCAGCAGGCGGCGGCCGTCTGCGGTGACATGCTCGGCTTCGTCGACCAGCTGGATATTGCCCAGCACCAGGCTGGAATAGCGGCGCAGGAACTCGTCGTGATTGCCGGTGACGTAGATCACCTCGGTGCCGCGCTTGCTCATGGTCAGCAGGCGGCGGATCACGTTGCTGTGCGCCTGGGGCCAGTAGAAACCGCTGCGCAGCCGCCAGCCGTCGATGATGTCGCCGACCAGATAGAGCTTGTCGCAGTGGTAGCGTTTGAGAAAGGCCGCCAGGTGTTCGGCCTGGCAATCGCGGGTGCCAAGATGCACATCGGAAATCCACAGGGTACGGACACGTTGCTTGCGGCTGGGCTTGGCGAGCTGGGCGCTGGTCATGGACGACCTCCGGCTGGGTTTGCTTGAGCTTGCGCGGCACGGGTGAAACGCCCATGACGGAGCCGTGGCAGTTCGATGACAGCCCACATCGCTGATCTGCGGTTATCAGGCCGTTGAAAACGTAGGCGAGGCAGACGAGACAAGGCGCTACGTTAGTAACAGCCTCCGGCTGGTCAAAACGGCGAAAAAGCGGAGTGTACGAGTTGTACATGAGCATTTGACTCGCTTCGCTCACCCTCTGCGGGGCCGTGCTAACGCACGTTCAGCCTGCGGCTGTGAGCCTGTTTTTAACGCCCCTGCCTTTTCAAGATGAGGGGCAACGCAGGTAGTGTTTCAACGGCCTGTTAGACTTGCCGGCATACACAAGGAGCCCACCATGCCCTCGCCGCTGTCGCTGCGTCACTACAGCCACGAACTGCTCAGCCATAGCCACGCCCATGCCCAGCTGGTGTTCGGCCTGAGCGGACGGCTGGATTTCGAGATTGCCGGCTGCGCCAGCCAGGTCACCCGCCAGACCCTGGCCGTAATTCCCAGCGACGCCCGGCATGCCTGCGGCAGCAGACATGGCAGCCAGTGTCTGGTGCTCGATGTGCCGTCCGAGCACTGGCTGCAGCAGCAACTGGGCGGCCATCTGGACGCCGCTCGCCGGCTGCTGGAAAAACCTGCCGCCGTCGACCTCGACCCGGCACAGAGTCAGTTGGTCAGCTGGCTGGCCGCCAGCCCGGTCGATGACCCGGTGATCGCCCGGCAGGGTGCCGCCTTGCTGCTGGCCAGCCTGGCCAATAACGACGGCACCACCCATATGGCCCAACGCCTGCCGCTGGCGGCGCTCGATGCGCATATCGATCGGCATGCGGCGCACCCTCTGCAGGTCAGCGATCTGGCGCGTCTGGCCGGGCTGTCGGCGGCGCGCTTTCATGTGCGCTTTCTCGCGGAAACCGGGCAAACGCCCATGGACTATGTGCGCAGCCGCCGCCTGCAACTGGGCCGTCGGTTGCTGCAAAGCAGCGCATTGCCGATTGGCGAAATCGCCACGCGGGTGGGCTACAGCTCGCAGAGCGCCTTTACCGCGGCCCTGTCGCGGCAGTTCGGCTGCACCGCCCGGGCTCTGCGCCAGCGGCGCGAGTAATGCGACAAAAGCCGCAAGCCCTGCGACAGACACACGCCACGCACCGCCCTAGACTGCAACCAGCCATCTAGGGAGACGTGGGATGCAACAGATCGAGTGGGACGATTTTCAACGGGTGGAACTGCGCGTCGGCACCGTGCTGTCCGCCGTGGTCAACGAGAAGGCCGTGAAACCGGCCTATGTGTTGCAGGTCGACCTTGGCGAGCTGGGTGTCAGGCAATCCAGCGCGCAACTCACCGCCCACTACAGCTGCGACCAGCTACTCGGCCGCCAGGTGCTCTGCGTGTGCAACTTCGCCGCCAAACGCATCGCCGGGGTGCGCTCCGAGGTACTGGTGACGGGCGTGTACGACGCCGACAACCGCGTGGTGCTTGCCGGCTTCGACAAGCCGCTGCCCGACAGGCTGCTGAAAAGCGTTGGCGAGGCAGTCGAGACAAGGCAAAAACAGGCGAGGAAGCGGAGTTTACGAGCTGTAAATGAGCATTCCGAGCCTGTTTTTAACGCAGGATCGGCAACGCAGGTAGCTTTTCAGCAACCTGTCAAAGGCGCACGCCTGGCATGAACCAGCGTAATGCGCTCTGGGCCATCCATCTGGGGGCTCTGCTGTTCGGCCTGTCCGGGATCTTCGGCAAGCTGGCCAACACCACCCCGCAGATGATCTCCGCCGGCCGGGCCATCTTCGCCGTCGCCGCCCTGCTGCTGTTCGCTCGCCTGTTCGGCCAAGCCAGGCTGGTACGCCTGAGCCTGCGCCAGCTGGGCCAGCTGGCCCTCGGCGGGCTGTTGCTGGGCGGCCATTGGTGGAGCTTTTTCGAGTCCGTGCATATCTCTGGTGTGGCCATTGCCACCCTCGGTTTTGCCAGTTTCCCAGCCTTTACCGTGCTGCTCGAGGGTCTGCTGTTCCGCGAACGCACCCGGCCATTCGAATACGCCATGGTGCTGCTGGTGTGCCTGGGCCTGGTGTTGGTCACCCCGGATTTCGACCTGAGCAGCCAGGCCACCGGCGGCCTGCTCTGGGCTGTGTTCTCGGGCCTGCTATTCGCCCTGCTGTCGCTGCTCAACCGCGCCAGCACCCGTGGCATCGACCCGGTGCAGGCGGCGCTGTACCAGAACCTGACGGTGCTGCTGGTGTTCCTGCCGCTGGCCTGGCCGACCCTGCCCAGCGTGCAGGCGCAGGACTGGCTATGGATGGCGCTGCTCGGGATCTTCTGCACCGGCCTGGCCCACAGCCTGTTCGTGGCCAGCCTGCGGGTACTCAAGGCGCGCACCACGGCAGTGATTTTCGCCCTGGAGCCGATCTACGGGATTACCTTTGCCTGGCTGCTGTTCAGCGAAGTACCGACCCTGCGCATGCTCGCCGGGGGCCTGCTGATCATCAGTGCGATCTTTCTCTCGGCGCGCCTGGCCAGGTAATCCAGAGCCTGCTCGCCAGCCTGGGGCAGGCCATATGCAATGGTTATGTCACTGTCAGGTGTTACGTAGGCAGTAGTTTCTTGGTGCGCACGGCGCACCCTACAGGGCAGGCCGTCTAGCGGCAGATTCTCAGCTGGCTGGACGGTCGTTATGGCCCAGGTCCCGGGCCGGGTCGATCTGATCGCGCAGCCGCTGCTTGAGCACCTTGGCCTCGGGGAAACCGCCATCGGCCTTGCGCTCCCAAATCTGCACGCCGTCGCAGGTGATGCGAAATGCCCCGCCGGTAGCAGGCTCCAGGCTGACCCTGGCGAGGTCATCGGCAAAGGTCGAGAGCAGCTCCTGGGCCAGCCAGGCGGCGCGCAACAACCACTGGCACTGGGTGCAATAGGTGATCACGACTTCGGCTTTGTGGCTGGACATACGCAGACCCCGGCAATAACGAAAAGCGCATGATAGCGCCTGCGATGCCAAGCCCGGTCAGCAAAACGCCCGCTTACCAGCGGTAAACGGGCGCTCCACAGTGCAGCCACAGATAACTAGGCGATCTTGGCCAGCAGCTGGCGAGCCCTCTGCTTCTGCTTCTCGTCACCGCTGTTGATCACTTCATTGAGGATGCTGCAGGCACTGTCCAGGCTGCCCTGCTCGATATAAGCCAGCGCCATGTTCAGTTTGGCCAGGTTGTCGCGGTTGGTTGCCAGATGGTCGAGATCGCCCACCACCGCGCTGCTGGTCACCTTGGGCTGTTCGACAAAGGCCTCGTCCAGTTCGTCCTCGAGCCAGCTGTCATGGGGCGTTTCTTCCACCAGCATGGATTCGGCAAAAGGGCTGCGGGCATCGCGGCTGCCGGACAGCTCGAAGATATCCGAGGTATTCGACTTGCCCGCAGCCGCCTTGCTGGCCGCAGCGCCGGCAACCGTGGACTGTGCGGTCGGCGAGAACGGGCTGACCAGATCCCAGTCGGCATCCAGCGACAGGTCGTCGAGGTTGAGTTTGCCGTCGTCGAGCCCCTCATCCAGCATGGGCTCCTGGGGCTCGTCCAACTGCAGCACCGCATCGTCGAGCAAGTCCACCGGGGCCGTCTTGAGCAGGTCGGGGTGACGTGCCTTCAGCTCATCGATGCGTACCGGCGAAAAGCCGACCGCGCGCAAACTGGCTTCCTGCAGGGCAAAGGCTTCGGCATCGCCAAGCTGGGCGAGCACCTCGAGCAGACGAAACGCTATATCGCTGCGCTGCGGCTGCGCCTGAATCGCCTTGCGCAAGGTGGCCGCGGCTTCCGAGAAACGGCCGTAGGCGATATAGACATTGGCACTCTGCAGGGCGTCGTTGCCCGCCGCCGGCCAGACCGGGCCGGCATTGGGTACCTCACGCGCACTGAGCGCCACCGCCGGCTTGGCCTGTGCCGGTGCAGCAACCACTGGTGCCACTGCGGCCTTGGCCACTGCCGGTACGCGGGCCTGTGGCGCGGGCGCATGGGGCTGTTGCGGGCGCGCTCGGCTGCGCCAGAACAGCCCGGCCACGGCGGCCAGCACCAGCGCCAGCAGCGCCACGCTGGCAGCCAGCCAGCTGCGGGAAGCGTCGGCCACTGTAGGCTGTGTCGCCACAGCGGGGGCGGCGGCAGCCGCATCAGCCGCCTGCCGCGCCGCCAGCTCGGCCTGCAACCCGGCAATCTGCTGATCCCGGGCACTCATCTGCTCCTGCAGTTGCTGCACCTGCAGGCTCAGTTGCGCCAGGCTCTGCTGTAACTGCGAAGTTTCCGCCACCTGACTGGCCAGCTCCTGCTCGACCCGGCTCTGCTCCAGCTCGAGCAACGGGGCAGCCACCTCGGCCGGCACATCACTCGACTCGCTGGCCGGGACGGCAGTGGCGGTGGTAGGTGCAGCGTCCGCCGCCTCGACCGGCGCAGCGACAGAAGCGACAGGCGAGGCGGCCGCATCCGGCAGCAACAGCTCGGCCCCGGCCAGCAGGCGGTTGCTGTCACCATTGCTGAAGGCGCTGGGGTTGAGCGCCAGGATATCGTTCATCAAGGCCTGCTGGCCGCGTGTACTGCCCGCCGCGCGCAGGCGGGCGGCAATTTTCCACAGGCTGTCGCCGCTGACCACGGCATAGCGCTGCCCCTGCTCGGCGCGCGGCAGCTCGCGCGGCGTGCTCATCGGCGCGGGGCTGACCTGGCTCGGTGCTGGCGGGGTCATCCGGGCGGGCGGAGCAACGGCCGGCAACGCCGGTGCCGCCGCCAGACTGCGGTAGGAAGACGAACCCGGCGGGTCGAGGAGAATGGTGTACTCGCGGTACAACTGACCGTTTGGCCGCGCCACTTCGACGATAAAGTTCAGATAGGGCTCGCGCACCGGCTGCGCCGATACCACTCGAATCACACTCCGGCCGCCGCGCAAGAGCGGGGTAAAACGCAGGTCATTGAGAAAATACAGACGGTCGACGCCCGAGCGGCTGAACACCTCGGCCGGAGCCAGACGTACCTTCAGATCGCTGTCGTCGAGGTCGCCGATATTGAGCAATTCGATTTCGGCATCCAGCGGCTGACTCAGGGCCGAATGCAGGGTGATTTCGCCCAGTCCCAGAGCCGGGGCCATGCCCGAATAGAGGACCGAACCAGATGCCAGACCGATCAGTAGCTGACGAACCCTTGCCATATGAAAATCTCCCGCTGAATCTGCCCGATCAGCCTCTCCACTCATACGTTTGAGCGTACGCAACCCGCGCAGAAGAGAACCTAAGGAACAGCATAGTCGTGCATCGGGAAAATACGCTCCATGTCGAACCCGACTGACACATGGCTTTAATTACACCCGGTGCTCGGCAATCGCACGCAGGCTGCTTGGCACATAGCCATTACAGGCTGCAGCATAGGTCAGCAGTCAATAAACCGACAAGGACATTATATTGACGAGGTCTCGTCATTTTTTTGTCGATACCACGCCGCGAGCCGCCAGTACCGTCAGCAGGAACACCCCGGCCACCAGCCAGAAACTCTGCTTGAAGGCCAGCGCTTCGGCCAGGGGATGGCCGCCCTCGGCGCTGTGCCGCCACTCGAGGAAGAAGGTCAGCAGGTTGACCCCGAAAGCCCCGCCCAGCTGTCGCACGAAGGTAATGGCTCCCGCCCCCTGGGCCAGCTCCTCGGGGCTGAGGATATCCAGCGAGCCGGTGCTCAGGGCCGGCAGCAGCAGACCCAGGCCGACCCGCCCCAGGCAGGTCCAGAAGCACAGGATAAGAAAGGCCGCGCCCTCCCCGATCCAGGCCAGACCTGCGGCAGACAAGGCGAAGATCAGCAACCCGCTGATCAGCAACAGAGCGGTCGAGAGTCGATCGCTCAGCCAGCCACCGGCAAAAGAGGCCAGGCCCATAAAGGCTCCGGCGGGCAACAGCAACAGGCCGGCGCGACCGGCGCTGTAACCCTCGACGGTTTGCAGGTACAGCGGAATCAGATAGGTGGAGCCGTACAGGCCCAGCCCCAGGGTCAAGGCCACCCAGCTGGCACTGCGAAACCCCGCATGCCGCCACAGGCTCAGGGGCAGCAAGGGCTTGGCGCTGCGGCGGCTGCGCAGTACAAACAGCGCGAGCGCCAGCAGCGTCAGGAGCAACGGCCCCCAGACCCGCGGCTGCGACCAGGCAAACCGCTGCGCCTCAGCCAGGGTGCCGAGGGCGGCGAAGATCGCCACAGCGAGGCAGACAAAGGCCACGAGATCCAGTGCCGGGGTGCTGCGCTCGCGCTGATTGGGCAGCAGCCATTGGCCGGCCCCCAAGGCCAGCACACACATCGGCAGCGGCATCCAGAACACCGCGCTCCAGCCGAAATGATCGACCAGATAGCCGCCGATGCCCGGTCCCAGCGTGGGAGCCAGCATCACTCCCAGACCATACAGGCCCAGCGCCGTACCACGGCCACCGTCGGCGAACACGCGAAAGATCAGCACCATGGCCAGGGGTTGTACGACGCCGGCACAGAGCCCCTGCACGATACGCAGGGCGATCAATTGCCAGGCGGCCTGCGCCACCAGGGCCAACAGAGAAGCGAAGATAAACAGCAACAAACCTGACTGCGCCGTACGCCGCGCGCCGAAACGCGCCTGGGCCCAGGCCGCTAGCAGCAGGCCGACGGTCATGGCCGCGAGAAAACCGGTGGACAGCCACTGCGCCAGCGGCCGGCCAATGGCGAAATCCGCCATGATCGCCGGCAACGCCACATTGATGCTGGTGGAGGCCAGCACCATGGCCATGCTGCCAATCATCAACAGGGCCAGCAGCCACTGCGGGTAATGCCTGCCGAAGCGCTGCTGCAGCGCCTGCAAGTCGTCCTGCATCAGCGCCGTTCCAGGTTACTCAACACCTGGGCGTGAACCTGCTGGCAACGGCGCAGGTCATCTTCATCGATCCCGGCGAAGACCTCCTTGCGCAACTGGGCGGAGATCGCTTCGATCTTTTCGATCAGCGGCAGGGCCTGCGGACTCAGGGCGATCTTCTTCGCCCGACGGTCTTCCGGCACCGCCTGGCGGCTGACCAGGCCCTGGGCCTCCAGGCTGTCGAGCAGACGCGCCAGGGTCGGCCCCTCAACGCCAACGCTTTGTGCCAGTTCGCGCTGGGTGGGCAGTTCGGCAAAACGCCCCAGGTGCAACAGCACCAGCCAGCGCGCCTGGGACAGGCCCAAGCCGACCAGACGGCGATCCAATTCGGCGCGCCAGGCGCGGGACAATTGGGCAACTTGCATGGCAAAACGGTGCTGATCGGTATGCGACATGGATAACGGCTCTTAACTATAAAAAACTAATTATTAGCCAGCTAACCATAACCCTTTTCACGAGGCAAGCCTGCAAAGGGTTTCACCACTTTACATACTGATCTTCGACAAAGCCCCAGAGGTTGTCGATGCGCACCTCGGGCCGGCCAATCGGACGCAGCACGCCGGTGAACTGACCGAATATCTGCTTGAAGTTACTGGCCAGCACGCCGAGATTGGTCTGCTCCCGATGCAGGCCGTGGCCCTCGAAACGCAGCTCCACCTGACCGTCATACGAGTTGATCAGCCAGGGCTGCAATGGCTGGTCGCGGTCGAAGGTAAAGTGCACGCCGTCGACCTTGATCAGCTCGCCATCGAGCCAGTAGCAGTTTTCGCTAAAGCTGGTTTCATTGACCCCGCAGGACAGGTTCAACCCAACCCGCTGCGCACCCGCCTGACCGGATAGGCAGGCCCAGTTCCAGTGGGTTTCCGGTCGCATATAGCCGGCCGACCAGTCGTGGTGGGCAAAGGCATCGATCTGCGCCAGGTCGAAATCCCCCAGGGCGCTATGCACCTGCCCCGTACAGCGCACCCCCGCCACTTTCTGCGCATAGACCCAACCATTGCCCCCCGCCTGGGTATTGATGCACATGGGCTGGAACGCCGGCTCAGTTTCGGAAAAGCAGGCGTCGATGCGCGTGCCATCGTCCAGCTCCACCCACAGGCGCTTTTGCCTGCCAGCAGCCTGGTTCTCCAGGCGCAGCAGGTTGCGGCCGCTGCGCAACTGGCACACGCCCTCGTTCGGCGTCTGGGAAAAACTGCTGCCAACGCCCAGCGGCAACTTGAAGCGCCGCTCGATCATGCGCCCGCTGGCGGGGTGAAACAGATAGACGAAGCCGATCCCGGCCAGGCTCAGATTGGCCAGGGCGCAGCCGCCAATCAACTCGTCGCTGATCAAGCCGAAATACTGGAACTGATGAAAGCGCCGCCACTTCGCCAACATGCCCAGGCGTCTGCCCATGGGCGAACGGAAGTCGAAATCACGGTAATTGATCAGCCCCGGGGCGGCGGCAAAGATGCCGTAATGGGGCTGGCCGTTGGCCTGAATCAGTCGGTCCATGGGAGGGGCATTCACTCAAGGGAAACCCTGAGGATGCTAGCACTGGCCCTGGCGCATAGGCATTCACCCGGCGCGCCAAGCACAGCGGCAAAATCGGCCAATACTGTGTAGGTTGGACTGAGCGCCGCGAAGCCCAACGTGTGTCCATGCGCCGTAAGACAAGCGAGACGTCGGGCGGAGTGCTGCACTCCCTGTTGGGCTTCGTCGCTGCGCGCCTCAACCCAACCTACGCCACCACCTGGTTGCGGCCAAACGCCTTGGCCTCATACAGAGCGCGGTCGGCATGCTCGTAGAGTTGCGCCAGCGCGCCACTCCCCTCGGGGCAGAGACAGGCCACACCAATCGACATGGTCAGCATCGCGGCGGTGTCCGAGCTGGCATGCTCAATGGCCTGGGTTTGCAGGGTCTGACGCAGGGCTTCGGCATGCTGCCGCGCCTGGGCCACATCGATGTCGTAAAGCAGCACGGCAAACTCCTCGCCACCCAGGCGCACCGCCATGTCCAGCGGCCGGCGCGCCGCATCCAGGAGCAGGCTGCCGACTCGCTGCAAGACGCTGTCGCCAGCCTGATGGCCGTAGTGATCGTTGTAGGCCTTGAAGTGATCGATATCGCACAGCAGCAGTGCCAGGCTGCGCTTCTCGCGCTGGGCCTGACGCCACAGGCGCTCAAACTGCCGGTTGAAGCTGCGCCGATTGTGCAGCCCGGTAAGACTGTCCTGATCGGCCAGCACTCGCATCAGGCGACTGATCAGAAAATGCTCGCGCGACTTGAACTCCAGCAGGTAGCAGCCGACCGCGCCCATCAGGTTGCCGAACAACAGAAACAGGCTGTTATTGATCAAACGAGGCATGGGCACATCGGCCATCAACAGCTCGGCCGCGATATAGGCCAGCAGGATCAGCAGGGAGCAGACCAGGGCCTCAAACAGACGCAGACCGACCAGAAAGTAGGACGCCATGCATATCAGCAGCAGACCCTCGTAGGGGTAGCCTGGGTCAACCCGATGCGCCAGGCCAACCACCAGCGAGGCTCCCACACCCAGGGCCAGAATGGCCACCAGGCTCAAGGGCTGCAGCAGGTGGATATGCCGGCGCTGGAGCAACAGCCCGGACAGGATGATCAGGAGCAGCAGCACGGCCAGGCGGATGCCCAGCATCCACCAGACCTCGGGGGCCTGGATCAGGACAAAATCAAAGGCGGCGAAGGCCAGCCAGATCAGCATGCCCACGGACAGCGCAATGCGCTTGAGGTCGTAGGTCTCGTCACGCAGGGCTATGCGGTACTCACGCTCGAGCGGCGGAGAGAAACGCAGCCAGCGAAACCCCAGGGCCAGCTGATCGGCATAGGCGCTGGAACGAACATCATCCAACCAGGCATGTGAGAGCGACAACCTAGACCTCTACTGGGGAAGGACTGAAATCACCTTAGCCGCTCGCCACCCCAGCCACAAGCGACTCCCCCCGCGGGGTCGCGCAGCGGGCGCGGCTCGTCGGGGCCAGGGCGCAGCCCTCAGGCCTCGAATTCGGCTTGCAGGGCGGCGCGTACGCAGTGCAGCACGCCCAGCTCGACGCGCCCGACAAAGCGCTCGCTGATCGCCGTGACCGCTGGCAGCTCGCCCTCGCCATCGAGAAAGGCATCCTGAATCTCGCCCAGCAGCTCCTCGGGCAGATCCAGGGCCTGCTCCAGGGACAGTTGCTGACGGCCGATGGCCTCCGCCAGCAGGCCATAGACATTCTTTTCGCTGCAGCCGAGCTGGCCGGCGATCTGCGCCGGGGTCATCCCTGCGCGAGCCAGGCTGACCAGCTCATGGCGCAGGTCGACCACCGCCCGCGGCGCTTCGGCCTCGCCACCCAGTACCGCGAGGAAGGCCTCGCCATAGCGCTCCAGCTTGCGCGCGCCGACGCCGCTGACCCGCGCCATTTCGGCCAGGGTGCCGGGCTTGCTGCGCAGCATTTCCAGCAGGGTGGCGTCGGGGAAAATCACATAGGGCGGCACCCCGTGCTCCTCGGCCAGCTTGCGCCGCAGGGCACGCAAAGCTTCCCACTGCTCGCGTTCCTCACCGCGCACCAGTTGGCTGGCGGCGCTGCTGGAGGCCTTGGCGCTCTGTTGCGGTTTGAGATCACGACGCAGCTGCAGCGCCACCTCGCCCTTGAGCAAGGGCCGGCAGCTATCGGCTAACCGCAGACCACCAAAGCCTTCGAGGTCGACATCGGCCAGGCCGCGGGCCACCAGTTGGCGGAACAGCGAACGCCATTCGCCCTCGGCCAGGGCCTTGCCTATACCAAACACCGCCAGGTGCTGATGCCCAACGCCGCGAATCTTCTCGTTGTCGCGGCCGAGCAACACATCGACCAGGTGCCCCACGCCATAACGCTGGCCGGTGCGATAAATCGCCGACAGGGCCTGGCGAGCCGGTTCGGTGGCATCCCAGGTCTGCACGCCATCGGTGCAGTTGTCGCAATGGCCGCAGGGCTGCGGCATGTCTTCATCGAAATAGGCCAGCAGGGCCTGACGCCGACAACGGGTTTCCTCGCACAGGGCGAGCATGGCATCGAGTTTGTGCTGCTCGACCCGCTTGTGCCGCTCATCGCCCTCGGAGTTGTTGAGCATCTGCTTGAGGAAGATCACATCCTGCAGGCCGTAGGCCATCCAGGCATCCGCCGGCAGGCCGTCACGGCCGGCGCGACCGGTTTCCTGGTAATAGGCTTCCAGGGATTTCGGCAGATCGAGGTGGGCGACGAAGCGCACGTTGGGTTTGTCGATGCCCATGCCGAAGGCGATGGTGGCCACCATGATCAGGCCTTCCTCGTTGAGAAAGCGCTTCTGGTGGTAGGCGCGCAGCTCGTTGGCCAAGCCGGCGTGGTACGGCAACGCGGGAAAGCCCTGCTCGGAGAGGAAGCTCGCCACCTCCTCGACCTTCTTGCGCGACAGGCAATAGACAATGCCGGCATCGCCGCGGCGGGCGGCGAGAAAGCCCAGCAACTGCTTGCGCGGCTGCTCCTTGGGCACGATGCGGTAGAAGATATTCGGCCGGTCGAAGCTCGACAGGGAGCGCTCGGCATTCTGCAGATGCAGGCGCTGGACGATCTCCTCACGGGTGCGCATATCCGCGGTGGCGGTCAGGGCGATGCGCGGCACGTTGGGGAACAGCTCGGCCAGCTGGCCCAGCTGCAGGTATTCCGGACGGAAGTCATGGCCCCATTGCGAGACGCAGTGCGCCTCGTCGATGGCGAACAGGGCGATCTGCAGATTCTGCAGAAAATTCAGCATGCGCGGCTGCACCAGGCGCTCGGGGGCCAGGTAGAGCATCTTGATCTCGCCGCGCTGAATCCGCTCGGCAATCAGCCGCTGCTCGTCGGCCCCCAGGGTCGAGTTCAGCGCCACCGCGGCCACACCCAGCTCATCCAGGGTCGCGACCTGATCGTCCATCAGCGCGATCAGCGGCGAAACCACCACCGCCAGGCCGTCGCGCAGCAGGGCCGGCACCTGGAAGCACAGGGACTTGCCGCCGCCGGTCGGCATCAGCACCAGGGCATCGCCGCCGCCGGCCACGCGCTCGATAATCGCCCCCTGACGGCCACGGAAGCTGTCGTAGCCGAAAACGTCTTTCAGGATGCGTTGTGCGTGATCGAGCATGGCGGGTCTCCAAAGCGAGCGGCGCATTATACGCAAGTGCTCGCCCGGCAGGATTTGCATCTGTAACAGCCGCAAGACCGGCCGTTCCCTGGTTTTAGCGCGAGCTATGGCCGCTCAAGTCGCGCTAGACTAGAATTCATCCTCGTTTACTCCTTCAAGGTAGCCCCCGATGTCCTTCGCCGAGCAACTCTCCCGCCTGCAAGCCTTCCTCGATGCCGATGAGCTGCATGAAGAGGCCCTGGATTACATCGCCGCCCACGGCTACCTGACCGCGCTGTCGATCTGCCCGGACCCGGTACCGGAGCGCGAATGGATCGACGCGCTGTTCTCCGAGCCACCGCATTACCGCAGCGACGCCGAGCGCGAAGAAGTCGAAGCGACGCTGCTCCAGCTGCAGAGCCATATCGCCCGCCAACTGGCCAGCGACGACGACCCGGAAGTGCCCTGCGAACTCGACCTGGGTATCGAGCCGGACGATTCCGACCTGCGCGGCTGGTGCATCGGCTTTATGGAAGGGGTGTTCCTGCGCGAAGCCGCCTGGTTCGACGACGCCGAAGACGAAGTCAGCGAGCTGCTGCTGCCGATCATGGTCGCCTCCGGCCTGTTCGACGAGCAGCCCGAGTTCGCTGAAATCGCCCGCGATCGCGACCTGGTCGACAGCATGGTCGAGCAGATCCCGGAGCTGCTGACCGCCCTGTTTCTGCTGTGCCACGCCCCGGAAGAGAAGCCGGCACTGCTCAAGCCACGCCATCATTAAGATCACGCCATAAGCATGGCGCGGGATATCCGCATACTGCGCAACCCCGCTGCGCGCTACGCCCTGCTGGCCATCGGCTGGCTCAGCGTGGCGCTCGGGGTTATCGGTATTTTCCTCCCGGTGCTGCCGACCACGCCCTTCCTGCTGTTGGCCGCCGCCTGCTTTATGCGCAGCTCGCGGCGCTTCTACCTGTGGCTGGTCAACCACCGCCAGCTCGGTCCCTGGATAGTCGATTACCTCGAAGGCCAGGGTATCCCGCTCAAGGGCAAGGTCTACGCCATCGGCCTGATGTGGCTGAGCATCGGCATCTCCAGCTACCTGGTGCCGCTGTTCTGGGCACGCCTGTTTATGCTGACCAGCGCCGTACTGGTGAGCGTCTATATCCTCAAGCAGAAGACCCTGAGCAGGCCAGCCCCCTCAGCCAGACGCTAATCCCCTCTCCCCCGGACGCCCCGCGCTGGCAGCCGTCCGGCAGAATGCCCAAGTAACGCCTAGACTTCCCCCATCTTTGACCGAGGCGCGGTACATGCAGCCACGTCAGTCCCCCCATGGATGGCCGAAATACCTGCACAGGACGCTGCTGCTCGGGCTGGTGCTGCTTGTCGGGCTGAGCAGTGCCCTGGCCAACTGGGACTTCGGCCTGATCCTGGGCAATGCCGAAAGCCGCTACGGCAACCTGGGCGCAGCCAGGCAGCGGATCCAGGCCTGGGAGGCGCTGATCAAGAGCAGCACCGAGCTGGCCGAGCAAGACAAGCTCAGCGAGGTCAACCGCTTCTTCAACCGACAGATCCGCTTTGTCGACGACATCCGCCTGTGGAAGGTCAACGACTACTGGGCAACGCCCATCGAGATGCTGATCAAGGGGGCCGGCGATTGCGAGGACTACTCCATCGCCAAGTACTTCACCCTGCGCCGCCT
>JBFJZW010000078.1:0-16282 GCA_041621875.1 Pseudomonas sp. | reverse complement strand
GTTGCGCACGACCTGAAAAATGCTCATTTACAGTCGTAAACTGCGCTTTTCAGATCGTGCGCGCCTTGCCTGACCTTCGCGCGTGACGCTCCTAGCCCTTCAATAGGTTAACCCTAGCCCGGATGCAATCCGGGGCGATTTTCCCGCATTGCCAGGAGCTCCCCATGCCCAGCCATCAACTCGACTACGAAATCCTCGGCGCTTCGGCGCAGAGTGTGGAAATCATCCTCGACCCGGGCGAGACGGTGATCGCCGAGGCCGGGACGATGAATTACATGACCGACGGCGTGCGCTTCGAAACGCGCATGGGCGATGGCTCGGCCACGGGTGTGCTGGGCAAACTTTGGGGCATGGGCAAGCGCATGCTGACCGGCGAATCGCTGTTTATGACGCACTTCACCAATGCCGGCAAAAGCCAGGGGCGGGTGGCATTCGCCGCGCCCTATCCGGGTACCGTGGTGCCGATCCAGTTGAGTGAACATGGCGGCACGCTGATCTGCCAGAAAGACGCCTTTCTTTGCGCCGCCCATGGCACCGCGGTCGGTATCAGTTTCAACAAGCGTCTGGGGGCCGGCTTCTTTGGCGGCTAGGGCTTTATCCTGCAGAAGCTCGAGGGCGACGGCCTGGCCTTCGTGCATGCTGGCGGCACGGTGATCCGCAAGGAACTGCACAACGAAACCCTGCGTCTGGACACCGGCTGTCTGGTGGCCTTTACCCAGGGCATCGATTACGACATCGGCCTGGCCGGCGGCCTGAAGAGCATGCTGTTCGGCGGCGAGGGGATTTTTCTGGCGACGCTCAAGGGCAGCGGTACGGTGTGGGTGCAGAGCCTGCCGTTCTCGCGCCTGGCCGAACGTGTCTACGAGGCCACCTTCAAGGCCCGCGAGGAAGTGCGCGCCGGTGGCAAATGATGCGGCAATCTAGGCCTTTGCAGGCGGGAGAGTTTGCTGCAAGCTGCGCCGCCTCTGCTTACTGTTAATTCCGAGAGCCTGTAATGAGCGAACTGAATCCCATTCCCCTGATCCTTACCGCCATTGCCAGCGTCTGTGCCACTGTGGCGACGCTCGGCTACTACGGCTACCTGCATATCGCCAAGCCGGAAGACGCCCTGTTGTTGTCCGAGTTCACCATGCTCAAGACCGTTCCCGGCGAGGACTACAAGGTGTCGTTGAAGCCGGCCAGCCAGGTCGCGCAGTGCGTCGATGGCGTGCTGGTGCTGTTCGATCTGCAACAGAAGGGGCTCAGCGGCGTGCTGGTCGACCAGCGCAAGCAGGCCGTGCGCTGCACCGGCGAACAGGCTGCCGCGGCCAGTCAGTGATCCGCAGCCGCTGAGCGCGTCAGGCTAGCTGCGATTGCCACGATCCCGCCGGGCGGGTGCACCCCCTGCAAGAGTCCGAGCGCCCTTTAGTGGCTGCTGCTGTCCGACTGGTAGTTGAGCTCATGCAGGTATTTGCGTGCCAGGGTGAGAAAGCGCGGGGTCGGGCCGATGTCTTCGTAGAGCGGGTCGCCTTGCTCGTCGGTGGCCACCACCTGGCTGCCCTGCACATAGGGCATGCTGGCTTCCAGTTCCTCCAGGGCCGCGCCTATCAGTTCGCCCAGCAGCTCCTGCGGGCTGCGTTTGGGGTACATCTCGCACAGAGCGGCAATGCGCGCCGCCGACTCCAGGTCGAGATGGATATGGTAGGTCGTCGGCGTCAGACGGCCCTTGGCCTGTTCTTCCCAGGTACTCACTAGTTCGCGAATCTTCATGCTGGATAGTCCTTGGCCCCTGCGTGCAAGGCCGCTAGGGGCGATCGATGGTTCGTCCGGGTGCTCTCAAGCAAAGCCTAGACCGCGGTTAAGCCTTCATGCAGTTGGAGTCGCGCCCTTGTAAGAAGTTGCCGCGCTGGGCACTCTTGGGTTCCCGGGATCAGTGAGGCAGCAGTCATGGCAGAAATCGACGCGCGTTTGCGTGAAGAGGTGCATCAGCTCGGCGAGCTATTGGGTGAGACCATCCGCAGCCAGCGCGGTGCCGCCTTTCTCGACAAGATCGAGCGCATCCGCAAGGGGGCCAAGGGCGCACGGCGTGGCTCGGCGGCCGGGGCCGAACAGCTCAGTGCGACCCTCAATCAGCTCGACGATGACGAGTTGCTGCCGGTGGCGCGCGCCTTCAATCAGTTTCTCAACCTGGCCAATATCGCCGAGCAGTATCACCGGGTGCGCCGTCGCGGGCCCGACGAGGCGGAACCGTTCGAGGCCAGCGTGCTGGCCGACCTGCTGCAGCGCCTGCTGGCCAATGGTCAGGGCGGTGAGGCCCTGGCCCGGCAGTTCGGCCGTCTGGATATCGAGCTGGTGCTGACCGCGCACCCCACCGAGGTGGCGCGACGTACCCTGATCCAGAAATACGACGCCATCGCCGAAGAACTGGCAGCCGGCGATCACAGCGATCTGTCGCTGGCCGAGCGCGAGGCGGTCAGGCAGCGCCTGCACCGGCTGATCGCCGAGGCCTGGCATACCGAGGAAATCCGCCGCAGCCGACCCAGCCCGGTAGACGAGGCCAAATGGGGCTTTGCGGTGATCGAGCATTCGCTCTGGCATGCCCTGCCGAATGTGATGCGCAAGGCCGACCAGGCCCTGCATGCCGCCACCGGCTTTCATCTGCCGCTGGATGCCGCACCGATCCGCTTCGCCTCCTGGATGGGCGGCGACCGCGACGGCAACCCCAATGTCACCGCTGCGGTAACCCGCGAAGTGCTGCTGCTGGCGCGCTGGATGGCCGCCGATCTGTACCTGCGCGATATCGACCAACTGGCCGCCTCGCTGTCCATGCAGCAGGCCAGTCCCGAGCTGCTGGCGCGGGTCGGGGCCAGTGCCGAACCCTATCGCAGCCTGCTCAAGCAGTTGCGCGAGCGTCTGCGCGCTACCCGTAGCTGGGCCCAGGCGGCCCTGACCGAGCGCCTGGAGGCTCCGGCGGCGGTTCTGCAGGACAACCGCGAGCTGCTCGAACCCCTGACCCTCTGCTACCAGTCGCTGCACGCCTGCGGCATGGGCGTGATCGCCGACGGCCCGCTGCTCGACTGCCTGCGCCGCGCCGCCACCTTCGGCCTGTTCCTGCTGCGCCTGGATGTGCGCCAGGACGCCAGCCGGCATGCCGCGGCCATGAGCGAAATCACCGAATACCTGGGGCTGGGTCGTTATGCCGAATGGGACGAAGAGGCCCGCGTGGCCTTTCTCCTGGCCGAGCTGGAAAACCGCCGACCGCTGCTGCCCGGGCATTTCAAGCCCAGCGGCGAAACCGAGGAGGTGCTGGCCACCTGTCGCGAGGTGGCCAACGCCCCGGCGGCGTCACTGGGTTCCTATGTGATCTCCATGGCCGGCGCGGCATCCGATGTGCTGGCGGTGCAGCTGCTGCTCAAGGAGGCCGGCTTGCAGCGGCCGATCCGCGTGGTGCCGCTGTTCGAGACCCTCGCCGACCTGGATAACGCCGGCCCGGTGATCAGTCGCCTGCTCGGCCTGCATGGTTACCGTGCGCGCCTGCACGGCCCGCAGGAGGTGATGATCGGCTATTCCGACTCGGCCAAGGACGCCGGCACCACTGCCGCGGCCTGGGCCCAGTACCGCGCCCAGGAAACCCTGGTCCAGGTGTGCCGCGACAATCAGGTCGAGCTGCTGCTGTTCCACGGTCGCGGTGGCACCGTCGGTCGCGGCGGTGGCCCGGCCCATGCGGCGATCCTCTCGCAGCCGCCGGGTTCGGTGGCGGGGCGCTTCCGCACCACCGAGCAGGGCGAGATGATCCGCTTCAAGTTCGGCCTGCCGGATATTGCCGAGCAGAACCTCAATCTCTACCTGGCCGCCGTGCTGGAAGCCACCCTGTTGCCGCCGCCCAGCCCGGAGCCGGCCTGGCGCGACTTGATGGACAAACTGGCCGCCGATGGCGTCAGCGCCTACCGCGGCGTGGTGCGCGAGCACCCGCAGTTCGTCGAGTATTTCCGCCAGGCCACCCCGGAACAGGAACTCGGCCGCCTACCCCTGGGCAGTCGCCCGGCCAAGCGCCGCGAGGGCGGGGTGGAGAGCCTGCGCGCGATTCCCTGGATCTTCGCCTGGACCCAGACCCGCCTGATGCTGCCAGCCTGGCTGGGCTGGGAATACGCCCTGGGCAATGCCCTGAAACGCGGTGAAGGCGAGTTGCTGGCGCAGATGCGCGAGCACTGGCCGTTCTTCCGCACCCGTATCGATATGCTGGAAATGGTCCTGGCCAAGGCCGACGAGGCCATCGCCCGGCTCTATGACGAGCGTCTGGTCGAGCCGCAATTGCAGCCCCTGGGCGAGCATTTACGCGGCTTATTGTCGCAGGCGGTGGCTGCGGTGCTGGGACTGACCGGGCAGTCGAAGCTGCTCGGACACAGCCCCGAGACCCTGGCATCGATCAGTGTGCGCAATACCTACCTGGACCCCCTGCACCTGCTTCAGGCCGAGCTGCTGGCCCGCGCCAGGCAACGCGAGAACCAGGCCGACAGCCCTCTGGAACAGGCCCTGCTGGTCAGCGTGGCGGGCATTGCCGCGGGTTTGCGCAATACCGGTTAAGGCTCACGGGCGAGGACCCCTGGCCTGCTGGCGGATGCGCGCAGGCCCTGGGTCAAGGCGCGATCCGGCGCTGCCTTGGTCGTAGTTCTATCCGACTTTCGGTGGCTTGTGCGCTGGGGGTGCGCTGTGTATCTTGATCGGCCTTTGGCAATCTGGCAGCCCCTGCGGGACCACTTGCCTGAACCATTCTGAGATTGGCCCCACGAGGCGAGTCCGACGATTTTTATTTGAATCTTGAGGAGCACATCAATGCGCGTGATTTTGCTGGGGGCGCCAGGTGCCGGTAAGGGTACCCAAGCTGGTTTCATCACCAAGAAATTTGGTATTCCGCAAATCTCCACCGGCGACATGCTGCGTGCTGCCGTCAAGGCCGGTACCGAGCTGGGCCTGAAAGCCAAGAGCGTGATGGACAGCGGCGGTCTGGTCTCCGATGACCTGATCATCAACCTGGTCAAGGAGCGCATCACCCAGGCCGATTGCGCCAATGGCTTCCTCTTCGATGGCTTCCCGCGCACCATTCCCCAGGCCGAAGCCCTCAAGCAGGCTGGCGTGAATATCGATCACGTGGTGGAAATCGCCGTCGACGACGAGGAAATCGTCGGTCGTATCGCCGGTCGCCGTGTGCATCCGGCTTCGGGCCGCGTCTACCACACCGAGCACAATCCACCGCAAGTCGCAGGCATTGACGACGAAACCGGCGAAGAGCTGATCCAGCGTGAAGACGACAAGGAAGAAACCGTGCGTCATCGCCTGTCGGTCTACCACTCGCAGACCAAGCCGCTGGTGGACTTCTATCAGAAGCTCGCCGCCGCCGACGGCACGCCGAAGTACAGCGCCATCGCCGGCGTGGGTTCGGTGGACGAGATCACTGCCAAGGTGCTTGCAGCTCTTAGCTAAGCCTTGTTGTAGTCAGCCAACGGCTCGCTTTTGCGGGCCGTTGGCGTTTCTGCGGTTGGCGCGCTGGACTCGCTGAGCGTCGTTCATAGAACAGTAACCTTGCTCGCCTAGGCTAGCATCGGTTCTGGTCTATACCAGGCGAGAGATGGTTTTAGATTTTTTAGGTCTTAGCAGGCCGTTGAAAAACCTAGGCGAGGCCGTTTTTAACGCAGTATTGCCAATGCAGGTAGTTTTTCAACGGTCTGTTAGCCCATACCAAGAAAGGGAGAGCGTTCAATGACCGAGAAAACAGCAAAGAGTGCTATCTGGCTGGGCCTGGCGCTAGCGCTGGTGGGAAGTCCTGGGGCCTTCGCCGATACCCAGGCGAAGCCCAAGACCGACTGCACTGTCGCCGAGTTCACCATGGGCCTGCGTTTCCAGCAGCAATCGGCGGAAGTTCAGGCCCTGCAGCTGCAGGCCTACAACATCGCCACGCTGAAGCTGGATGCGGCAGTGGCCGCCGCGAAGGATCCGTCGAAGCTGGCCATCGTCACCGACCTGGATGAAACCGTTATCGATAACAGCGCCCTGTTGGCGCGCGACCTGGCCAACTGTCACACCTATGACGCCTGGGACACTTGGCTGCCCTGGGAGCGCGACGGCACCCCGGTGCTGATTCCCGGAGCGAAGAAATTCCTTGAGCACGCCGACAAGCTCGGCGTGACCATTCGCTATATCTCGGACCGCGCCGATGAGCAGAAGCCCCACACCCTGGCCACCCTGAGCAAGCTCGGCCTGCCGCAGATCTCGGCGCAAAGTGTGCTGCTGCTGGGGCCGCCCAAGGTCGAGCGGCGCGCCATCGTCAGTGCCGATCATCAGATCGTGCTGTTGCTGGGCGATACGTTGCACGACTTCGATGGGCGTTTCCGCAAGACGCCGCTGGCCGATCAGCGCGCCACTGTGTCCGCCGAAGCGGACAAATGGGGTGCCGAGTGGATCGTCTTCCCCAATGCGGGCTACGGCACCTGGTCCAAGGCAGCTTTGCAAGGTTGGGACGCCAAGACCGTTATCGAGCCCTGGTAAACACGCTTTATTCAGGCAGCAGCGGGTCTGTTCGGGCCCGCTGCATGCCTGTGGACCTTTGAGTTCGTTCGCGTGACAGGCGCGAACCACGGTGATTGCGCTGGAAAAAAAAGCCTCAAGCCGTTCTAATGCCGGTCCATTTCGTCACCTGTCCGAATGCAATGACCACTCTCCTGGCCCTGGATACCGCCACCGAAGCCTGCTCCGTTGCCCTGCTGCATAACGGCCAGGTGCTCAGCCATTACGAAGTGATCCCGCGTCTGCATGCCCAGCGCCTGTTGCCGATGATCAAGCAGCTGCTGGGCGATGCCGGGGTGCCGCTGTCGGCGCTCGACGCCATTGCCTTTGGTCGCGGCCCCGGGGCCTTTACCGGCGTGCGCATCGCCATCGGCGTGGTCCAGGGCCTGGCCTTCGCCCTGGAGCGTCCGGTGCTGCCGGTATCCAACCTGGCCGTGCTGGCCCAGCGCAGCCTGCGTGAGCACGGCGCGCAGCAGGTGGCGGCGGCCATCGATGCACGTATGGATGAAATCTACTGGGGTTGTTACCGCGCCGAGCAGGGTGAGATGCGCCTGCAGGGCCTCGAAGCCGTGCTGCCGCCGGAACAGGCCAGCCTGCCCCGCGACGCCAGTGGCGAGTGGTTCGGTGCGGGCACCGGCTGGGGCACCTTCGGTGCGCGGATTCCGCTGGCAGTGATGGGCCAGGACGCGGCCATGCTGCCCCATGCCGAAGACCTGCTGAGCCTGGCGCATTTCGCCTGGCAGCGCGGCGAAGCGGTGGCGGCGGACCTGGCCCAGCCGGTCTACCTGCGCGACAAGGTCGCCACGGCCAAGGCACCGTCCTGAGCCCGTTTGCCCGCCCGGCCTCGGTGCCTTCCGTCGCTCCTGTGGCCGGCGTGCCAGTGGCCGATTGCCAAGCGCTGCCGGCAAGGCTAAATTGCCGTAACCTGTATCCATCGTTGGCTGAACAGCCGAGCAGTAACTGATGCGAATCGACGGTTTTACCCCCTCATATCTGCCAGATCGCAGCGCCCGCGCGGGCTCTGCGGTCACGCCCTTTCGCGAAGCTCAGCGCGAGGTAGAGGCACGTCGTGAGCAACCGGCTTCGCCCGCCAGCAGCCAGGGTCTGGAGCAGACGCCCCAGGAGCGCAAGGTCGATGCCGGCAATGCCAGCAGCGACAGCCTGCCGGCGCGCCTGCAGGATCAGCTCTATCAGCCGCCCTTGAACAACCGCGCCGCCCAGGCCCTGGCCAGCTACAGCTCCACCGCCAGCTTCGCCGTCGATGCGGATGCCCAGCAGGTAATGGGTCTCGACCTCTACGCCTGACTCTTTCGTTGCCCTGGTCACAAGAACCGATGCTTCCCTACTACCTTGGCTGCCCGTCATGGAGCGAGCCGGCCTGGCGCGGTTCGCTTTATCCCCAAAGCTGCCGCCCAGCAGATTTTCTGCCGTACTACGGCCAGGTGTTCAACGCCGTGGAAGGCAACACCACCTTCTATGCACAGCCCTCAGTCGAGACCGTGGCGCGCTGGGCCGAGCGCATGCCGGCGCATCTGCGTTTCTGCGCGAAGTTGCCGCGGGAGATCAGTCATGGCGGCGATCTGCGCGAGCAGCTGAACGCAGCCGAGGATTTTCGCCGGTTGCTGGCCCCGCTGGGGCAGCGGGTTGCGCCGTACTGGCTGCAGTTGCCGGCCAGTTTCGGCCCGGCGCGACTGGCTGAGCTGGCTGGGTTTATCGAGCCCTGGATGGCTGGCGAGCTGGCCGTCGAGGTGCGTCATCCGGCGTTCTTCGCCAAAGGTGATGAGGAGCGGGCGCTCAACCGTCTGCTGCACGAGCGGGGCATCGAGCGCATCTGCCTGGATTCGCGGGCCTTGTTCAGTTGCGCGTCCAGCGCGCCGGCGGTGCTCCATGCGCAAGCCAAGAAGCCACGCCTGCCGCTGCGGCCGACGGCCTTCAGCCAGTCACCACAACTGCGTTTTATCGGTCATCCCGAATTGCTGGCCAATGATCCCTTTATGGCACCCTGGCTGGACAAGGTGACGGGCTGGATCGAAGAGGGCCGCACGCCTTACGTCTTCCTGCACACCTCGGACAACCGCCTGGCTCCGCAGCTGGCCGAACGCTTCCATCGTCAGTTGATGCTCAGGCTGCCGGGTTTGGCGGCGCTGCCCGAGCTGCACAGCGAGGCCGAGGTCGAGCAGCTGGGCCTGCTCTGATAGGCTGCGCGGCATGACCTTCTTTCGTGCCTTGCTGATTCTTTGTGTCGTGCTGGCCGGCCTGCTGCTGGCGCTCTGGCGTGGCGTGCTGGATGTGCCGCCGCGCTGGAACCCCTGGGCGGTGCTGGATATTCGCGAGACGCCCAATCTGCTCACCGGCTTCAAACTCTGGCGGCTGCAGGACAACCCTGCGCTGTGCCAGCAAGCCCTGAGCACCTCGGCCCTGCGTTACACCCTGCAGCGCGATGGCAATCCCGAGGCTGACTGTCCGCTGGAAAATGCCCTGCGGGTGCAGGCCTCCGGCGTGCAGTTCAGCAGCAGCTTTCTGGCCAGTTGTCCGCTGGCCGCAGCCTTTGCCCTGTTCGAGCGGCACGGCCTGCAGCCTGCGGCCCAGGCGGTGTTCGGCCAGCCAGTGGTGCAGGTCGAACATGTCGGCAGCTTCGCCTGTCGCAGCGTCGCCGGTAGCCAGCGGCGCAGCCAGCATGCCTCGGCCAATGCGCTGGATATCGTCGGTTTTCGTCTGGCCGATGGCCGACGCATCAGCGTGCTGCACGACTGGCCCGGGCAGGGCGAAAATGCGCAGTTTCTGCGCCAGGTCCAGCAGGCGGCGTGCACAAGCTTCAACACCACCCTGGGGCCGGAATACAACGCCGCCCACCGCGATCACTTCCATGTGGATATGGGGCTGTGGCGGATGTGCCGTTAACCGCTTGCCTGGCAGGCCGGTGGCGAACGTGCTGCGGCGGGACGCTGGCGGGTCTGGCAAAATGCCGCCCACGCCTGTTAGCGCTTGCCCTGGCGGCCCATTGAGTGATTTTTGAGTAGATTTTCTGATGAGTGATAAGCGGCTACTAGCCCGAATTCGTATGCAGGCCCTGACCCCTCATCTGCAGGCCGCGGCCGAAACCTGGGCTGCGCGCCTGGATCTGCCGCTGGACGGCGACAGCGAGTTTGCCCTGCAACTGGGTGAGGGCGGTCTGCAGCTGGTGGAACTGGGTCCTCAGGCTCCCGGGCCGGTCAGGGTGGATTTTGTCGAGGGGGCGGTGGCCCATCGCCGGCTGTTTGGCGGCGGCAGCGGGCAGATGATCGCCAAGGCGGTCGGGGTGCAGGCCGGGGTGCGTCCGCGGGTGCTGGATGCCACCGCCGGCCTGGGTCGCGATGCCTTCGTGCTGGCCAGCCTGGGTTGCCGCATGACCCTGATCGAGCGTCAGCCGCTGATCGCTGCCTTGCTGGAAGACGGCCTGGCCCGCGCCGCCCTGGACCGCGATGTCGCGCCGATTGCCGCGCAGATGCGCCTGCTGACCGGCAATGCCATCGAGCTGATGCGCGCCTGGCAGGGCGAGCCGCCCCAGGTGATCTACCTCGACCCGATGTTCCCCCATCGCGACAAGAGCGCCCTGGTGAAGAAGGAGATGCGCCTGTTCCGGCCCTTTGTCGGCGACGACCTGGACGCGCCAGCCTTGCTCGAAGCGGCGCTGGCACTGGCCAGCCATCGGGTGGTGGTCAAGCGTCCGCGCAAGGCCCCGCTGATCGACGGAGCCAAGCCGGGCTATGCCCTGGAGGGCAAGTCCAGCCGTTACGACATCTATCCGAAGAAGAAGCTGCAGGCCGCCAGCGAGCAGGCCTGAACCCTTCTACCGCGCAGCGCACCTACTCGGCGCTATAGGCGCGCAGAAACACCCCCACCGCATCACGCACATGCTGTTCGGCGGCCTCGCCCTGCTGGGCTTCGCCGCAGCCGATCAGCAGGCGGAAGTTGGCCCCGCCCTTGATCAGGCAGAAGAACTGATCCGCCGCGCTCAGCGGGTCGGGTATGCACAGCTTGCCAGTTGCATGGGCCTGGCTCAGCAGGTGTTTCATCTCATCGAGAATCAGCTGCGGGCCGGCGTCGTAGAACATCTTCGACAGCTTCGAGTCCTGTGCGGCCAGGCTGACCATCAGGCGGTGCAGCGCCACCGACTCGCAGCTGTTGATCAGGGTATGGAAGCCGCGGCCGATATTCAGCAGCACCTGCTCGATCGGCGCGTCTTGGCTCAGCTCGAACAGCAGTTCCGGCAGCTGCTCCTCGCACTTGGACTGCACCGCGGCGGCGAACAGGGTCTCCTTGTCGGTGAAGTGGCTGTACACGGTGAGCTTGGATACCCCGGCTTCGGCGGCAATCGCGTCCATGCTGCTGCCGTCGTAGCCCTTGTTCAGGAACAGGGTTTTCGCCGCTTCGAGAATGGCTTGGCGCTTGGCCAGGTCTTTGGGGCGGCCGGGGCCGCTGGGTGGTAACACTTTGTTTGGCATTGGTCGTTTTTAATACTGGACTAGTGAGTTTGCTATTTTTACTATACCCGTCAGTTTAAATATTCCATAGCCTCCTGAAAGGTTAGCCATCATGTTCCGCCAAGCCCTGTCTGTCGCCTTGCCTGCCAGTTTAATTGCATTGCTCGCCGCCTGCGGCAATGGCGAGCCGGTCGAGGTCGCCGTGCGTCCGGCCATGGTGGTGCAGCCGCAGCTATCGGGCGATCTGATGGATGCCTACCCCGGTGAGGTGCGCGCGCGCCTGGAGCCGGAGCTGGCCTTTCGCATCGGCGGCAAGGTGAGCAAGCGCCTGGTCGAGGTAGGCGCGCGGGTGAAGAAGGACCAGCCCTTGGCCGAGCTCGACCCCCAGGACGTGCGCCTGCAGCTCGAGGCCATGCGCGCCCAGGTCGCCGCAGCCGAAGCCAATCTGCAGCTGGTGCGCGCCGAGCGTGACCGTTACAAGACCCTGCTGGGGCGCAATCTGGTCAGCCGTTCGCAGTACGACAATGCCGAGAACACCTATCGCTCCGGCGAGGCGCGACTGAAGCAGGTCAAGGCCGAATTCAATGTGGCCAACAACCAGGCCGGTTACGCGGTGCTGCGCGCCTCAGAGGATGGCGTGGTGGCGCGGCGCATGGTCGAAGTGGGGCAGGTGGTGGCGGCCGGGCAGACGGTCTTTACCCTGGCCGCCGACGGCGAGCGCGAAGTGCTGATCAGCCTGCCCGAGCAGGCCTTCGAGCGCTTCAAGGTCGGCCAGAACGTGGCCGTCGAGCTGTGGTCGCAGCCGGATCAGCGCTTCTCCGGGCGCATTCGCGAGATATCGCCGTCGGCCGACCCGCAGTCGCGCACCTTCGCCGCCCGGGTGGCCTTCACCGAAGGCAAGGTGCCGGCCGAACTGGGCCAGAGCGCCCGGGTGTTTATCGCCCACAACGGCGAAGTGCCGCTGGCGGTACCGCTGTCGGCGCTGACCGCCGAGAAGGGCCAGCCCTATGTCTGGGTGGTCGACCCGAAGACCTCCACCCTCAAGCGCACCAACGTGCAGATCGGCCCCTATGGCGAGAAAACCGTGCCGGTGCTCGAAGGTCTGCAGGGCAGCGACTGGGTGGTGGCCGCCGGCGTGCAGGTGCTGCGCGAGGGCCAGCAGGTGCGCCCGGTCAACCGGGATAATCGCACCGTTCAGCTGCTGGCCGAGGAGTAATCCCGATGGATTTCAACCTCTCCGCCTGGGCCCTGCGCAACCGCCAGATCGTGCTCTATATCATGCTGTTGCTGGCCGTGGTCGGCGGTATTTCCTACACCAAGCTGGGCCAGAGCGAAGACCCGCCCTTTACCTTCAAGGCCATGGTGGTGCAGACCAACTGGCCGGGGGCGAGCGCCGAGGAAGTGGCGCGGCAGGTCACCGAACGCATCGAAAAGAAGCTGATGGAGACCGGTGACTACGACAAGATCGTCTCCTTCTCCCGCCCCGGCGTGTCCCAGGTGACCTTTATCGCCCGCGACTCGATGCGCTCCAAGGACATTCCCGAGCTGTTCTACCAGGTGCGCAAGAAGGTCAGCGATATTCGCCACACCTTGCCCCAGGGCGTTCAGGGGCCGTTCTTCAACGACGAATTCGGCACCACCTTCGGCAATATCTACGCCCTGACCGGTGACGGTTTCGACTACGCCGTGCTCAAGGACTACGCCGACCGCATCCAGCTGCAGCTGCAGCGGGTCAAGGACGTGGGCAAGGTCGAGCTACTCGGCCTGCAGGACGAAAAGGTCTGGATCGAGCTGTCCAACACCAAGCTGGCCACCCTCGGCCTGCCGCTGGCCGCAGTGCAGCAGGCCCTGGAAGAACAGAACGCGGTGGCCGCCGCCGGCTTCTTCGAAACCGTCTCCGACCGGGTGCAACTGCGCGTCACCGGGCGTTTCGAGACGGTCGAGGAAATCCGCAACTTCCCCATCCGCGTGGCCGAACGCACCTTCCGCATCGCCGATGTGGCCGAGGTCAAACGCGGCTTCAACGATCCACCCGCACCGCGCATGCGCTTTATGGGCGAAGACGCCATCGGCCTGGCGGTATCGATGAAGGCCGGCGGCGACATCCTGGTGCTGGGCGAGGCGCTGGAAGGCGAATTCGCCCGCCTGCAGGAAACCCTGCCGGCCGGGATGCAGCTGCGCAAGGTCTCCGACCAGCCGGCGGCGGTGAAAACCGGTGTCGGCGAGTTCGTCCGCGTGTTGACCGAGGCGGTGATCATCGTCCTGCTGGTGAGCTTCTTCTCCCTCGGTCTGCGCACCGGCCTGGTGGTGGCGCTGTCGATTCCCCTGGTGCTGGCGATGACCTTCGCCACCATGTACTACCTCGGCATCGGCCTGCACAAGATCTCCCTCGGCGCGCTGGTGCTGGCCCTGGGGCTGATGGTGGACGACGCGATCATTGCCGTGGAGATGATGGCAATCAAGATGGAGCAGGGCTTTGATCGCATCAAGGCGGCCAGTTACGCCTGGACCAGTACCGCCTTCCCGATGCTCACCGGCACCCTGATCACCGCCGCCGGCTTTTTGCCGATCGCCACGGCGATGTCCGGCACCGGCGAATACACCCGTTCGATCTTCCAGGTGGTAACCATCGCCCTGCTGGTGTCATGGATCGCCGCCGTGGTCTTCGTGCCCTACCTGGGGGCCAAGCTGCTGCCGGATCTGGCCAAGCTGCACGCGGCCAAACATGGCGGCAGCGCCGAGGGCCATGATCCCTACGCGACGCCGTTCTATAAGCGGGTGCGCGGGGCGGTAGAGTGGTGCGTGCGCCGCCGCAAGACGGTGATCCTGCTGACCATCGGCCTGTTCGTCGCCTCGATCCTGCTGTTCCGCTTCGTCCCGCAGCAGTTCTTCCCGGCTTCCGGCCGCCTGGAACTGATGGTCGACCTGAAGCTGGAGGAGGGGGCCTCCCTGGCTGCCACCGAAGCACAGGCCAAGCGCCTGGAGCAGTTGCTCAGCGGTCATGAAGGTATCGACAACTTCGTCGCCTATGTCGGCACCGGCTCGCCGCGCTTCTATCTGCCGCTGGACCAGCAGTTGCCGGCCGCCAGCGTGGCGCAGTTCGTGGTGCTGGCCAAAAGCATCGAGGAGCGCGAGAAGATCCGCCTGTGGCTGATCGACCTGCTGCGTGACGAGTTCCCCACCCTGCGCACGCGTATTTCGCGTCTGGAAAACGGCCCGCCCGTGGGTTACCCGGTGCAGTTCCGGGTCTCTGGCGAGCATATCGACGAGGTGCGTGCCCTGGGCCGCCAGGTCGCCGACAAGGTGCGCGACAACCCCCATGTGGCCAATGTGCACCTGGACTGGGAGGAGCCGAGCAAGGTGGTGCGTCTGAATATCGATCAGGAACGTGCCCGCGCCCTGGGTGTCAGCACCGCCGACCTGTCGCGCTTCCTGCAGAGCTCGCTGACCGGCTCGCCAGTCAGCCATTACCGCGAAGGCAACGAGCTGATCGAGATCCTGTTGCGTGGCACCCTCAGCGAGCGCCAGGAACTGGGCCTGCTGCCGAGCCTGGCGGTGCCCACCGACAGTGGCAAGAGCGTACCGCTGGCGCAGATCGCCACCCTGGAGTACGGCTTCGAGGAAGGCGTGATCTGGCACCGCAACCGTCTGCCCACGGTCACCGTGCGCGCCGACGTGTACGGCAAGGAGCAACCGGCCAGCCTGGTCAAGCAGATACTGCCGACCCTGGAACCGATCCGCGAGGTGCTGCCGGACGGCTATCAGCTGGAAGTCGGCGGCAGCGTGGAGGACTCCACTCGCGGGCAGAAGTCGGTCAACGCCGGTATCCCGCTGTTTATCGTGGTGGTACTGACCCTGCTGATGCTGCAGCTGAAAAGCTTCTCGCGCTCGGCCATGGTGTTCCTCACCGCGCCCCTGGGGTTGATCGGCGTGACCCTGTTCCTGCTGATCTTCCGCCAGCCCTTCGGCTTCGTCGCCATGCTCGGCACCATCGCCCTGTCGGGGATGATCATGCGCAACTCGGTGATCCTGGTCGATCAGATCGAGCAGGATATCGCCGCCGGCATGGACCGCTGGCATGCCATTATCGAAGCCACGGTGCGGCGCTTCCGGCCCATCGTGCTGACCGCCCTGGCCGCCGTGCTGGCGATGATCCCGCTGTCGCGCAGCGTGTTCTTCGGGCCGATGGCGGTGGCCATCATGGGCGGCCTGATCGTCGCCACGGCGCTGACTCTGCTGTTCCTGCCGGCGCTCTATGCGGCCTGGTTCCGGGTCAAGGAAACGGAGCATCAGCCGGGCTGAACGGGCGGTCGATGCCGATAAAAGCCAGGCCCCAGGGCCTGGCTTTTTTATGCAGGTTTGTTTTCAACCGGCCCGCCAAACCCACGGCCACCACCGGACATCGTAGGAGCGGGCCATGCTCGCGAAGCTTTTGCCGTCTCGCCATACCCCTTATGCGCCCCGCCTAAACCATGGCTCCTCGGTGCGCGCGGCGCACCCTACGGAATAAGGCCGCTTCGCACTCAAACACTGCGTCAGCGCACGCCAGATAACCTCGACAGGGCCTCTGCTCGGCCCATTGGGCATGTCACCAAACCGATGCCGGCTGTTGCTGTCAGCCCATCTGCCGGCCTTGAGCTGTTAGGGTTGTGACGGACAGCTGTCGGCGGGCAGGCTCCTTTGCGCGTTAGCCGTTGTCTGCAGGCCTGATTTCGGCGCGGGCTGTCCCGGGCCGTTCGTTGTAGCAGGCAGCTGAAATTCCATGAGTTCAGGGAGACTTCACATGCCGCTGAAAAATACCGTTCACTTGATCGCCTATCCCAACCGTATCGGTACGGGCCTGGCCGACCTGGCCAATTTCGTCGAACACCGGCTCGGGCACGCGGTGGGCGGGGTGCATGTGCTGCCGCCCTTTGTGTCCAATGCCGACGGCGGTTTCTCGCCGCTGACGCACAAGCGTATCGACCCGAGCTTCGGCACCTGGGCAGACATCGAGCGCCTGAGCGCGCACTACGATGTCTGTCTGGACCTGGTGCTCAATCACCTGGCCGACGAATCGCCGGAGTTCCAGGATTACCTGGAAAAGGGCAAGGCCTCGGAGTGGGCCGAGCTGTTTATCGACGTCGACAGCCTGGGCGAGATCAGCCCGGACGATCTGGCCAAGATCCACATCCGCAAGGAAAAGGAACCGTTCCGCGACATCACCTTCGCCGACGGCAGCCACGGGCGGGTCTGGTGCACCTTCAGCGAACGGCAGATCGACCTCAACTTCGACTCGC
>JBFJZW010000077.1:0-16286 GCA_041621875.1 Pseudomonas sp. | reverse complement strand
GGCTCTGAGACACAAAATACTCCGGCCATCGGCTCATCCCGATGAGCGAACAATCAGAACAATTCCTGGAGAGGCTCCATGCAACAGAGCAGATCGCAAGTGACCGAGCGCGATGGCTTGTACGAACTGGCCGCTGGCCCCGACGTACTCGACAGCCCGCGCTATAACCACGACATCGCCCCGACCCAGGTGCATGAGCGCACCTGGAACAAGTGGCATATCACCGCGCTGTGGGTCGGCATGTCGATCTGCGTGCCGACCTACACCCTGGGTGGTGTGCTCACCGCCTACTTCGGCCTGTCGGTGGGCGAAGCGCTGCTGGCGATCCTGCTGGCGAATATCGTGGTGCTGGTGCCGCTGACGCTGAACGCCTTCCCCGGCACCAAGTACGGCATTCCCTTCCCGGTGCTGCTGCGGTCCTCGTTCGGCGTGATCGGCTCCAATGTGCCCTGCCTGATCCGGGCGGTGGTCGCCTGCGGCTGGTTCGGCATCCAGACCATGTTCGGCGGCCTGGCCATCCACCTGCTGCTCGGCTCGATCTTCGAGGGCTGGAAGAGCCTGGGTGGCACCGGCGAGGTGATCGGCTTCATGATTTTCTGGACCCTCAACCTGTGGGTGGTGCTGCGCGGTGCCGAGTCGATCAAGTGGTTGGAAACCCTCTCCGCGCCGCTGCTGGTGCTGGTCGGTGCCGGCCTGCTGATGTGGGCGCTGCCCAATGTGTCGATGAGCGAACTGCTGGCGCAGCCGGCCAATCGCCCCGAGGGTGCCAGCGTCACCGGTTACTTTCTCGCCGGCCTGACCGCCATGGTCGGCTTCTGGGCCACCCTGTCGCTGAACATTCCCGACTTCAGCCGCTACGCCAAGAGTCAGAAGGACCAGATCATCGGCCAGGTGATCGGCCTGCCGCTGACCATGTTCCTGTTCGCCGCCCTCGGCGTGGTGATGACCGCCGCCTCGGCCTCCCTGGTCGGTGAAACCGTGTCCGACCCGGTCAGCCTGATCGGTCATATCCAGAGCCCCGGCTGGGTCGCCCTGGCCATGGCGCTGATCATCGTCGCCACGCTGTCGACCAACACCGCGGCGAATATCGTCTCACCGACCAACGACTTCCAGAACATCGCCCCCAAGCTGATCGACCGCACCAAGGCGGTGATGCTTACCGGTTTGATCGGTCTCGGCCTGATGGGCCACGAGCTGCTGAAGAAGCTCGGCCTGCTGGTCTCCGACCTGAGCCTGGAAAGCGTGTATTCCAACTGGCTGCTGGGTTATTCCAGCCTGCTGGGGCCGATTGCCGGGATCATGGTGGTCGACTACTTCCTGATCAAGAAACAGCGCCTCGACCTGGCCGGGCTGTACCGCGACGACGTCTACCCGGCGTGGAACTGGATCGGCTTTGTCGCCTTCGCCGTACCCGTGGCGCTGACCCTGCTGTCGCTGGGTAGCAGCGCCTTTAGCTGGTTCTACGACTACGGCTGGTTTACCGGCTCCTTCCTCGGCGGGCTGATCTATTTCGGCCTGTGCAGCCTGCGTAGCGCCCAGCCCGTAGCGGCCAAGGCACCGGTTTAAGGCAAAGCCCGTACCTGTAGGAGCGGGCTTGCCCGCGATGCGATCCAGCAGACGCGCCCGATGCCGAGGGCGTGTCACAGACAACTAGAAACGCCCAAGGAGATCACCATGAACACTGCCGTTGACGTCCTGCAATCCAGCCAGCCGCATATCAACGGCGAGCGCCTGTGGCATTCGCTGATGGAGCTGGCGCAGCTCGGTGCCACCGTCAAGGGCGGGGTCTGCCGCCTGGCGTTGACCGATCTCGACCGCCAGGCCCGCGACCTGTTCGTGCGCTGGTGCGAGGAGGCCGGCTGCACCGTGACCGTCGATGGCGTCGGCAATATCTTTGCCCGTCGCCCTGGGCGCAACTCCGCACTACCGCCGGTGATGACCGGCAGCCATATCGACACCCAGCCCACCGGCGGCAAGTTCGACGGCTGCTTCGGTGTGCTGGCCGGCGTCGAGGTGCTGCGCACCCTCAATGACCTGGGCGTGCAGACCGAAGCGCCGCTGGAGGTGGTGGTGTGGACCAACGAGGAAGGCTCGCGCTTTGCTCCCTGCATGATGGGCTCCGGGGTGTTTGCCGAAAAATTCACCCTGGAAGAAACCCTGGCCAAGCGCGATGCCGAGGGCGTCAGCGTCGGCGAAGCCTTGAACGCCATCGGCTACGCCGGCACTCGCGCGGTGAGCGGCCATGCGGTGGGGGCCTATTTCGAGGCGCATATCGAGCAGGGGCCGATCCTCGAAGATCAGGCAAAGACCATCGGCGTGGTGCTCGGCGCGCTCGGACAGAAGTGGTTCGATCTGACGCTCAAGGGCGTCGAGGCCCATGCCGGCCCAACGCCGATGCACCTGCGCAAGGATGCCCTGGTCGGTGCCTCGGCCGTGGTTGCGGCGGTCAACCGGGTGGCGCTGGCGCACCAGCCCCATGCCTGTGGCACCGTCGGTTGTCTGCAGGCTTATCCCGGCTCGCGCAACGTGATTCCCGGTGAAGTACGCATGACCCTGGACTTCCGGCACCTGGAGCCTGCGCGGCTGGATTCGATGATCGAAGAGGTACGCAGGGTGATCGAGGCGACCTGCGCCAGGCATGGCCTGGGTTTCGAGCTGACGCCGACGGCGGACTTCCCGCCGCTGTATTTCGATCAGGGCTGCGTCGAGGCGGTACGCGGCGCGGCGGCGGGGTTGGGGCTTTCGCATATGGACATCGTCAGCGGTGCCGGGCATGACGCGATCTTCCTTGCCGAACTGGGCCCGGCCGGGATGATCTTCGTGCCCTGCGAGGGCGGCATCAGTCACAACGAGATCGAGAATGCCGCGCCGGCGGATCTCGCTGCCGGCTGCGCGGTGTTGTTGCGGGCCATGCTTGCCGCTTCCGTGGCACTGGCTGAGGGCAAGCTGGCGGCCTGATTGGCCGAATCGCCGTCGACTTGGGCGGTAGCGGTCATGGACGGCCGTTCGCGCTGCGGACAAGCTGCGCACTCCATTACCCAACTGCGGAGCTTCCATGACCCTCGCCTACTGGTGCGTGCTGATCGCCATCGTCCTGCCCTACCTGGCCACTGCCAGCGCCAAGTTCCTCGGTGCCGGCTACGGGCCGCGCGCCAACAGCGACCCGCGGGCTTTCCTCTCCGGCCTGGAAGGCTGGCGCAAGCGTGCCAACAATGCCCAGCTCAACGGTTTCGAGGTCACCCCGGCGTTCGCCGCGGCGGTGATCATCGCCCACCTGGCCGGTGGGGCCGAGCAGGGGTTGCTGGATCAGTTGGCGATGGCCTTCGTGGTCAGTCGGGTGCTGTATTTCCTCTGCTACCTGGCCGATTGGGGGGCGATCCGTTCGCTGCTGTGGTTCGCCGGTATGGCGCTGATCGTCAGCCTGTTTGTGGTTTCGGCCTAAGCTGGCTGGCGGGCGTGGGCGCGGGTTTTGTTATCTGCGGCAACACACCACGCTTGGCCGCTGGGTAGCGGGTGGCGATACTGTCGCCCGTTATCCATCCGGTTGTTGGCTCTGAAGGTGTTATGAAGTTTAAAACCCTGTCCCTCGTTGTGCTGGCGCTGGCCCTGAGTGGCTGCGGCGGCGTCGACCCCAATTCGCCGCAAGGCCAGCGCCAGACCATCTTCAAGCAGATGCTCAAGGTCAGCGAAGACCTCGGCGGCATGCTGCGCGGGCGGCTGGCCTTCAAGGAGCAGGCCTTTGTCGACGGGGCTGCCGAGCTCGATCAATTGACCCGTACGCCCTGGCAGCATTTCCCCCAGGTGCGCGAAGAGGACGATGACAGTCGCGCCAGGGATGAAGTCTGGCAGCGTCAGGCGCGCTTTCAGGAGCTGGCCCGGGCGATGGAAGCCAGCACCGCGGCGCTGGTTGCCGCCACCGCCGCACAACCCTTAACGCCCGAGACGCTGGCTGCGCCGATGCAGCGGGTCGAGGACAGCTGCAAGGCCTGTCACGAAGAGTTTCGCGCCTTCTGACCAGCGCTTCAGAACCCCGCTATCTGCGCCGCACGCAGTTGGGCGCGCAGGGCCTGCACTTCCGGATGTTGAAAGAAGGCCCGCAATTGCGTCGCCCGCCGTGGGCCGATGCCGGCTTGGCGTTGCCAGTCGGCTAGGCTGCGCTGGGCCAGGCTGTCCCAGTCGGCGTCCAGCAGTACATGGCTCGGCAAGCCGAGGGCGCGCAGCCAGTCCTGCATGGGGCGTTCGCGGGCCAGGCGAAAACTCTGTTGCAGGGCGGCCGAGCTGCGCGGGCCCAGGCCTGGGACGCTGCCGAGCTGTTCGCTGGAGAGGTGCAGCCAGTCGAGCAGGCCGTCGAGCCGTTGCGCGCGCAGCAGTTTGTCCCAGGTGCCGGGGCCGACGCCCGGCAAGGCCAGGCCCTGTTTGCCGCTGAGCCAGGCCAAGCGCGCGCGGAACTGGCTGGCGCAGGCCGCCGTGGCGCGCCAGCAGCTCAAGGCGTGATAAGCCGTGGCATCGGGTACGTTCAGCTCGGCGCGTTGTTGAGTGCGCCAGAGCACGCTGTCCAGCGCGGGAATGGTCAGGCCGGAGAGGCGGATCGCCACCTGATCGCCGGGACGGATATCCAGGGCCTGCCAGCGCTGCAGCGAGCCGGCGCTGACATATTCGATGCGTCGGTCATCCAGCCTGACCGGCTGAACCCGCAGCACCGGGGTGATGCGTCCGCTGCGGCCAATGCGAAAATCCACCGCCTGGACCACGGCCAAGGCCTGGCTCACCGGGTATTTCCAGGCCACCGCCCAGTGCGGCGGTTCGGCTTGCCAGCGTGCGGCCGCCGGGCGTTGGCCCTGGCGCAGCACCACCCCATCGGTGGCGAAGGGCAGGGCGCTGTTGTACCAGCGCTCGCGCCAGTTGGCGGCCTGCTCTAGGCTGCGGATCGGCTGGCTGAAGCGCTGGCTGTCGGCAAAGCCCAGCTCCGCCAGCTGCTGCAGGCGCTGGGGCATCAGCGCCGGGCCAGCGGGCCAGTCCCAGACAAACAGGCCGATGCCGGCCGCTTCCTCGATGGTCAGCTTCTGTCTGTTCATCAGTCCGGCGACCTTGCTGCGCGCGCCCAGACTGCCGGACTGGCGCTGGATATGCGCCGGCAGACGCCAGTACAACTCGCCCTGCAGCACCAGGTCGATGGGGCTGGGCAGGTGCGCGGGAATCGCCGGCAGGCGGTGGGCGTGGACGCTCCAGTCCTGGCCTCTACGGCCATCGCCGCGGCTGATCAGTTGCTGCAGCTGGCCGTGGCGATACACCAGACTGACGGCAACGCCGTCGACCTTGGGCTGAATCCACAGGTCTTCGCGGCTGTCGATCCAGGCCGCCGCCGCGGCGCTATCGGCCAGTTTGCGCAGGCCGGTATGGGCGCTCGGGTGGGGATGGCGGCCGCTGCTGGTGGCGAGTGGGTCGTGAACGTCCGGATCTGAGCCGGGGAAGCAGTCGCGCCAGTGCTGCAGGTTGGCGCTGGCCTGGTCATAGAGTTCGTCGGCGATCAGGGTTTGGCCCTGGCGATGGTAGGCGTCGTCCCAGTGGGCCAGTTGTCTGGCCAGAGCGGCAATTTCCAGGTTGGCGCGTTGCGCTGGCCAGTCGGGGCAGGCGGCCCATGCGCTGCTGCTGAACAGCAGCCAGGCGATCAATCCTTTCATCGTGAGCGTCCTTGCTCGGCAGATGGCCAGTTGAGCCTAGCGGCTTTTGCAGCGGCCGGCGTAATTGCGTGCAACAAAAAGCCCCGCACAAGGCGGGGCTTCGCTACTGCGTTGCAGGTTACAGGCCGGCGGCGGCGCGCAGGTCGGCGACCTTGTCGGTCTTTTCCCAGGTGAAGGTGGTGAAGCTGTCGTCGCCGACAGTCTTCTGCTCCGGGGTGCGGCCGAAATGGCCGTAGGCCGCGGTTTCCTGGTACATCGGGTGGAGCAGGTCGAGCATCTTGGTGATGGCGTACGGGCGTAGGTCGAACACCTCGCGCACCAGCTTGATGATCTTGTCTTCGGCGATCTTGTGGGTGCCAAAGGTGTTGATCGAGATCGAGGTTGGCTGGGCCACGCCGATGGCGTAGGACACCTGGATTTCGCAGCGCTCGGCCAGGCCGGCAGCAACGATATTCTTCGCCACGTAGCGACCGGCGTAGGCCGCCGAACGGTCGACCTTGGATGGGTCCTTGCCGGAGAACGCGCCGCCGCCGTGACGGGCCATGCCGCCGTAGCTGTCGACGATGATCTTGCGCCCGGTCAGGCCGCAGTCGCCCACCGGGCCGCCGATCACGAAGTTGCCGGTCGGGTTGATATGGAACTGGGTGTCCTTGTGCAGCAGTTCGGCCGGCAGTGCGTGCTTGATGATCAGCTCCATCACCCCTTCGCGCAGATCAGCCAGCGACACTTCCGGGTTGTGTTGGGTGGACAGCACCACCGCGTCGATGCCGACCACCTTGCCGTTCTCGTACTGGCAAGTGACCTGGGATTTCGCGTCCGGGCGCAGCCACGGCAGCAGGCCGGACTTGCGCGCTTCGGCCTGGCGCTGCACCAGGGCGTGGGAGAAGCGGATCGGCGCAGGCATCAGCACGTCGGTTTCGTTGCTGGCGTAGCCGAACATCAGGCCCTGGTCGCCGGCACCCTGGTCTTCCGGCTTGGCGCGGTCGACGCCCTGGTTGATGTCCGGGGACTGCTTGCCAATGATGTTCAGCACGCCGCAGGTGGCACCGTCGAAGCCGACGTCGGAGTTGGTGTAACCGATGTCGCAGATCACGTCGCGGACGATCTGTTCCAGGTCGACCCAGGCGCTGGTGGTGACTTCACCGGCGACGATGGCCACACCGGTCTTGACCAGGGTTTCCACGGCCACGCGGGCGTGCTTGTCCTGGGCGATGATGGCGTCCAGCACCGCATCGGAGATCTGGTCGGCAATCTTGTCCGGATGGCCTTCGGAGACGGACTCGGAGGTAAAGAGGGAGTATTCGCTCATCGATCGGTTTTCCTATTGTGTACCGCTGACGGTGGCCCTCAGGCCGCTGTTTTCATGGAGGTTGGCAAAGTGCCGTACCTGAATCTGGAAGCCGTTGCGCAGGCCGACATACAGGCTCTCGCTCGGCGTGAGGCCGGAGGCCGTGGCCCAGCGGGCCAGGTCGTCCTGTTCGAAGCCCAGCCACAGGTCGCCGCAGGCCTGCTTGGCCCAGCTCTGGTTGTGGCTGCATAAATCGGTGATCAGCAGGCTGCCGCCCGGTTTGACCCGCCGGGCCAGCTGCTTCAGCGCCTCGGCCGGGGCGGCGAAATGGTGCAGGACCATATTCAGCACCAGGCAGTCGGCGGCCGGGTAGTCGTCATGCAGGGCATCGGCCAGGTGCAGCTCGACATTGTCCAGGCCGTCCTGTTCGCAGCGCTGACGGGTCAGTTCGAGCATCGCCGGGCTGTTGTCCAGGGCGGTGACGTGGCTGAAGCGCCTGGCCAGCTCGGGCAGAAAACCGCCGTCGCCGGGGCCGATCTCCAGGGCCGTGGCGCTGGCGGCAAAGTTCAGCGAGTCGAGCAGGCTGAGCAGGCTGTCACGGTACTGCGGCAGGCCGGCGATCAGGTCCTGCTGGGCCTGGAAGCTGGCCGCGCTGCGGGCGAAGAAGTCCTGGCTGGCGGCGGCGCGCTGGCTGTGCACCTCGGCAATCCGCCCGCGCACCTCGGCGGGCAGAGGCAGGCGGTCGACTTCCTCGAGCAGGGCCAGGTGCAGGCTGCCGCCGAGCTGCTCGTTATGGGCCAGGGCGCGGCGGTAGAAAATCGCATTGCCTTCGCGGCGCGTGGCCACCAGGCCGGCCTGGGCCAGCACCTTGAGGTGATGGCTGATCCCCGATTGACCGATGGCAAAGATCTGCGCCAGTTCCAGCACACCGAAGGAGTCGTTACTCAGGGCGCGCAGCACATTCAGGCGCAGCGAATCGCCGCCGGCCTTGCACAGGGCGGCGAGGGCGTCGACGGGTTCGAAGGTCGGAAGGGTGGCGCGCATATTCATAGGCTGGGCAGTCTAGTCGGTCATTTTTCATCCAGCAATACCAATATCAAAAAGTTTTGATATTGGTATTGCTGGGCCAAAGGCCAGAAAACCTTGGCTCTGCGACTATCTGTCATTGCCCCGATGGGCTCCGCTGGGCGAAAATGGCCGCCTTTTTCGACCCCCAGTTGCCCAAGCAGCCCGTAGGAGATTCAGTGATGCCCAGCCGTCGTGAGCGAGCCAATGCCATTCGTGCCCTGAGCATGGATGCCGTGCAGAAAGCCAACAGCGGCCACCCCGGGGCCCCGATGGGTATGGCGGATATCGCCGAAGTCCTGTGGCGCGACTACCTCAAGCACAACCCGAGCAACCCCAGCTTCGCCGACCGCGATCGTTTCGTCATGTCTAACGGCCATGGCTCGATGCTGATCTATTCGCTGCTGCACCTGACCGGCTACGACCTGGGCATAGAAGACCTCAAGCAGTTCCGTCAGCTGCACAGCCGCACCCCGGGCCACCCGGAATATGGCTACACCCCGGGCGTCGAGACCACCACCGGTCCGCTCGGCCAGGGCATCGCCAACGCCGTGGGCTTCGCCCTGGCGGAGAAGGTGCTGGGCGCGCAGTTCAACCGCGACGGCCACAACATCGTCGACCACTTCACCTACGCCTTCCTCGGCGACGGTTGCATGATGGAAGGCATCAGCCATGAAGTCTGCTCCCTGGCCGGTACCCTGGGCCTGGGCAAGCTGGTGGCGTTTTATGACGACAACGGCATCTCCATCGACGGCGAAGTCGAGGGCTGGTTCACCGACGATACGCCCAAGCGCTTCGAGGCCTATGGCTGGCAGGTGATCCGCAATGTCGACGGCCACGACGCCGAAGAGCTCAAGATTGCCATCGACACCGCGCGCAAGACCAGCGACCAGCCAACCCTGATCTGCTGCAAGACCACCATCGGCTTCGGTTCGCCGAACAAGCAGGGCAAGGAAGACTGCCACGGCGCGCCCCTGGGCAATGACGAAATCGCCCTGACCCGCGCCACCCTGGGCTGGAACCATGGCCCGTTCGAAATCCCCGCCGAAATCTACGCCGAATGGGACGCCAAGGCCGCCGGTGCCGCTGCCGAAGCCGAGTGGGACCAGCGTTTTGCCGCCTACGCCGCTGCTTACCCGGAGCTGGCCAGCGAGTTCAAGCGCCGTATCGCCGGCGAGCTGCCGGCCGATTTCGCCGAGAAAGCTGCCGCCTATATCCAGGAAGTCGCCGAGAAGGGCGAAACCATTGCCAGCCGCAAGGCCAGCCAGAATGCGCTGAATGCCTTCGGCCCGCTGTTGCCGGAGTTCCTCGGCGGTTCGGCGGACCTCGCCGGTTCCAACCTGACCCTGTGGAAAGGCTGCAAGGGCGTCTCCGCTGAAGACGCCTCTGGCAACTACATGTTCTACGGCGTGCGCGAGTTCGGCATGAGCGCGATCATGAACGGCGTGGCCCTGCACGGCGGCTTCGTGCCCTACGGTGCGACCTTCCTGGTGTTTATGGAGTACGCCTGCAACGCCGTGCGCATGGCCGCGCTGATCAAGAAGCGCGTGCTGTTCGTCTACACCCACGACTCCATCGGCCTCGGCGAAGACGGCCCGACCCACCAGCCGATCGAGCAGTTGGCCAGCCTGCGCTGTACGCCGAACCTGAATACCTGGCGTCCGTGCGACGCGGTGGAGTCGGCGGTGGCTTGGAAGTGCGCGATCGAGCGCAATGATGGCCCATCCGCGCTGATCTTCAGTCGGCAGAACCTGACCCACCAGATGCGCTCCGCCCAGCAGCTGGCCGATGTCGCCCGTGGCGGCTATGTATTGAAGGACTGCGCCAGCGAGCCGGAGCTGATCCTGATCGCCACCGGTTCGGAAGTCGGTCTGGCGGTCGCCGCTTACGAGCAGCTGAGCGCGCAAGGTCGCCAGGTGCGTGTAGTGTCGATGCCGTCGACCAGTCTGTTCGACCAGCAGGACGCCGGCTACAAGCAGGCGGTATTGCCGCTGCAGGTGAGCGCGCGGATTGCCATCGAGGCTGCCCATGCCGACTTCTGGTACAAGTACGTCGGCCTGGAAGGTCGGGTCATCGGCATGACCAGCTTCGGCGAGTCGGCCCCGGCCCCGGCGCTGTTCGAGCACTTCGGCTTTACCGTCGAGAACATCCTGGACACCGCCGCCGAGCTGCTCGACGCCTGAGTGAGAACGACGCCGTAGGGTGGATGACGCTCTTTTCATCCACCATTACACAGCCGGTGGATCGATGAAGCGCGATCCACCCTACGCTCATCCGAGATATCCGATGCCCAAGCGCCCCTATCGAATCGCCCTCAACGGTTACGGCCGTATCGGCCGCTGCGTGCTGCGTGCGCTGCATGAGCGTGGCGCTGACGCCGGTCTCGAGATCGTCGCGCTGAATGATCTGGCCGACCAGGCCAGCATCGAATACCTGACCCGCTTCGACTCCACCCACGGGCGTTTTCCCGGCGAGGTGCGGGTCGACGGCGATTGCCTGCATATCAATGGCGACTGCGTAAAGGTGCTGCGCCAGGCCGCGCCGGAAGCCATCGACTGGGCCGCGCTGGATATCGACCTGCTGCTCGAATGCTCCGGCCAGTACACCAGCCGCGCCGATGCCCAGCGCTTTATCGATGCCGGTGCGCCGCGGCTGTTGCTGTCGCAGCCGATGGCCAGTGAGGCGGATATCGACGCCACCGTGGTGTTCGGGGTCAATCAGGATTGCCTGAGCGGCCGCGAGCTGCTGGTGTCGAACGCCTCCTGCACCACCAACTGCGGCGTGCCGCTGCTCAAGTTGCTGAATGAGACGGTGGGCATCGACTATGTGTCGATCACCACCATCCACTCGGCGATGAACGATCAGCCGGTGATCGACGCCTATCATCACGAAGACCTGCGCCGTACGCGCTCGGCCTTCCAGTCGGTGATCCCGGTGTCCACTGGTCTGGCCAGGGGGATCGAGCGCCTGTTGCCGGAACTAAGCGGGCGGATTCAGGCCAAAGCCATTCGGGTGCCGACGGTAAATGTCTCGTGCCTGGATATCACCCTGCAGACCGCCCGCGATACCTCGGCGGCCGAGATCAATGCGGTGTTGCGCCAGGCGGCCGAGAGCGGCCCGCTAAAAGGTCTGCTGGCTTATACCGAGCTGCCCCACGCCAGCTGCGATTTCAACCACGACCCGCATTCGGCGATTGTCGATGGCAGTCAGACCCGGGTTTCCGGCCCGCGCCTGGTCAATCTGCTGGCCTGGTTCGACAACGAGTGGGGCTTTGCCAATCGTATGCTCGATGTGGCCGAACACTTTCTTTCCCTGACTACTCCTGCTGCCGTGAAGGACTGATTTAATGACCGTTCTGAAGATGACCGACCTCGACCTCGCCGGTAAGCGCGTGCTGATCCGCGAAGACCTCAACGTGCCCGTAAAAGACGGCGTGGTGAAGAGCGACGCGCGCATCCTCGCCTCCCTGCCGACCATCAAGCTGGCGTTGGAAAAGGGTGCAGCCGTAATGGTCTGTTCGCACCTGGGTCGCCCGAGCGAAGGCGAATTCAGCGCAGAGAACAGCCTGGCTCCCGTCGCCGCCTATCTGAGCAAGGCGCTGGGCCGCGACGTGCCGCTGGTGGCGGATTATCTGAATGGCGTCGAGCTCAAGGCCGGCGAGATCGTGCTGTTCGAGAACGTGCGCTTCAACAAGGGCGAGAAGAAGAACGCCGACGAGCTGGCCCAGCAATACGCCGCCCTGTGCGACGTGTTCGTCATGGACGCCTTCGGCACCGCCCACCGCGCCGAGGGCTCGACCCATGGCGTGGCCAAGTTCGCCAAGGTCGCCTGTGCCGGCCCCTTGCTGGCGGCCGAGCTGGATGCCCTGGGCAAGGCCCTGGGCAACCCGGCCAAGCCAATGGCCGCGATCGTCGCCGGCTCCAAGGTGTCGACCAAACTCGACGTACTCAACAGCCTGAGCCAGATCTGCGACCAGCTGATCGTCGGTGGCGGTATCGCCAACACCTTCCTTGCTGCGGCCGGTTTCCCGGTGGGCAAGTCGCTGTATGAAGCCGATCTGCTCGACACCGCCAAGTCCATAGCTTCCAAGGTCAGCGTGCCGTTGCCGGTCGATGTGGTGGTCGCCAAGGCTTTCGCCGAAGACGCCGAAGCCACCGTCAAGCTGGTGGCCGATGTGGCTGAAGACGACATGATTCTGGATATCGGCCCGCAAACTGCCGCGCAGTTCGCCGAGTTGCTGAAATCCTCGAAGACCATTCTGTGGAACGGCCCGGTAGGGGTGTTCGAATTCGACCAGTTCGGCAACGGCACCAAGGTCCTGGCCCAGGCCATCGCCGAAAGCCCGGCGTTCTCCATCGCCGGCGGTGGCGACACCCTGGCGGCCATCGACAAATACGCCGTGGCCGACAGGATTTCCTATATCTCCACCGGCGGTGGCGCATTCCTCGAGTTCGTCGAGGGCAAGGTGCTGCCGGCCGTTGAAGTGCTTGAAGCACGCGCCAAAGGGTGAGCAGCCTGATCAGGGAGCGAGCCACGATGCTGAAACAGACCGCTCTGCTGGCATTGCTTGGCCTGCTGGGTGCCTGCGCCAGTCAGCCTGCGCCTTCGGATAACTGGACGCGCTGGGTTTGCGACAGCCAGGCCGAAGTGCTCTGGCGCTTCGCCGACAGCAGCCGCGAGTCCGTTGATCTGCGCCTGGGCGGCGGCGATATCGTCTATCGTCTGAGCCAGCAGCCCGCGGGCTCGGGCGCGCTGTACAGCGATGGTCTGCTGTCCTTTCACAGCAAGGGCGAAGAAGGGCTGGTCTACTGGACGACCAATGACGACCTGATCGGTCGCGGCTGCAAGGCCCCCTGAGCGCGACTTGAATGTGGGCCGGGTTCACCCCCGGTCTGAATGACTTGAATAGCGCCTGCCCCTGCGGCAGGCTTGCACGATTAACGAGCCCCACCGGGAGAAAGAACACCATGGCACTTATCAGCATGCGCCAGATGCTCGACCACGCCGCCGAATTCGGCTACGGCGTGCCGGCCTTCAACGTCAACAACCTCGAGCAGATGCGCGCGATCATGGAAGCGGCCGACAAGACCGACTCCCCGGTGATCGTCCAGGCTTCCGCCGGTGCCCGTAAATACGCCGGTGCGCCGTTTCTGCGCCACCTGATCCTGGCGGCCATCGAAGAATTCCCGCATATCCCGGTGTGCATGCACCAGGATCATGGCACCAGCCCTGACGTCTGCCAGCGCTCGATCCAGCTGGGCTTCAGCTCGGTGATGATGGACGGTTCGTTGAAAGAAGACGGCAAGACCCCGGCCGACTACGACTACAACGTCGCCGTGACCCAGCAGACCGTGGCTTTCGCCCACGCCTGCGGCGTGTCCGTGGAAGGTGAGCTGGGTTGCCTGGGCAGCCTGGAAACCGGCATGGCCGGCGAAGAAGACGGCGTCGGTGCCGAAGGTGTGCTCGATCACAGTCAGATGCTCACCGACCCGGAAGAAGCCGCCGACTTCGTCAAGCGCACCCAGGTGGATGCCCTGGCCATCGCCATCGGCACCAGCCACGGTGCCTACAAGTTCACCAAGCCGCCCACCGGTGACATCCTCGCCATCGACCGTATCAAGGAAATCCACAAGCGCATCCCCAACACCCACCTGGTGATGCACGGTTCTTCTTCGGTACCGCAGGAGTGGCTGGCGATCATCAACCAGTACGGCGGCGACATCAAAGAAACCTACGGCGTGCCGGTTGAGGAAATCGTCGAAGGCATCAAGTACGGCGTGCGCAAGGTCAATATCGACACCGACCTGCGTCTGGCGTCCACCGGTGCCATGCGCCGCCTGATGGCCACCAACCCGAGCGAGTTCGACCCGCGCAAGTTCTTCGGCGCAACAGTAACTGCGATGCGCGATATCTGCATCGCCCGCTACGAAGCCTTCGGCACCGCCGGTAACGCCTCGAAGATCAAGCCGATCTCCCTGGAAGGCATGTTCCAGCGCTACGCCAAGGGTGAGCTGGCCGCCAAGGTCAACTGATCCCGGCGCAACAGCTGCGCGTCTCAAGAGAACGCCGCGTCTCCTCCAGGGGGGGGCGCGGCGTTTTTCTGTCTGTGGCAGCGCCTCAGGGCGCGGTGCTGAGCAGGGGCCGGTGCTCGATGCTCAGCTTGTCGAAGCGCGCCGAGCCGGCTTCGGTTTCATAACCGCTGTTGTCCTGGGGGTAGACCCCCGCCTTGAAATACAGCGGTTTGCTCGCCCAGGCCGAGTCGAGCCGGGTGCTCCACTTGACCCCGTTGAGGTTGATCGCCAGGGTCCCCTTAGGTGTCAGATGCAGGACGTAGGTGAAGCGCTGGTCCAGCGCGATACCGCTGGCCAGGGTGATGACCTGGATCGGTGCCTCGGGCGCGAGGCGTACCTTGGCGACGATATTGCCGCTAATGGCGTAGGTCTTGTACTGATACTCCAGCTTGAGCAGCGGAGCGGTGCTCTGGTGGGCATGGATCTGGCCGATGACCAGTTTGCCGGTGGAGGGCACCTGGCCGACGCTCAGCGCGGCGCGCAGGAAGTGGTCCGCGCTGGGGTAGGTCCAGTTGTGCAGACGGCCGTCTGGATAAGTTTCGCGCAGCTCGCTGCGTGGATACTTGGCGTTCTCGGTGGTGCTGCCGTTGACCGGGGCCCAGAAGAAGATCGCGCCGTTCTTGGACTGGAAATAGTGATCCTGATAACCGCCGACCAGCAATGGGGTTTCGATGGTGGTGGCGGGAACGCCGACTGGGATGCTCAGATTCCACGTGTCGAGGTCGATCATGCTTGATGCTCCTGAGAGGCAGAGGCTTCAGTCAGTCGAGGGCACTACTCATCCAGGAGTTAGTAAGGGCTACTTGGCATTCCAGCCGGTGACGCAGGCGAACTAGAAGGGGCAGGGTTGCCCTTGTCGGGAGGCAGGACTGCCTTCGCGACACCTGTATAGCGGCAGAAGTTCAGAATGGATAACCACCGTTCGTCGTGCAATTGGCGTCAATATATTGTTATTGCGGTGTCCGAGCCGTCCCGTCGCCAAAAGTCGTCGGTGACCTGCCGCCGGTCGTGGCCGCGAATCGCTGCAGCCTGCGAGAGGAGCACCAGGGCACCAGGTAAAACCCTGTAAAACACCCAGGCCACGGCGGCCGACGGGCTGCGTCATACTCCCCGCACTGTCGTCCCGGGAAACCTCCACCCATGTCCAGCAAGCCACGCCTGTTGCTCGCTTTCGTTCTTGCCGTGTTGCTGACTACCTTGCTCGCTTCGATCTTCCAGACCCAGAGCAACCTTGCCGCCCTGCAGGCGCTCGGCGCGCCGATGCCGCTGGACGTGCGCCTGGCTAGCACCTGCCTGGACTTGTTCGGCTTCGGGCCGACCTTCGCCCTGCTGGCCACCTTCGGCTTTGCCTGCGCCCTGCCGCTGGCGCTGTGGAGCGCGCGTCGCCTGCCGTCCCTGTACTGGGTGATCTTCGTCCTGGCCGGTGCCGCGGCGATCTGGACGGCATTGGCGCTGGCCAATGCGCTGGCACCGATGCCGACGCTGATCGCCGCCGACCGCAGTTTGTTCGGCACCCTGGGGCTGATGGCCTGCGGCAGTGCCGGTGCGCTGCTGTTCGGCCTGCTCGGCCGGCGGGGGCGCTATCGAGTGCAACCGACGCCTTCCGCCTCCCTATGACAAGGCCCCGCCCATGTTGAGAACCACCCTGATGCTGCTTGGCAGCCTGGCCACCAGCACGCTGGCGCTGGCCCAGGATTACCGCATCGAGACCGTCACCGCCGGCCTCGAGCATCCCTGGTCCCTGGCCTTTCTGCCGGACGGGCGGATGCTGGTGACCGAGCGCGTCGGTCGCCTGCGGATTATCGACAAGGATGGCAGCCTCGATCCCGAACCGGTCGCCGGCGTGCCCGAGGCCTTCGTGGCCGCCCAGGCGGGCCTGATGGACGTGCTGCTCGATCCCGATTTCGCCCGCAATCAATGGCTCTACCTGAGCTACGCCTACGGCACCGAGCAGGCCAACAACACCCGCCTGGCCCGTGGCCGCCTGGTGGATGGCCAGCTGCTGGACGTCGAAGTGCTGTTTAGCGCCCTGCCGGCCAAGGCCGGTGCGGCCCACTATGGTGGGCGCATGGTCTTTCTCCCGGACCAGACCCTGGTGCTGACCCTGGGCGATGGCTTCGACTGGCGCGAGCAGGCGCAGATCCCGGCCAACCATCTGGGCTAGATCGTGCGGTTGCACCG